>JAISMM010000090.1 GCA_031276725.1 Clostridiales bacterium | reverse complement strand
AGGGCGGCGACGTCCAGGTCTTTTATAAGCTCAAAAACGTTGTCGGCGCGGCCGACGTCGGCGGGATCGTGCGCGTCGCTGCCTATAACGAACCGCACGCCCGTTTTGGCGGCGGCGTCTAATTGCTTGGCGGTTAGGGCAAGCCCCTTGCGGTTAAGCTCGAAATACGTATCCGTTTGGGCGCACGCCCTTGCTACGGCGACGATATCGACCCTAAACCGGCTGTTCGGGTGGACGAACACGTCCGCGCCGCCGCCGTAAATCGCTTTGAGCGCAATATCGGTGTTGCGGACGACGAACTTTTTTTGCTCCGACGCGCCGTAGTACGCGGACTTGAACAGCCCGCGAATAAGGTTGCCCGCGTGAACCGGGAACATTCCGCGCTTTTGCGGCTTTACGATTCGGTGGTAGCCCGCCAAAATAATGTCGAGCCGTTCGCGGTCGCCGTCGGTTAAATCGAGGTCGCCGTCGGTCGATACGATATTCGCCTCGATTCCGAGTAGCACCCTCACGCCCGTAGCCCTTTGAGCGGCGTCCGCCTCCGCCCTCATTCGGTCGTAGTCCGACCGCTTTACGGCGTATATTCCGTGATTATAACCGTGATTGGTTACGGCGACCTCGACGAGTCCCGCGTTCCGCGCGGCTTCGGCGTTAGCCAAAATGCCGCCCTTGGCGTGTGAACCGCCGTCGGACGTGTGCGTATGATAATCGGCGGTCAGCCTCATAGACTAGCGGCGGCGGCCGAACGGCCCGCTTTGCCGGCTTTGGGAGCCGCTTTGGGGGGCGCGCTCGCCGCGCGGCGGGCGCGGCGTTTGAACCTTTGGCGGCGATTTTACAAAAACGGTCATAGGGTAAGGGTGCGAATCGATTTGCGGAATGGTTTTTTTGATCAGCTTTTCGATGTCCCTTAAATACTCTTTTTCGTCGAAGTCGCAAAACGAAACGGCGACGCCGGACTTGCCCGCTCTGCCCGTGCGCCCTATGCGGTGGACGTAAGTTTCGGGCACGTTGGGCAGCTCGTAGTTGATAACGCACGAGAGGTCGGCTATGTCGATGCCGCGGGCGGCGATGTCGGTCGCGACAAGCGCGCGGGTTTTGCCCGCCTTAAAGCTGTCGAGCGCGAACTGCCGTTGACCCTGCGACTTGTCGCCGTGAATGGCGAGCGCCTCGATTCCCGACTGTTTAAGCCTGCGCGACAGCCTGTCCGCGCCGTACTTTGTGCGCGTAAAAATCAGCGCCGTACCAAGGTCGGGGTTTTTGTTCATAAACCAAACCAATAGGTCGGGCTTTTGGAGCTTGTCGGTAAGGTAGACCGACTGCGTAATTTCGTCGACGGTGGACGAAACGGGCGTAACCGCGATCGAAACGGGGTCGCGCAGCAAAACCTCGGTCAGCTTCAAAATTTCCGGCGGCATAGTCGCCGTAAAAAACATCGTCTGACGCTTTTGCGGTATCAGCGCGATAATCCTACGCACGTCGTGAATGAAGCCCATATCGAGCATACGGTCGGCCTCGTCGAGTACAAAAATCTGCAACAGGCTCAAATCGACAAGCCTTTGCGCGTGCAAATCCAAAAGCCTGCCGGGGGTCGCGATCAATATGTCCACTCCGCGGCTAAGCGTTTCCTTTTGCAAATGCTGCGAAACGCCGCCCATAATAACGCCGCTTTTGAGTTTTAGATAGCGTCCGTACGTCTTGAACGAATCGTGTATCTGCAACGCGAGCTCCCGCGTGGGCGTCAAAATCAGCGCGCGTATCTTCGGCGGTGCGCCCGGCTTAACGCCGGCGTCGAGCAGCTGCAAAATCGGCATCGCGAACGCGGCCGTCTTGCCCGTTCCCGTTTGCGCGCAACCCAAAATGTCGCGGCCCTTTAACGCCGGCGGTATCGCTTGTCGCTGTATCGGCGACGGCTCCGTGTAGCCCTTGCGCTCTATCGCGTCGAGTATCCTTTTGTCTAAACCAAGTTGTGCAAATTCCATTTGTACCCATTATAGCACAAACTCAAAAAAAACACAATCGAAAACAAGGGGTATTTTTTAAAGGGGCAAAATTAAGCGGCATAACCGCTTATTGCGTCCGCCGCATACGCGCAAAACCGGTAGGGAAAGTAGGAATATTCCTACTTTCCCTACCGAATTTTTGCCGATACCTTAATAATTTAACCGCTCCGCACAGCGGTTTATATACCGCCGACAAAGCCCCTTACCACCCCGCCGCCGTTCGGCGGCACCACTCCATAGAAAACTCCGGACAAGTGGGGCGGCTTTAAGGCAACGGATTTTTTAGGCGGAAATCGACTTGTTTTTGCAGGCAATAGCACCGCTATCGGCAAAAAAAGAAGAAAATTTACGGCAAAAAAGACGCGCCTTAAAGTTGCCTAAACTTGTCCGGAGTTTTCAATAAAGGGGAATTCAAGCGATACGCGCGAGCGGTTTATATATACCACTGACAAAGCCCCTTACCACCCCGCCGCCGTTCGGCGGCACCCCTCCATAGAGGGGAATTCGGACGATACGCCGAGAGCGGAGAATTTTTAGACGTGTAACGGTCCTTCGGGAATAACTTTTTCATTGTCTATATTTCCCCATCCGGTAATCGTATATACGCGTTTACCGTCGACGTTCAAATTAAGATCTACGGTTTGAGCCCATTTTGACGTCCAATCAAATTCACCTGAAGGATTTAACCTAACAAAGATAAAGAGATCCGAAGCCGGAGCCGTCCACACATACATATCCAAATCCGCAAGATATCTATTGTAGTGGAACGTATTGCCCAAACCCGTATAAAGCGCGATTCGTGCGTTGGCACTTTTCCAACCCTCATCATTACTGTTATTTACAAGTTTCAAATATACGTTCGCCGTGTTTATGGCGTATATGGTGGTTGTAGCGGACGATATAGCAACCTCCTCGGTGGAACCCGCATACCATAATAAGGTATTGTCGTTAGTTCGGTAACCCGTGATTGTGGCGGTTATTCCGGCGTATGCCGCAAGATTAGCGTAATTCAGAACCGTATCGGCGGGGATTTTAACGTTCTGCGCCAAGGCTTCAACGGTGTCTTGCATTGTTATGCCGTCCGAAATTCTTAACGACATCAGGTCGACCTCGGCGAGGGTTAGCGTAACGGTCGCGGTGTCGGATAGGGTTACGGTGAAGGGAATCGCGGACGCGTCCCAAATGCCGAAGCCCGAATGCGTGTAAGCGGCGTCGGCGGCGACGGACGGCGTGTACCCGAGCGAAAGAACCTTATTGGCTACGGGGGTTGTCAGCGTTGCGGTAACATTTATTTTTAAGTCTGCCGCGAGCGCGGACTTGCGAATTCTGTACACTCCGTCGCTTATTTTGACAAGAGCGTCTAGTCCCGTCAGGGTATAGGCGGCGGTGTCGGAATAATCGGTAAAGACAACTTCGCAAAGAGGATCGTAGCTTACGGCGCTCATATAATAAGCGTTGGCGCCGCTGTCGGCGGTGAACGTAATAACATAGTAGCCGTTAAATTCCGCTTGGGCGTTGGCTGTTTCGCCCGCCGGAGGTTCTTTGTAAACGCCGTCGCCGACATTATACCAAGTCGTGTCGCCGCCGCCGTCGCCTATAACCTTAAAGGTGTTGCCCGCCGTCATAAGAATTTCGGCGGTCTTAAAGGTTTTGCCGTCCCAAACGCGGGAGTCGCCCGTACCCGTAACGAACGGATATAATGCGTATACTTCCTTTTCCTCGGCGGTCAAGGCGCTCATTGCCGCATAATCACTCCAACTTGTATGGGCGCCGGACACAAAGTACGGATAGTCGTACGTCCATTTTGCGTACAGGGTTACCGAATCGGCGCTTGCTGTGGGCAATACGGAACCGCCGCCGCCCTCCGCCGCCGCAAGCGGTTCGGTGAAGTCCGACTCCTTATACCACCCATCGAAGGTGTAATGCGTCCGCGAGGGGTCGGCGATTGTTACGGACACGCCGACGTCGTAGACGGTCGAATTGCCCGCTCCGTTTTCTGCTTTAACGGAAGCGCCGTCGTCGAGTACGTAGGTAACGTTAATCTTTCCGATTGCATCCCATTTGGCGTATATATTTAGGTCGCCGCCCGACGTGATAATCGATGTCATTTTATCGCCCGTAAAGCCTTCGTTGCCGTACCAGCCGCCGAACGTGTAATCCGCGCGGGCGGTCGGGTCGGTAAGCGTTATAGACGAACTCTCGACGGTATAGGTCTTTTGGTTAGTATGGTCGTCGTCCGTAACGTTATGATACGTAATCGTATACACCTTTGCCGTGGGAGCGGCGGAAAGGCTTACCGTAACGTCGCCCATAACGACGCCGTCCGTAACGCCGGTAACGGTTACGGTAGGCTCGGTCGCGTACTCGTAGTGGACGGCTACGGTATAGGCTTTTAGAGCGTCGGTAAACGCCGAGCCGAGAAGAACCTGCGTAGTCGCGGCGTTAGTCCACGTTACGTGAGATTGGGACGTAAACGTAAGCGTTTGCATAACGGCGGCCGCCGTGGGAACAAGCCCCGAATGGGTCAACACAACTCTGTAATAGCCGCTGCCGTGCGACATAACAACGTTGCCCGCGCCGCCGTCCGTACTGCCGTCCTCGCCGTGCCAAACGGTGTCGGTACCGTTTGCGTTAAGGCTTATAACCTTAAAGCCCGCCCCCTCGCCGTCGTTATTCAAAAGCACGGGGGCTTTGGGCGCGTAGCGTTCTATATTCGTTCTGTCGGGGTTCATTACGGGCCAAAGCGCGTTGGCTTCCTTTCCCTCATTGCCCGAATCGGCGTTGCTTAACATTTGCGGATAATCTTTCCAACCCGTGTGTTTTCCCGTAATAAAGTACGGATAGTCGTACGTCCATTTTGCGTACAGGGTTACGGTCGGCGCCGTTCCGGCGGGCAAGGTGTAGCCGCCCTCCGTTGCCGAAAGCGCGGCCATTAAGCCCGAATCGGTGTACCACCCGCCGAACGTGAACAAATCGCGCGTAGGGGCTTTTATTACGGCGGGCAAGTCCACCGACGCGGTAGAATTTTCGGTGTTGACGGCCTTTGTATATTCGTCGTCGTTAAGATTATAGGTTACCGTCGTTGCGGGCGGCGCGGTAACCGTAACCTCGATATGACCTTTCACGTTCGTGCCGCTTGCCGTCGCCGTAACGGTAACGACGCCGATGTCGGTAGCGGTAAGCACGCCGAGCGAAGTTATTTCGGCAAGGTCTGCGGGCGCGACCGACCAAGTAACGTTTTGCGAAACTCCGGAGGGCAGAACGGTCGCCGTATAAACCGCCGTGCCGCCGCGCGTAACGATTGAATCGCCCGCTACCGTAACGGACGCGGGAACGGCGGGCGGCGTCCACTTTGCCCACAGCTCAAAATTGTCCGTTGTGCCTTTTGTTATCGACGCTATCGGCGAGCCTTCAAAATCTTCCGAGGCGTACCACCCCGCAAAGTCGTACCCCTGTTTTGTGGGTGCGCGCAAGGTTATGTCCGCGCTCTCGACGGTGTACGAGGGCGGGTTGTCGGCGTTATTAGCGCCGCCGTTTAGGTTATATTCGATAGTGTAAACGACCGCCGTCCATTTTGCGTACAGCGTAATATCGCCTGTAACGGCGTTTTCGGCAAAATTCCAACGCGATTCGTCCGAAAAATTTTCGTCGCCGAACCAGCCGTCGAGCGCATAACCGGGTCTTGCAATATCCGTCGGCGCGGTCGCCTTTTCGCCCGCGGGAATTTTTACGTCGTCAAAACTAACGTCGGCGTTCGTAACGAATTTAACCGTAAATTCCGTACTCTCGCCCGCCTTGTCGCCGCAAGCGGCAACCGCGAAACACGCGAGCGCTAAAACCGCCGATAACAATACGATTGACAATTTGTTCTTTTTCATAAAAACCTCCTGTTTGGTCAATGCCAAAAAAAATTTTAATACCGGTGCGCAAGCGCCTTATAGGGGCGCCGAACCACCCCGCCGCTAACGCGGCACCCCTCCATAGAGGGGAATTTTTTGTCGAATGCTCACGCCGAACCGAACCACCCCGCCGCCGTTCGGCGGCACCCCTTATAAAACCTCCGGACAAGTTTAGTCGGTTTTAAGGCGCGTCTTTTTTGCCGTAAATTTTCTTCTTTTTTTGACAATAGCGGTGCTATTGCCTACAAAAACAAGTCAATTTCCGTCTAAAAAATCCGTTGCCTTAAAGCCGCCACACTTGTCCGGAGTTTTCTTCCGAGGGGAATTTTAAGCCGGGGTTCGGGAGCGGCGATAGCGATGTGATAGATGTTGCAACAGTCGCCGAACCGCCGCCGTTCGGCGCTCCCGCGATTAGCCTTTGACGGCGCCGCCCGTTATGCCCTCCACATAATACTTTTGCAAGAATATGAACAGCAGGACTATCGGCACCGCGACGACCATCGATCCCGCCGCGAATTGGGTGAACATTAGGTTGCTGCGCGTGGTGCTTACCCAATCGTAAAGCCCTATCGCCACGGTATAGCTTTCGCGGTTGGTTCCCAAAATAACGCGGGCGAATATAAAGTCCGTCCACGGCGCCAAAAACGCCATAAGCGCGGTGTAGACTATTATGGGTCGGGCGAGCGGCAGAATTATTATAAAGAAAACCTGCCAGTTTTTTGCGCCGTCGATTTTGGCGGCCTCGTCGAGCGAGAGCGACAGCGTGTCGAAGTAGCCTTTTGCCACGTAGAACCCGAGCGCGCCGCCCGACGAATAGACTATGACGAGCGCGATAAGAGTTCCGTCGAGCCCGATCGCCTTAAAGATATAGTAGACGGCGATCATACTCATAAAGCCGGGGAACATTCCGAGCACCATGGCGACGTTCATAAAAAATTTCTTTTGCTTGAACTTAAAGCGGCTTAGACTGTAAGCGACCATCAGCGTGAGCATAACGCTCATCACGCAAGAAACGACGGCGACGGTCAGGGTGTTCATTATCCAGCGCGGGAAAAGCGCGTCGGTAAAAAGCGCGGCGTAGTTTGCGAACGTGAAGGTTTTGGGGAAGTAGTACGACACGAGCGCGCCGCCCTCGCCGCGAAAGCCTTGCAGGGCTATCCACAGCACGGGAATAAGCCACACGACCGACAGCGCTATTAGTATGCCCTCGCAAACCGCGTCGGCGGCGATACGTTTTGCGCGCATTCCGAAGCCCGGTTTTTTCATCTGAATTCGCCCTCCCTTTTTGTAGCGCCCGACTGCGAATAGACTATAAGCGAGAACACGGCGCATATTAAGAACGTGAATATGCCGATTACCGCGCCTATGTTGTAATTCTTTTCGTCGATCGTCATTTTGTAGAGCCACGTTATTAGTAAGTCCGTCCGCCCCGCGCCCGAGCCGCCCAGCGTTACGGGGCCGCCCTCCGTGAGTAGGTAAATAAGATTAAAGTTGTTTATGTTGCCGACGAATTGTTGAATAAGGTAGGGCGAGGTTATAAAAAGTATGTAGGGCAGGGTGATACTTATGAACAGCCTTGCGGGCGACGCGCCGTCGATGCGCCCCGACTCGTAAAGCTCGGCGGGGATATTCATTAGAATGCCGCTCGTTATGAGCATGGTATAGGGTATGCCCACCCAAAGGTTGACGACTATGACCGAGATTCGCGGAATGAGTCCGTTATAGCGCGGGTCGCCCAAAAAGTCGATTTTTTGCATTCCCGCGTTGGCGATAAATTCGTTTAGAGGGCCGTTGAGGTTGAGGAAGTTGCGCATAACGAGCAGCGATATAAATTGCGGCACGGCTATGGTCAGGACGAATACGGTGCGGAAAATCTTTTTGCCGCGAACGCCCTTGCGGTTTATTAAAAGCGCGACTATCATACCCGCGAAGTAGTTTAGAAAGGTGGCGAAAAACGCCCATATAAGCGTCCACCCCAAAACCGCGAAAAAGCCGCCGCCCAGACTAAGCATTTTGCCGAAGGCGGCAAAGCCCGTCCAGCCGAACAGCGACCCGGGCGGCAGATGGTTGCGGTCGTAGCTTGTGAACGCCATAAGCACCATATAGATTATGGGGACGACCGTTAGGGCTATGACGCAAAGCACCGGAATGAACAGCATAGACGCGTACAGCCTTGCGCCCAAAAGCTCGTCGAGATCCTCGCGGAACGACTTTGGCTTTTTGCCCGCCGCCCTTGCCGCGAGCGCGTCGACGGACGAGCGCACCGACATAAAATAGAGTGAAATAAAGCAGATTATTATGATGAACGCGATTATGCCGTAAAGGAGCATAAGCAGCGAATTGTCGCCGCCCAAGGGCCGAGTGATGCCGTATTCGTTTTCGACCGTTACGGGAAGGCGCGTGCCGAGCGTAAAGAACCCGGCGACCGCCTTGCCCCCGAACGCCGCCATAAAGACTATAAACAGAATTTCGACGACTAAAAAGAGTATGCCGCGAACGAGCTGCCGCGCCTTTATACTGCCGTAGCCCATAACGGCGTACGACAGCCTAACATCGGCGCCGCCGTTCTTAAAGTCGGCGCCGTAGCGGCTAAAAAAGTCTTTAAGGCGACCGGCAAAGCCGGCGAGCCGCCCCGGAACCGACCTTGCCGCCCGCGCGAGGGCGACCGCGAGGTTTGCAAAAAATGCCGCTATCCCCGACATAAACGATAATATTTTGTTTTGCGAACGTTTTTCCACTTCTATACTACTCCCCGTTTATTCCGTTAAAATTTTGTCGACCGAAAGCCGCAGCTCGTTCTTTGCCTGTTCCCACGTTTTTGCCGTTCCCGAATACACCGCCTGACCGAACCGCCCCATAGGATCCCAAAATTTCGACATCTGTTTTATGGACGGAGCCGCGACGGCGGAATTGAATTGCGAGCGCATAACCCGGATCATAGGGTCGGACATAAATTCGGCGTCGGCTTGGGCGGCGCGGTTTGCCGCGTAATAACGGCGTTCCCTAAACCACCTTATCGCGTTCTTTTCGCCCGTCATAAAGTCGGCTAGGCGGGCGGCGAGCGCGGCGTCGCGGCTGCGCGAATTTACCGCGTAGATTTTGGCGTTTATGAACGACACCATTTGCCGCTTTTGCTCCGCGCCGCCGATATCGAGCGTTATCGACGGAAGCGGCGCCATACCGATTTTGTCGGCGTAGCGGGCGAACGAGTTGTTCCACTCCCACGAGCCCGACACCGTCGCAAGGAGCTTGTTCGAGTTTAGGAGCGAGGCGAGGTTGTTCGCCTTGTCGCTCTTAAACAGCGCGGCGGAACCGTTTGTAAAGTTGTCGAACATATATCTTGCCGCCGCGAGGCCTTGCTCCGACGTGTAAAAGTCGCACTGCGTTTTGTCGGTTCCGTCCGCGCCGAACAGGGTCGCGCCCGCCGTCAAAAACGGAATCGCCGAATAAAAGCCGTCGCCTATATCGAATCCGAACGCGTCCTCAAGCCCCTGCGCCGCGACCGTTTTTAGGCTCTCGACGCTCAAAAGCTTGTCGAGGTTTTTAGCCTGTTCGTTGATAATCGACTTGTTGTAGTACATAAAGCACGTGTCGAGCGAAACGGGAAAGCCGTACAGCTCGTCCGCCGACGCCCCGTCGGGCCTGTACGAGGCGAGCTTTACGGCGGCGGGGTCGCTGTTTTGTATGACGGACGTTTCGAACGAGCCGCCTATTTTGGATATAAAGCCCTGCTCGGCGAGCGTTCCCACCTGATCGGACGCTATCAAAATAAGGTCGGCAGCGGCGTCCGCGTCCTTCTCCATTTCGGAAAGCACCATATTGTTGGACTGCACCTTAAAGGTTATGGGCGTAGTAACGTCCGGATTCGCCGCCAAAAATTCGTCGATGAGGGCGCGTACGAGCGTTTCCTCCTCGGCGGCCGCCCACACGGTGAACCCCCCGGCCGACGAGCGCGTCCCCGACACGAATATCCAAGCCGCGCTAAAAACGAACAGCGCCGCGAGCAATACCGCGAACAGCTTTGTTTTTAGGGCGGCGAGTCTTTTAGCGAGCGCCGAAAGCGGCCGCCTTAATTTTAGCGGTATAGCTTTTAGCGCGCCGAGCGCCCTTATTAATTTGTCCTTTAATTTTTTCATTTTTTTCGCTCTATCCGCCTTAACCGTGCTTGTATTTTACTAAAACCGCCACGGACTCCCCCGCCACCGTTATACCGGCGGCTTGCGCCGTCGCGCTTACGGTATCCGCCGAATCGGAATTGTAGAAATTGACCGGATTAGCGCCGTCGTAGATTACGCGGAATTGAGCGTCGCCCGCCCACGCGGAGCCTGCGTCGACCGTAACGGCGTAGGGGTAGGGATTGACTACGACCGTCAAATACGAGTAGTACGGGTCGGCGGCTAATCCCCTGTACTGATACCACAGCACGCGCGAACCCGAATCCCCCGACGCGCCCGCATAGACGGCTTTATCGTCGGTAACGGCGTCGACGCGGAACCCCAAAAAGCGCGAACGGAGCTTAATAAGCTCGGTATATCGCGAATATATTCCCGCAAACTGCGCCTTGCGCCCGTAGTCGAGGGCGTTGAGGCGGTCGCTCGACGAATAGCTGTCGTGGTTGCCGTACTTTGTGCGCGCGAACTCGTCCCCCGCCGTAAAGAGTATCATTCCGCGCGACGTGAGCGTAAGACCCGCCGCGAGTAAGATTTGCCGTTTAATAGCGCCGTCGCCGCCCGTCCTGAAAGTTTCGGCTTGTTGCTTGCCGCCGTTTGCCATAATAAGCTGATCGAGCAAAACGCGGTTATCGTGGCACGCCGTGTAGGTAACGGTGTCCATAGCGCGGAAGGCTCCGTCGATTTTAACCGCGTCGGGCGAAAACTTTGTCCCCTGGACGGTGATTTTTAGATTTTCTACCCTCTCGTCGTCGTTCCAACCGTTGACGTAACCCCTTTGACCCGTCGAGTTGTCGCCCCTTACGGCGTTACGGTACACGTCGTTGAATATGCCTATGCCGTCCGCGAGCGCTTTAAGCGAATCGGGGCTATTGTGATTCGCGGGCCAATAGTCGGGATTCGCCGACGGCGGCAAAGAAATTCCGCCCGCCGCCCAAGGCTCGCCGTACATAAGAATTCCCGCGCCGCCGTCCGCCGCAAGGTCGTTATTAAGCATAGCGCGGATTTCGTTCATAACGCCGATATTGTGAACCGCCATAAGGTCGAAACGGAAGCCGTCCATATGGTATTCGGTCGCCCAATACTTGACGGACTCTTTCATATAGCGTCCGAACATTTCGCGCTCGCTCGCGGTTTCGGAGCCGCAAAGAGTGGCGTTCGCGTACACGAAGCCGTTAATGCCGACGGCGTATTCGGGATAGCCGAAGCTGCCCGCGCCCGCGCCGTCCGCGAACGCTTGACGGTAGTAGTAGCCGGGAACGGACGCGTTGAACGCGCTTTTTAGGCTGACCGTGTGGTTGTAAACCACGTCCATTATAACGCCGATATCCGCGTTGTGGAGCGCCCGCACCATTTGCTTGAACTCGTTGACGCGAACGCGCCCGTCGTAGGGGTCGGTGCTGTAACCGCCCTCGGGAACGTTGTAATTTACCGGGTCGTAGCCCCAATTGAATTCGCGCGAGTCGGCGCTGTCCATAGCCGCCTCGTCGATCGAGCCGAAGTCGAACACGGGCATAAGATGTACGTAGGTAACGCCCAATTCTTTAAGGTGGGCTATGCCCGTTTTGACCGTGTTGTCGGTCGAAAGGGTCGTGTTGTCCTCGGTAAACGCCAAGTACTTGCCCTTGTACTTTATGCCGCTGTCGGGATGAGCGGAAAAGTCGCGCACGTGAACCTCCCAAATAACGGGGTCGCGCGCGTCGGAGGCTTGCCTGCCGCGAATCGCCCGCGCGGCGTCAAGGTCGGCGTTCCAGCCGTTCGGATCAGTTTTGTCAAGGTCGATCACCATACCGCGTTTGCCGTTTACGCCCGCGCTTTGGGCGTAAATATCGATAGTTTCGTTTTCGGTTCCGTCGGCGCAAACCGAATATGTGTAGTACGCGCCGTCAAGGTCGCCCCGTACGGTCGTTTGCATAACGCCGTTCGCCCCGACCGTCATAAAGCGCGTGTCGTAGGGCTCGCCGCCGTCGCCGCGCCTGTAAAGATTGAGCTTGACGTACGCCGCCGTGGGCGCCCAAAGCCTGAACGCCGTCGAGTCGGAAGTATAGACCGCGCCCAATTTTATATTTTCGGCGGGCGTTTGCGAGCTTTGAAACGCGGGCGAGATAAATAAACGCGTCTTATCGATCGCGGCGGGCGCCGAGCCGTCCACGCTCAAAAGATAGACGGCGCGAAGGTCGATATTCGCCGCCGTAAAACTTGAATGATTGAGCGAGGCGGTGCGCGAATCGGTTTTATTTATGACGGCCGCGCCGTTAATAATCGGCGTTTCGTTCGCGATTTCGCCGTTTGCGGGGTTGTAAGTCCGCTTTGTTACCGTTACCTTGGACGCGGCTTTGAACTCGCCGCCGATAACGTACGACACCTTGCCCTCGCCGTCGAAATTCGCGTAGCGCACTCCGTTTATGACGGCGTTCGCCGCCGCCGAATCAAAGTAGACGGTCGGGTCGCCCGCTATTATATAGACGCGTCCCGCGTTGTTTTCGTTTAGCGGAACATAAAAGGTTCTGTCGGCGGCTATATCCTTATGCTCCCAAAGCGGCGCGGCCTCGTCCCCGTTTTGATAGGACGGCACGGCGACTATGCCGAGCTTGTTCGAGCCGCGGCGGGCCTCTAAAACCTCCTTACCCGACAGCTTTACGGCAAAAACGCGCGCGCCGCCAAAATCGGCGTCCGCGGTAGAATCGGTTATAAGGCGGCCGTTCGCGCCGTCCGAAAACGCCCAAATCGACCATTTTGCGTCCGCGCCGTCAAAATTCGACTCGTACTTGCCGTCGGGGCGATAAAAGCTAACGTACAGCGTCCCTTCTAGTCCCGCCGTTCCCGCCGCCGTAACCGGACGCGCCGCGCCGAAAGTATTGAACGAAAAAAAGAATAACAGCGCCGACAAAACGAACGTCGCCGCCAAAAACGGACGCCGCCGCGCCGCGCTCTTGCATATTAACCTTTCAGCGTTAAAATTTTGCATAAAAGTCCTTTCCTTTAATTTACCGTAACCGTCGCCGGCTCGGAATATCCGCCGCTAAACGCCGTAACGCCGTTAGCGAGCGCCTTTACACGCACGGCGTACACCCCGGGAGCCGTAAAGCTTACGCTAAGCGTGTCCGCGCCGACCGTTTTTACCGTCGGCGGCCCCGCCGCTCCCGCCTTTTCGATTCTTACCGCGTAGCCGACGGCCCCCGCGATCGCCGTCCACAAGACCGTTCCGCTTGCGGCGTCTACCGACAATGCCGGCGCGGCGAGCGCGGGCATAGCGCTTTGGTAGTAGGTTTTTGCGTTACTCGACGCGCTCGGGACGTTTATAACGTCGCCGTGAATATTGCCGTCGCCGACCGCGACGACCGTTATACGGTACTCGCCCACGGGCAGACGCAACGCGGCGGGATCGACGGTATAGGGCGATTCGGCGACGGTATCTAACAGCCGCGAGTCCGCCCAAATTTGATAGCTCCCCGCAAACTCTACCGGCTGCCACGACAGCGTCGCGCCGTTTAATTCTATGCGCGGAGCGTCGAGCGGCGCCGTGCGCGGCAGCTTTTGAAACTCGACCTCGCTTGTGAACGCGCTTGACGCGCCCGCAAGAGTACACGCCTGCACGCTCAATTTGTTGACCTCGCCCGCCGTCATCGCGCCGTACAAAAACCCCTCCGTAAGCGGCGGATTTTGGTAAGTAAAGCCCGTTTCGAGTACAACGCCGTTGACCCTAACCCTGTAATAGTCCGCGCCCGGAACGGCGTCCCAAACAAGACGCGCCGACAAGCCGTCGTCCGACGCCTCCACGCGGATATTTTGCGGAACGGCCGCCGCGCCCGAGCAAGCCGCGAGGGGAGCCGCCGCCGCGCACATAATTATAACCGCAAAAATCAGCGCGTTAAGTTTTTTTATCGATAATCTTTTCATATAAACGTCGGCGTGCGGTTCGCCCCTCCCGATTTCCAAACGGGCTCGGTTAACGGCGCGTTAAGGAGCGCCACAAAATTATCGCTTTGCATAGCGTACGCCGTGAACGCGATTTGCGCCTCCGAGCCCTCTATAACCGCGCCGTCTACGATAATAACGCCGTTCGGGGCGGCCGCGTAGGGCTTGACCGCGTAGTAGTAGCTGTCGCGGATGACGCCGCCGCGCCCCGCGATATTGCCGACTCCCGCGCCGCCGCCCGTAACGGCGACCGCGTTATAGCAGTTGGCTATATAAAGGTCGCCGACAAGGTTTAGACCCTCCGCGCCGTAATTGTCGCCCGCGATGCCGCCCGCGTAGCCGTCGGTTCCGTAGGACGTTACGCCGCCCGTGTTGTAGCACGACCTTATAATTCCCCTATTCACCATAGCGATTCCGCCGGCGGAATAGTCCGACGTTAACGCCGAGGAATTGAACGAGTACGCGATTTCGCCGTAGTTGTCGGCGCATATTCCCGCCGCGCCGCCGCCGCCCCGTATAACGTTATCTATCGAGGCGCAGCCCGTTATAGTCCCGCGATTCTCGACCGCGAAGGCGGACGCGTCGTCGTAGCCCGCGTACAGAACGGAGCTTTGAACGGTTACGTTCCTGATAACGCCGAAGTTTTTTTGCGCTATGACCGCCACGGACGCGCCCTTGGGCTGAGGGTCGCGATGCTCGTAGCCGTGCTCGAAGTAGGTTTTTAGCTCGATATCCGAAAACGTTACGTCAAAAATTTCCGCGCCCGGAAGTATGCTCGCGAACAGACTTACGCACCCTTCTATATCGCGGACTCTGACGCCCGAAACGGTAAAGCCCGCCCCGTCGAGATAGCCGTAAAAGCTGCCCGACATAAAGTAGTTGCCCGCCGCGCCGTAATCGGGAAGAGTGAATTCGCCGAACGCTATGTCCGCGCCGAGCCGGTAATAGTTGCGGTCGCCGAGCGCTATATAGTAATCGATAAATCTGAATTCGTCCGCGCTCGATATTACGTAGGGCCGCGCCTTTGTGCCGATTCCCGTCTTAAAATATTCGACGTCGAAGCGCCCCGACTTGTCGCTGTCGAGGTATTGCCCCGAGCACCTTGCCCGAACGGACTTGACCATATAGCGGCGCGACAAATCGACGCGCGGCGCGTCCGTATAGTAAACGTTGTTGTTGATGTCGGTGATTTCGTAGCGGTCGGCGCCGCCGTTCGGCTCGAATTCAAGAAAGCCGTTTTCGACGCGGATACCGCGCGGGAATTCTAGTTTTAGCGCGCCGCCGCCCTTGACGTAGGACAATCTTACCGCGTCGCTGTCGGCAAAATCGGCGGACGCGGCGTTAAAGTACGCCGCGATTTTTATAACGCCGTCTACGGCGTCGACGGAGCTAAGATTCGCCCCCGGGCCGCTTATAAGCGCCGCGCCGTCTTCGCCGTTTACGGTTAAACGCAAGCCGTCCGACCCCTCGGGAGCGTCGTTCCACGACAAAACGTTAGGCGCGGCGAGCGTAATTACGGGCGCGGCGAGCGTAATCCGTTCGGGCGCGGGCTCGGGCGGCGGCGCGGGTCGGTCGGTCGTTCCGTCCGGCTTTGCGCAGGCGGACAAAAGGAGCGCCGCGGCAAGGAGCGACAACAGAGCGAACGCCCTCGCAAAATTAAATTTTCGCAGTTTTTTATTCATCGCGTCTTAAATACGGCTCCCCTTAACTCAATTTTTGCATATAGACTTCAAGCCAACCGCCGCCGTCGTAGAGTACGGCGTAAATGTTGTACACGCCGTCCGCGCCGTTAAGGACGGTTAAATAGGCGTTCTGTTCGGCAATCTCGGCGGTGTAACGCGCGGGCGAATCTAATTGTTCCAACTCGCCGTCTTGGGTGAAAACATAATTTTTTGCGCATTCGCCGCCCGCCCCGACATAGAAAGTATACCCGACGGTAAATTGACTTTTTTCGGCGCGGACGGGATTCATAGACGGATAGACGCGCCGACCGCCCGCCGCCGACATAGGATAGTGCGAGGCGAAAATAAAGCGTTGACCCGCCGACAACGAAACGTTGAAAACGGCGTATTCGAGCTTGCCGCCGCCGGATTTTAGCGCCATATTATAGCGGGAATCGAGCGAATCGGCAAGACCGTCGTAGGGCGTTTCGCCATCGCCCAAAAACCGCAAATAGAATCCCGCGCGCGGGCCGGTATCGGCGGCCGCATCCCCGTGCCAAACCGCGTGCAGTACGGCGTTTTCGGCGGGGCAAACGTAGGTTGTGTAAAGCAGAGCGTCGGCGGAGTAGCCCCACCCCTCGAACGTATACCCCGCGCGGGGGTCGGGAACGGGCAAAAGCTCGCCCTTGTATCCGACAAACCTAAACGCGTTTTCAAGCCCCAAGACAGCCGCTCCGCTAAGACCGAACGCGGCGTCGTCCTTGCCCGTCTTGCCGTCGACGGTAAGACCTTTTTCGAGCGTAAGATAAACCGTTATTCTGCCGTCCGTATCGGTCGCGGCGAAAGGCGCCGGCGTCGAAACCGCCGCCGTAACGAGGACGAGCGCCAAAACGAGAGCGGCGGCGACGGCGCGCATAATATTAAATTTTTTGTTCGCGGTATTCATAATTATTCCTCCTACGCCCTCACTATTACGGAATTGTATCCCGACAGCGTCCACCAATCGCCCGACAGCGTCGCGCCGTCGTTATACGCCGCCCAAACGCGGTTGGTAAATCCGTTTGCGGGGAAGTAGTACGGCGAGCCGCTCAGGTTGTGGTAAACCTTGTAGGTTACGCCGCCGTAGCTACGGCTGAACGAAACGATATTTGCCGCGTTAAGATTCTCGACGCCGGCGAAATTGCCCCCGGGGTCAAAGCCGCGGAACGTGCCCTTAATAAGCACGGGGTCGGACGATTTTAGAGCGGTAACGCGCTCGTAGTGGCGCAGCATAGAATTAGTGTCGCTTTGCTGCTCGTCCGCGCCCGCCAAATTTTTGTTATAGCCGTCCCACTCTATGGTAAAGCCCGCCTCGAACGTAAAGCCCGTAGTATATTTACTCGCGCCGGCGGTATAGATTTTTTGCTTATTTTCGCCCTCGCTCCACGTAAAGCCGGCGGTCGTCCACTTGAACGGCTGACGGACGTATCTGTCGAGGTTGCCCTCCGTGGGATCGCCCGCGCGGTTACTCATAACGCCGCTCATACCAAGCTCGTCGCCGTAATATATCCACGTAAGCCCCGGCAGAGTAAGCATAACCGACGCGTACAGCTTGCCCTTGTTGATTTTGGTCGTAAGGTCGCCCGAGGCAAAATTGTCGTTATCGTCCTGCGAAAAAACGCCGTTGACCTTGCTTATAGAACGGTTCGTGTCGTGGTTCGACGTAAACGGCGAATTAATCGCGCCGCCGCCCCGGTACGCGTTATAAAGCTCCAAGCCCGCCGCGTGATCCGCCGTATAGCTTGTATGGCCCCACCGAACGGCGGCGCAATAGCCGGCGTTAGCGTCCGACCCCGCCGAAAAATCGAACACCGAGTCTAACCCCTCGAAGTACGGCGCCGTCAAATTCTTGTCGCCGGTAAAGTTTTCGCCCACGACGAACGCGTTAGGGTAAACGGCTTTTAGTCTGCACGAAAATTCCTTAAAAAAGTTGACGTTTTTGGTCGTGTTGTTCTCGTAGCCGACGTCGCCGATACCGGAAATTATATCGCCCGCATCGGGAGTCGAATACTCGTCGTCCATATAGATATGCTTAACCGCGTCTATGCGGAAGCCGTCGAGCCCCGCCGCCATCCAAAACAACGCCACGTCCACGATGGCGTCGCGGGCGGGCCGGTAGTCGTAGTTTAGCTCGGGCATCGACGAGGCGAATTTGCCGTAATAATAGTAGCCGTAGCCGCCATACTCGCGCCAAGAAATCATTTTCTTTTCGATATTCCCCGCGTTGCCGCCGTATTGGACGTTATACTTCGCCTTTTTTGCCGCGAGCATATCGGCGTTTATCCACGTGTAAAAGTTGCGGAAGTCGATTTCGGCCCCGTAGCGGTCGGTTCCCTTTTTGAGCTGCGCGGAATTTTTGAACCACACGTTATTTTCGGACGTGTGGTTGACCACCAAGTCCATAAGCACGCGGATACCGCGCTTGTGCGCCTCGGCGAGCAACGTGCGGTAGTCCGCCATAGTGCCGAAGCGCGGGTCGATTTGGTAGAAGTCGATAATGTCGTAGCCGTGATAGGAATTGGACAGCTGCACGGGCGTAAGCCAAAGCACGTTGGCGTGAACGGACTCTTTTAGGTAGTCGAGGTTTTCGATTATGCCGCGAATGTCGCCCATTCCGTCGCCGTCGCTGTCGGCGAACGACGCCACCTGAATTTGGTAGCCCACGCCCGCGTTGTTATAAAAGTCGGGCGACGTAGGCGGCGCGGGGTAGCCGCTAACCGAGCTGTTGACGTTGTTCTTGCTTACGGCGCTCCCCGGTTCCACAAGATCGTAGGGGCTCGGCGGCACGGTTTCTAAATCCGTATAAAAATATACGAACTCGTCCACCCTGCCTTGAACGGCAAAAATATGCACGCTCCCGTCGGGACGGAAACGCGTATGAAAATCGGGAATATAGACGTTGCCGCCGTCGTTACGCCAAAAACTGCTCGTGTCCTGCTTGGACTCGTTCAGAACTACCTGAATACCGACTTCCGTCGCGTTAAAAAAATTCAGCTTTTGATCCCGCGTCTTTTCGGCGTCGGTGTACGCGCGGGACAAATCGACCTCGGCGACCGCGCCCGACTCGTCGTAGCGCGTCCATTCAAAGGTGCGGCCGGGCATCTCGTCGGGGCGCTCGCGCCACACCCACATACTGTGCTTTGAATACTCCGCGATAGTGTCGGTCTCGCGCTTATAGTGTATGTAAAGGCGATTAGGCTCCGACCACGCGCCAAGCGATTTTTCGTATTCGGCGGCGGACATATCGCCGCCCCACTGCGCGTACAAAACGGTGTCGGCTGTTACGGGGGTAGCGGCTAAGTCCCACGCCGCCGTCCCCTCCGCGTCCGCCGTCCAGCCCTTGAACTCCGCGCCGTCCTTCGAGGGCGCGGGAATATCGCCCACGGCTTGACCCGCCTCGACGCTGACCGATTCGGGAACGTCGCCGACGCCTCCGTTAAGGTCGAATAAAACGGTATAGCGACCCCCCCCCGACGAATCCGCGGGCGGCTTGCAGCTTACAAAAAACGGCGCGATAAAAACGAGGCAAAGCAAAACGGCGAGCGCTTTTTTTGCTCCCTTGCCGAATAAACTTGATTTTAACCGCCCGACCGTCCTCATACCCGTCCCCGTTTTGACGCGCGCGGGGTTTGTCCGCCCCGCTCCGCAAAAATAGAATGACATTATCTAGTATGTACCGATTATAACACATAATACTATATTTGTCAATAGCCCCCTAAAAAATTTTTGAAAAAATTTTTTAGGGGCTATTGTGCGCGCCGCGCGCGGGAAACTCCGGACAAGCGGAGCGGGTTTAAGCCGGCGGATTTTTTAGATAAAAATCGACTTGTTTTTGCGGGCGATAGCACCGCTACCGGCAAAAAAAAGAAGGCAATTTACAGCAAAACAGACGCGGCTTAAAGCCGCCCAAACTTGTTCGGAGTTTTCCGTGGGACTAAACCGTAATATCGGGAGTCTTTGTAAGCAGCGCCTTGTGCCGCGCTAAAAGCGGGGCGACGAAGTCCGCGATAAATTCGTCGGTCTGCTCGGCGGCGCGTCCCGTAAAGTTTTCGGGTTTAAGAACGGCGTCGAGCTTTTTTGCCACGGAGCTAAAAGCGGGGTCGGCTTTCAGGCGCGCGATAAGGTCGTTTTCGCCGCCCCGCTCCTTGACGACCCGCGCCGCCGCCATAGAGTGGACGCGTATCCGCTCGTGAACGTCCTGACGGTTGCCGCCCGCCTTGACGCACTCGGCGATAATGACCTCCGTAGCCATAAACGGAAGCTCGGCGGCGATATGCTTTGCGATAATTTTTTCGTAGACGACCAAATTTTCGCTCACGTTCATATACAGGTTGAGTATGCCGTCGACCGCCAAAAACGCCTGCGGAATAGTTATTCTTTTTGCGGCGCTGTCGTCGAGGGTGCGCTCCAACCACTGCGACCCCGCCGTAACCGCCGCCGTTTGCGGCAGCGACATAACGAACCGCGCGAGCGAGCATATGCGTTCGCTGCGCATGGGGTTGCGCTTGTACGCCATCGCCGACGAGCCTATTTGCGAGCTTTCGAACGGCTCCTCGACCTCCTTCATACTCTGCAACAGCCTTAAATCGGTCGCGAATTTAGACGCGCTTTGGGCTATCTGCGACAGCGCCGACAGCACGTTGTAGTCGAATTTGCGCGGATACGTCTGACCCGTAACGGCGTAGGACTTATTAAAGCCCATCTTGTTTTCGACGAGCCGTTCGAGCCTTTTAACCTTTTCGGAATCGCCGCCAAAGAGGCTTAAAAAGCTGCCCTGCGTTCCGGTGGTGCCCTTAACGCCCCTAAGCGCGACCCTTGAAAGTAAAAATTCGAGGTTTTCGTAGTCTAACAGCAAATCTTGAAGCCAGAGCGAGGCGCGTTTGCCGAGCGTGGTAAGCTGCGCCGGCTGCAAATGCGTAAAGCCCAAAACGGGGACGGTCTTATATTTGAGCGCGAATTTTGCGAGCCTGTCCATAACGTTTAGGAGCTTTGCGCGGACGACCTTTAACGCGTCGTTAATCATAACGATTTCGGCGTTGTCGGTAACAAAACAGCTTGTCGCCCCCAAATGAATTATGGGCGCGGCGGACTTGGCCTGACGGCCGAACGCGTACACGTGCGCCATAACGTCGTGGCGCACCTCCCTTTCGCGGGCGGCGGCGACCTCGTAATTAATATCGGCGGCGTACTTTTTCATTTCGGCGATCTGCTCCGCCGTAACGGGCAGCCCCAGCTCCGACTCGCTTTCGGCGAGCGCAATCCATAGCTTGCGCCAAAGCGAAAAGCGGTTGTCGTCCGAAAATATCCGCGACGTTTCGGGGCTTGCGTAGCGCGTTATAAGCGGGTTTTCGTATTCGTTTTTCATTTTTGTTTCTCCTTAATTCCTGATTAATCGCTAAAAAATTTATCGGCGTTTCTAAAAAGAATTTTTTCCGCCTCGCCCGCCGTAAAGCCCGCGCCTTCGAGGTCGTAGGCGAGCGACGCGAACTTTTCGTACGTTTCGAGCCCCTTTAAGGGGTCGGTTCCGAACAAGTCCGTCCCGAGGGCGAGCGAATCTACGCCGTAGCGCGAGGCGAACGCGCAAAGCTGATTCACAAAACCGCCCCTTGCGCCCTCCCCGTCCGGCAAAAAGTCCGCCACGGCGGTAAGCCCGACGACGCCGCCCCGCGCTATAATATTTTTGACCTGCTCGGGGCTAAGATTGCGCGAATGAAAGCGCGTTTCTTTAAGGCAGGCGTGCGAGCAAATAAGCGTGTCGGTAAGGTCGAGCAAATTATAAAAGCTCCGCTCGTTAAGGTGCGCCGCGTCGACGGCGATTCCGCTTTTATTCATGGCGGCGACGGCGCGTTTGCCGAATTCCGTTACGCCGCCCGTACCCTTATGCCCGCCCGCGACGGCGTTGTCGGTATCCCACGCGAGCGTGCAGTAGGAAAGGGGCAGAGCGCACAGGGCGGCGAGATTTTTTTCGGTTAAAAACCACAAATCCTCAACCGCGAAAAGGACGTTGCCGAGCGGCGAAAACTGCCTTATAACCTCCGCGATAAACGGCAAAGGGTCGGCGATTTTGCTCGTCCAAACCGCGAGCGTCATTTTGACCCGCGCGTTGCTTTTTATAAAGCGGCGCATTTGTTCGAGCGGCATTTTTGCCGTAACGAGGTCGTTGTGTAAATCGAATATCACGTGGGTTTTTTGCTCCTCCTACCTTAATTTTGCAAAATATTCGAGGTCGCCGTCGAGCTCGCGGTAAATTTTGAGAATGTCCGAATACTTTTCCGACGACTCGATCTCCTCTATTTTATAGTCGGCAAGCAACAAAAATTCCTCGCAAATTTCGCGGCACAGCTTTAACAGGAGTATGCGCGGCTTGATTTTGTGGTCGCAAAACCTTACGACGGCCGAAAGCGCCGAGGCGCACGCGCACGCCGTGTCGGACAAAAAGCCCGCGTAATAATCGTATTCCGCGTTTTTGGCGGCCTTGATTTTGTTGAGGAAACGGCTGTAATTTTTGCTCACTATTTGGTAGTAGAGCCTTAACATGGCGTGGCATTCGCCGTAGAATTGAACGAGTACGTCGCCGGACGGCTTTTTTGCGCCGTCGGGGAGCGACTCGAAAAACACGTCCAAGTACGCCGCCGCCGTTTGCAGTCCGTCGAATTTTTGCGTTATAAGCTTAACGCGCCTGTCCCGGCTTATGTAGACGCGCGGTTTTATGTATTCGAGCAATATCACGATGCCCTCGTTTAGCGCCGTTATGCGCTCGCCGTTGTTTTTGACCGCGCCGAGCGTCCGCACCGCCGTGTAGTAGGTAAGGCGGACGGCGGTCAGGCACTGCTCGCGCATACCCGTCAAAAAGTCGCCCGGCGCCGACAAATATTTTTTTGCCATCTCGTAATTGTCGGCGTAGTAGCGGTCTATCAACAAAAGTATTTCGCGGTTGTAGCGCGAATTGTCGGCGTAGCGGTCGGCCCCGCCGGGCGCGGCGTACTTAGGATTTATCGACAGGGCGTAGGACACAAAATTGCCGTAAAAACTCTTGACGGCGTTATACTCGGAGTCGGTCGGCGCGCTTATGTCGCTTATGCCCTCCAACGATGGGCGTATCGCGGCGAAGCACGCCCCGACCGCCGAATCTATAATCGACACGAGCGGCGCCGAAACGGCCGCGTCGAACACCAAAAGCCGCTCGCGCCCGAGCGCCAAAAGCTCGTTGACCGCCGACAAAAAAGCGATCGCGCCGCTTATGAAAAGTTTTTTGGTTTTGTGTCCGCCGTAGCGTTCGCACAGCTTGTCGTAGTGGCCGGCGAGCATTATATGAAGCTCGCCGAGCGCCATCGCCAAAAACGCAATTTTGCCGGTCAAGGGCGTTTGGGCGTTTTCCATTTTTTCAACGGCGGCTTTTAGCGTGCGTATAAGCGTCTGCGGAACGTCGAACGGATTGCCGCCGCCGTCCCCGTCGGCGTAAACGCCGCAAAGCCCCGAGTAGTAAGCCGCCAAATAATTGTTCGGATTCGCCTTTAAGGATTTTTGAAAATATTCGCCCGCCGTGCGGAAATCGGTGTTGTCGAAGTATTGCTTCGCGTCCGCGTAATAGGCGTTCGAGGTCTCGGCGTCGATAATAAGATTCATTCCGCGCAGCTGCCGCACATCCAAAATGCGGCCGCAGTGTTCGCAAGAAAATTCCACCACGGTATCGTCGCGAATCGTTTGATTTTTATTGCAATACGGGCATATCGCGTATACGGTCGACACCCGATCCCTCCTTGCGCCGGAATTTCACAACATCGTACAGGTCGGTCAAATTTCCCGCCGGAGCGGCGAAGGCGGGTTCCCGCCGACACGCGCGTATATCTAATACGTAAGTTAGGCGGGGTTCCGTATTCGTCGCTATCGAAAACTCCGGACAAGTTTAGACAACTTTAAGGCGCGCCTTTTTTGCCGTAAATTACTTTCTTTTTTTGACAATAGCGGTGCTATTGCCTGCAAAAACAAGTCAATTTCCGTCTAAAAAATCCGCTGCCTTAAAGCCGCCCCGCTTATCCGGAGTTTTCTATCACGGGGAATTTCACAGCATTTGTATAGGTCGGTCAAATTTCCCGTCGGAGCGGCGAAGGCGGGTTCCCGCCGACACGCGCGTATATCTAATACGTAAGTTAGGCGGGGTTCCGCATTCGTCGCTATCACAGGGAATTTCACCGACCTATTTTTTGTCCATATCTAGATCTTTAAGCAAATCCGCAAACGGCATATTAGCGTTATCCTCCGACCATTCGGTTTCGCCGTTTTGAGAACCGGCGTTTTGACCGCCGTCGGCGTCGGCCGGCCTTTCGGCGTCGGGGAGCGCCGCCTTTATGCTGAGCGTGAGCTTTTTGCTTGCGGGGTCGGCGTTAAGAATCATAACCTCGACCTCGTCGCCGACCTTTGCGACCTCGCCGACGTTTTTAATAAAGTTGCGCGACGCCTCCGACACGTGCACGAGTCCCTCGATGCCCGGCTCGATTTCGACGAACGCGCCGAACGGGACTATGCTCGTTATCTTGCCCTTGCACACCGAGCCCACGGGGTGGTCTTGCAGACATTTTTCAAACGGGTGCGGCTGCAACAGCTTGTAGCTTAACGAAACGCGTCCGCGCTCGCGGTCGACGGCTAAAACCAAAAAGTCGTAGGTTTCGCCGATGGTCAAAACCTCGTCGGCGGACTTTACGTGCGTCCACGAAAGGTCGACTATGTGAGCGAGGCAATCGAAGCCGTCCACGCTTACGAACGCGCCGAAGCTCGCGAATCTTTTGACCTTGCCGCTGACTATTACGTCGGGTTGAACGTGCGACCAAAAAATTTCCTCGCGGGCTTTGCGCTCGCGCTCCAAAACCTTGCGTTGCGACGCGACTATCTTGTGCTTGTCGTCGTCGATTTCAAGCGCGGTAAGGCGCAGGGGCTTGCCCGCGTACACGCGCAAATCCTTTACAAAGCCCTCCTTAATCTGCGAGGCGGGAATAAAAACCGCATACGTGCCGAGCTTACCCAAAAGCCCGCCCTTGGTCTCCTTTTCGGCGACGAACTCAAAAACCTCGCCGTCGCGAATCGACTCGACGACCTTATCGCCCTCCTTTATAAGGTCGATTTTTTTCTTTGAAAGCAAAACGCAGCCGGACTCCTTGTCCTGCTTGTTGGTGATAAGCGCGTCCACCTCCGACCCCGCGACGTAATCGTCGGGATCGTAAACGCCGTCGGCGTCGATTTCGTCCTTGGGAATAAACCCGTCCTTCTTACCGCCGATCCGCAGCTTAATGCCGCTTTCGTCCGCCGCGATGACCGTGCCCCTGACGCGCTTGCCCTCCTTGTAGCTGACAAGCGATTCCTCGACGCCGTCGATGAACTCCTTACTGCTGACCTCTTCAAACTGTTGACCCATATAAACCTTTACCTCCTCGATCAACCCTCCCGGGGTTGACGCGCCCGTTACTATGCCCACATAGTCCGTCGGCGAAAACTCTATGCTTTTTAGCGCGGCGACCGAATCCACAAGATAGCTTTTTGCGCAGCTTTGCCGGCATATGCCGAATAATTTTTGCGTGTTGGAGCTTTTTGGGCTGCCGAGCACCAACATTACGCCGCAACGGGCCGCCAAACGCGCGGCCTCGGATTGTCGCCTATAAGTAGTATAGCAAATTGTGTCGAAAATTTCAACTGTTTTGAATTGCTCTTTGTCAATTTTTTTAATAATATCCCTATATTTTTCGGTATCGAACGTAGTTTGAGCCACAAAACACACTTTTTGCCGCCCCGCAAGGCTTTTTAGTCCCTCCGGCGAGTCGATAATGAGCGGCTCGCCCTCCACCCAGCCCGCTATCCCCTTAACCTCGGGATGCTCCGCCGCGCCGATTATGACCACCGTATAGCCCTTATGCGAATAGTCGGCGGCTATGCCGTGAATTTTTTTTACGAACGGGCAGGTCGCGTCGATAATTTCGGCGCCCGCCGCCGCCAACGCGTCGTATTCGGACTTAGAAACGCCGTGCGAGCGTATAACGACTTTGCCGCCCGTAAACTCCGACGCGGAATCTATTTTGCGGACGCCCGCCGCTTTCAGCCCGTCGGCGACCGTTTCGTTATGGATGAGTTCGCCGTACGTAAAGGTGTTTTCGCCGGCGTTTTTCATAGCCGCGTCCACCGCCTTTTTTACGCCGAAACAAAAGCCCGCGTTTTTTGCGACGGCCACTCTCACGCGCCGCCCTCCGCGCTATCGGTTTTTTCGGCGGCGTTTTCGGTCGCGTTTTCCGTCGCGGTTGCGTTTTCTGCCGCGGTTAAGGATTCGGCGGCGTTTTCCGTCGTGTTTGCGGTTTTTTCGGCGGCGTCGGACTTCGCGATTTTCGCCGCGTTTTTAGGGAAACGCGTCAAAACGTATTCGTCCATTTGCGCCTTTGTTTTCAGCAAAGCCTCCTCGACTATCGCGGCGGCTTTTTCAAGCTCGCCGTCCTTTAAGGGTCTGCCCTCGAATTCGGTCAACGAAAACTCCTCGCCCACATAGAGGAAGTTGCGGCGGAAAAATTTTGTTTTTGAGTAAATCATTACGGGGACTATCGGCGTTTTCGACTTTACCGCGAACATCGCCGCGCCGCTTTTGACCTGTTGAATTTGCGACGTTCCCGTCTTGTTGCGCGTCCCCTCGGGGAATATGTTTACGCCGTGGCCCTTTTTGAGATACGTCAAAATTTTGCGTATGCTCGATAATTCCGGCTTGTCGCGGTCGACTAAAATCACGCCGAGCCACTTTAAGAGTAAGCGCGGCAAAAACTTTTCGCCCGCCTCCTTCTTTGCGAAAAAGTGGCGGTAATACGGCGTGTAAACGGCCAGCAGAGGCGCGTCCTGCCACGACAAATGATTGGCGACGACTATCAGGTTGCGCCTGCGCGGAAAATTCTTTTTGTTGACGACCGTCGCGGGCAAAAACAGCCGCGCTACGGGGTAAAGTATAAATCTGGCAAACGAATAAAAAAAGTTCATTGCTTCGCCCTCCTTACGCGCGAATAAAGAACGTTTACGACGCCGTCGACCGAAAGCTCGGTCGTATCGACTTCGAGTGCGTCGTCGGCTTTTTTTAGCGGCGCGAGCGCGCGTCCCGCGTCGTTTTTGTCGCGCTCGGCTATGTCGCGCTTAATACTTTCAAGGTCGCAAGGCTCGCCCTTTTCTTTAAGCTGCAAATAGCGGCGGCGGGCGCGCTCGTCGACGGACGCCGTTAAATAAAACTTGAATTCCGCGCCCGGCAATACGAACGTGCCTATGTCGCGTCCGTCCAGCACCGTGTCGGTCTTTTCGGCGATGGCGCGCTGCAAGTCCACCATCGCGAGCCGCACCGCGCTAAGCGCGGATACGTCGGAGGCGAGCTTAGAAACGCGGTGGGCGCGGATAGCGTCCGAAACGTCCTCGCCGTCTAAGATTACGCGCTGCGACCCGTCGCCGCCGTAAACGACGTCGAGCGACAGGGCGCGCAAAAGCTCCTCTACGGCGGCTTCGTCGCTAACCGCAATCCCCGCCCTGTCGGCCTTTAATGCGACGGCGCGGTACATGGCGCCCGTGTCCAAATACGTAAACCCGAGCTTTTTTGCAAGTATTTTTGCTATTGTGCTTTTGCCGGCGCCGGCGGGGCCGTCGATTGCTATGTTCATATGCTTTCCTTTTTATCGTTACCGAATTTAATATATTATAAGTCGGTTACCGGTTGTGGTCGATGTCGGGGCGTAAAACCTTGGCCCCCTCCAAATAAACGTGCCGCGGAACAAGGTCGCGACCCGGCTGCACGGTCAGAAGGGCGCGGATGCAGAGGGGTACCGAGTCGGTTATAGGCGGCTCTAAAACCGAAAAGAGGGCGCAGTCGAGCAGGCCCGATTCGCGCACGGCTCTTGCGGGATAGAACGCGGTTATGTCCGCCGTCGAGCTTATTATAAGGCTGACGGCGTCGGACTTGTCGAGCCCGTTCGCGCTCATAAGGGCGCCGATAAGCGCGGCCGTGTTTTTTTTGACGGCGGCTTCGTCGTTTGCGGAAACGGTGGTCGCTCCGCGTATGGCGTAGATTTTCATATGCTCCTCCCGGCTAAAAACCCCGTGGACAGGGCCGTTTGAATGTTGAAACCGCCCGTAAGCGCGTCCACGTCTAAAATTTCGCCCGCAAAATAAAGACCCTTTACGAGCTTGCTTTGCATAGTTTGCGGACAAACCTCCCTTACGCTTACGCCGCCGGCCGTTACTACCGCCGACGAAAAGCCCCCGAGCGCCTTAACGTTGAACGTTAAATTTTTGAGTCCGTCCACGAGCAGCGCGCGCTCCGCCCGCGTCAGGGAATTGACCTTCGATGCGCCGACAAGCCCGCATACGTCAATTATATACGGAATTAACGATTTTGGCAACAAATCCGACAAGGAATTTATTAAAGCGCGGTTTTGAACGGCGGAAAAGTCCGATAAAACGCGCTTATCGAGCTTTTCGGGCGTTAAGGCGGGCTTTAAGTCTATGCAAAAAAGCAGACCCGAGGGGTCGGCGCGGTTGATTTTTGCCGACAGCGTAAGAACGGCGGGCCCCGAAACGCCCGCGTCGGTGAACAGCAATTCGCCGAACTGCGAAAATAACACCTTGCCGCTCCGCTTGTCCTTAACGCTCGCGCCGACGTTTTTTAACGAAAGCCCCGTAAGCGCGGAAACGTCCTCTTTTAGGTCGATTCGGACGAGCGACGGAACGGGCGGGACTACCGTATGACCGAGGGCGGCGGCAAACTTGTAGCCGTCGCCCGTGCTGCCCGTAGAGGGGTAGCTTAATCCCCCCGTCGCGATTATAAGGTTGTCGCAAAAAATTTCGCCCGCCGACGTTAAAACCGCAAAGCCGTTTTCCGTTTGCGAAACGCTTTTTACGGCGGTGTTATACATAATTTGCGCGCCCGCGTTTTCCGCCGCCCGCACGAGCGCCTTCGTAACGTCGCTCGCCTTTTGCGAGGCGGGAAAAACTCTGTTGCCCCGCTCCGTTACGGTCGGGCAGCCGTTTTGCTCCAAAAATTCTATCGCGTCGCGCGGCGAAAACGCGTTTATCGCGCTCGTCAAAAATTTGGGGTTAGAGTTCACTTTTTCGATAAATTCGGACGGCCCGCATTCGTTTGTAACGTTACAGCGGCCCTTGCCCGTTATATACAGCTTTTTGCCCGGCTTTTCGTTTTTTTCCAAAACGAGAATTCCGCCGTTTTTGATTTGCGACGCCGCCGTAAGCCCGGCCGCCCCCGCGCCTATTATAACGGTTTTCATTCGCCCTTTAATTCCGTCCTTAACCTTTGCAGAGTCGCGTAGTCGTTGCGATCGAGGTGAATCGGGGTAACGGTGGCGTAGCCGCGTTTACTCCATTCCACGTCGCAATCGGAATCGTTTTTGTCGTGCGCTATCGGCATACCCTCTAAGCGGAACGACGAAAGATCGCCTACGACGGTAAAGCGGTCGGAATAAAGCGTTATGCCCGCCTTGGTTATCTTTACGCCCTTATACGGCGCGTGAGCGGGATAATTGATATTAAGAACCGTGCCCTGCGGAATTTTAGCCGCCGAAAACCGCGGCAGATTTTCGCGCAAAAAAACGGCCGCCTCCTTATACTTTGCGTCGTCGGCACCCCAATAAGAAAGGCTTACCGCAACCGACGGAACGCCCAAGTACGCCGCCTCGCACGCCGCCGCCACGGTGCCGCTGTACATAATGTCCGAGCCTAAATTCGGGCCGTTGTTAATACCCGATATAACTATGTCGGGCGGCTCGTTTTTGAGCCAATGAAGGAGCGCGAATTTAACGCAGTCCGCCGGGGTTCCCGACACCGCGAGAGCCTCGTAAGCGCGGCCGCGAACCCTTACGCAGGTAAGCTCGCCGCGAACGGTAAGAGAGTGGCTGAAAGCGGAACGCTCCGAATCGGGCGCCGCCATATAGACGTCGTTGCCCTTGCAAAATGCGTCCGCAAGAATGCGGATGCCGGGGGCGTCGATGCCGTCGTCGTTTACGAAAAGAATTCTCATACGGGGTGGACTTTTTCGGTCTTGTCGAATATAACGGCGTCCACGCCGCTTTTTGCCGCCAAACGGCGCTTAAAGAACGGTATCGCGAGCTGAGGAAACAGCGCGTAGGTCAAAACGTCCTCGTCCCGCTCGATATATTCGGCAATTTCCTTCTTGTAGTTTTCAAGCTCCGGTTTGATGTCGTCGGCGGGTCGGTAGGTAATCCTTTTAGTATCGCCGATAATCTTTTTGACCAGCTTTTCATCGGGTTCCACCGGCAACTTTCCGTACTCGCCCGCGAGCATCGCCTTAGTTTCCTTGGTAACCATTTTGTAGCGCTCGCCGCCCAAAACGTTCAAAACCGCCTGCGTGCCGACTATTTGACTCGACGGCGTAACGAGCGGCGGGTATCCCAAATCCGCGCGGACGGCGGGAACCTCCTTTAACACCTCGGGCAGTCTGTCGGACGCGCCCTGCTCCTTTAACTGATTGATAAGGTTCGAGAGCATTCCCCCGGGAACCTGATATATAAGCGCGTTCACGTCCACCTTTAACACCTGCGGCGAAAGAAAGCCCTCGTCGGCAAGACGCTTGGCCACGCCGTTAAAGTGCGCCGTCAGCTTGTTAAGCGTTTCCAACGATATTCCCGTGTCGTACTCCGTGCCTTTAAGAGTGGCGACGAGCGCCTCGGTCGCGGGCTGACTCGTGCCGTTCCCCAACGGCGACAGGGCGGTGTCCACAATGTCGCAACCCGCCTCGATGGCTTTAAGGTTGGTCATATCGCCGATTCCGGCGGTGTTGTGCGTATGAAGGTGAACGGGCAGCTTAACGGCGTCCTTAATGCGTCCCACAAGCTCGTAAGCCGTGTAGGGCAACAGCAGGTTCGCCATATCCTTTATGCAAATAATATCGGCGCCCATTTTTTCGAGTTCTTTGGCAAGCTCCACAAAGTAGTCCACCGTGTGAACCTTGCTCGTGGTGTAGCTTATAGCCGCCTCGACGGTGCCGCCGTACTTTTTTGTGGCGGTCATAGCCGTTTTCATATTGCGCGTGTCGTTGAGCGCGTCGAAAATTCTTATAATGTCGATACCGTTATTTATCGACGCCTCGCAGAATTTTTCCACCACGTCGTCGGCGTAATGCTTGTAGCCCAAAATGTTTTGACCGCGCAAAAGCATTTGCAGCTTGGTGTGCGGAATCGCCTTTTTGAGCCGCCTCAACCGCTCCCAAGGGTCCTCGTTAAGGTAGCGAAGGCACGAATCGAACGTCGCGCCGCCCCACGCCTCCAAGGCGTAGTAGCCCGCGCCGTCAAGAATATCGGCGACCGGCAACATTTCGTCCAGACGCATACGCGTGGCGGCCTGCGACTGATGCGCGTCGCGCAAAATCGTTTCCATAATTTTTACTTTCGGCATAATACTTAATTCTCCAATTCTTTTTTATAGCTTAAAGTCCGCTCGGCGCAAAGCCGCTCCGCTTAAAGTCCGCTCGGCGCTAGCCGCCGAACATAGCCAAAAACACGCCCGCCGCGACCGCGCTGCCTATAACCCCGGCGACGTTCGGGCCCATAGCGTGCATTAACAGATAGTTGTTCGGGTCGGTCTCGCGCCCCACCTTTTGCGACACGCGCGCCGCCATAGGAACGGCGGAAACGCCCGCGCTGCCTATAAGCGGATTGATTTTGCCGCCCGTCGCGACGTTCATAACCTTAGCTACGGTAAGCCCGCCCACGGTGCCTATCGCGAACGCGACAAGCCCCAGTCCGATAATGCTCAACGTTTGCGTCGACAAAAACACCTTGCCCACCGCCTTTGACCCCACGGTGATCCCCAGCATTATGGTAACTATGTTAATGAGCTCGTTTGACGCCGTTTTTGCAAGCCGCTCCGTAACCGTACTTTCCTTTAAGAGATTGCCGAGCATAAGCATTCCCACAAGCGGGAGCGCGTCGGGAAGTATAAGCGCGACTATCGTCGTAATGATTATGGGGAACAGAATTTTTTCGCGCTTGCTGACGACCCGCAGCTGTTTCATCTTTATGGCGCGTTCCTTTTTGGTCGTCATCATATACATAATCGGCCGCTGTATAAGCGGAATCAGCGCCATATAGCTGTACGCCGCGATCGCGATCATCGGCAAAAGATTGTCTTGCTGTAACATTTTTGTAAGATAAATAGCCGTAGGGCCGTCCGCGCCGCCGATTATCGAAATGGACGCCGCGCCCTTTTGGTCAAAGCCCAACAGAATCGCGCCGATAAACGTTACGAATATCCCAAGCTGCGCCCCGGCGCCTATAAGAAGGCTTTTGGGGTCGGCGATCAGCGGCCCGAAGTCCGTCATCGCGCCTATGCCCAAAAAGATGAGCGGCGGGAATATAACCTTGTCCACGCCTTGATACAGGTAGTAAAACAAGCCGTACGACGGCGACGCGCCCTCGGGCAACGTAGCCAAATACTGCGCCGACGTAGTTCCGGTAGAATATCCCTTAAAGTAAAGAATATCGCCGCCGCCCGGTATGTTGACCATAAGCATACCGAACGCTATCGGCACAAGCAGGAGCGGCTCGAACCCGCGCGCGATCGCAAGATACAGGAGCAAAAACGCCACGCCCAACATAGCGTAGTTTTGCCACGTACCCTGCGCTATACCCATACTTCGCCACAGGTTGTTCAACATTTCAACGAAGTTCATATAAGCTCCCTACTTTATGACGCACAAAACGTCGCCGGTCTCGACCGAATCGCCGCTTTTGACGGCAAAATTGACCGCGCCGTCGGCGGGGGCGACTATGTCGTTTTCCATTTTCATAGCCTCTAAAACGACGAGCTTGTCGCCCTTTTTGACGGCGGAGCCCTCCGGTACGGCGACCTTCAATATAAGCCCCGGCATAGGCGACGGAACGGGCGTTCCGCCCGCAGTAGCCACGGGCTTAGCCGCTTGAACCGGCGCGGCGGCGACGGGCGTTTTTTGAACCGGCGCGGCGGCGGCGGAACTTTTAACCGGCGCTTGAACGGGCGCGGACGGCGCGGTCATAAAATCGCCCTCGTCGACCTCGACCTCGTAGCTTTTGCCGTTTACTCTGACATTGAACTTACGCATAATATTTTTTTCTCCTTGTAAGGTTAATTATCTACTTTATTTACCGGATATTTTTTAGAGTGAACGGCGGCTCGCCTACATCCCCGTCGGCGTTTTCGTCCGCCAAATACGCGGCGATCGCGGCGGATATGACGGCGGTAAGCTCGTCCGAAGCTCCCGAATCCGCCGCCGCCGTGCCCGGCGCGGACACGCTTTTTTGCGAGGCGGCCGCGTTCTTATTCAAAAATTTAAGGCGGAACAGCCTTTGAAACAGCTGTAATACGACTATAAGCACCGCCAAAACCGCGAACACGACCGCAAGCCCGATAAGAGCCTGCATAAACGTTTCGCCTATTTTGACGCCCTCGGCTAAACAATAAAACATAGCGCCCTACTCCTTGCCCGCGAGCGACATAACCGCGGCGGCAAGATACCCGCGCGAAAATTGCGGCTCGATAATATTGTCGATATAGCCCTCGCCGCAAACGGCGGTGGCGGCGGTGTTTTCGGCGGCGTAGGCGGCGGCGAGCTTTTCGAGCGCGGCCGCTTTATTTTTCGCCTTGGCGATTTCGTCACGGTAAAGAAGCTCGGCGGCCTTGACCGAATCGACCGCGCCTATTTGCGCGTCGGGCCAACAAAGCGTGTAATCGGCGGCGGCCTTCGACGCGAACGCGGTATAGCCCGCCCCGATCGCCTTGCCGTACACGAGCGCGGCGCGCCCGACCGTCAGCTGCGACGACAAGTACATAACGTTGCCGACCTCGCGTATAAGCGACGAATTCTCCTCCGCTATATCCTCGACCGCGCCCGCGCAGTCTACAAGATTCACGATCGGCAGTCCGAACGCCTCGCACGTGTTGTAAAGCTCGCCGATTTTGACGCACGCGTTCGAGGTCAGTCTGCCGCCGTCGTAACCGGAATCCGTCGCGCAAACGCCCACCGCTATGCCGTTAAGCCGCGCGAGCCCCGTAATAACAACGGGCGCAAAATCGGGTTTTAGCTCCAAAAACGTTCCCGTATCAAAAATTTCCTTAATAAGAGCGGCCGCCTTAACCCCGCCTTTAAGCGTTTTGCAAACTCTGTTCACGTCGTCATTGCCGCCCTCGACACTAACCGAAAGCAGGTTGAGCGCGTTTTTGAGCGCGGCGGCAAGCTCCCTTTCGTTCTTGACGGTTATGGAATACAGCCCCGTTTTTTCGGCGTGAATTTTTGCCGAGCCGACCTTGTTTTCGTCGACTCCCGCCTTGGCGGATATTATTAGCGGACTCGACGTACAGAGCGACGACTTGTCGAAGCCTATGCAAACGTCGCAAACCGCCGCAAAATACGCCGACAGCCCGAAGCTCGCGCCCTTAACGACGCATATCACGGGTACGCGGCCGTAAGCGTCCGAAAGCGCCGCCGTAACCGCGCCGTAGCCCTCCAACGCGCCTATGCCCTCGGCAAGCCTCGCGCCCTTGGTGTCGTATATGCCGATTACGGGGTTGCCCGCCGCGACGGCGTTATCGACGCACTTGACTATTTTTTGCGCGTTGCGCTTGCCTATCGCGCCCTTCAAGACGGCGGGATTCGTCGCGAATATACCGACGTCTATGCCGCCCACCGAGCAAAAGCCGCTCACCGCGCCCTCGCCCACGGCCGCCCCGAGCGGCGTGTCGCCGCGCAAAAAGCGGTCGTATTCCACGAACGACTTTTCGTCCGCCACGGCGTTAATAAGCGCGGTAACGTCCTTCGTCTCCTCTTTCAGCTCGTCGGTAAGTTTTTTTAACAGCGCGTTGTCGCCCATGTTTTGCCTCCGTTTTTTAATAAACTCCCCGGCCGCGCAAGCCCCCGCGGCGGCTTTCAGCCCTAAATTCCGCGCCCGCGTGTCCGAAACTTTTTTGAAACCCCGCTTATCCACGGAGATTTCTTTTTAGCGGGACGGCAAAAAATACCAAAACTCCCACTATAACCTAGTATACAATATATAATAAAAAAATACAAGCGATTTACCGCCCGCATTTTGAATTTTTTTATATTTTTTTGCGCAAACAAAAATACCCTCGGCTTATTCCCCGCCGCCGCCAAAAAATCCCCCTCTGCGGAATGCGCCAAAACGGTTTCCCGCTCGTCCCCCCCCGCGCACGGCTATTCCCCGAACCACAAGAAAACTTTGAATAAGCGTTTTTGCGCGTACTTGTCCGGAGTTTTCCGCCGACGGGAAAGAAGTTTTTGACGACCGTAAAAAATCCCCCCGACCGCGGTATCACGGGGGGGGAATTTTGGGAAGCTGCCGAGTGCGGCGGACAAGCCGTCGAGGAGGGGGTTTGCGCTTGTTACAGTCTGATGTCCAAAACGACGGTTTTGCCGCCGGGGAGGTCGAGGTTGGATACGAGGCCCTGTTCGTAGTCGACGGATTCGGAGCCGATTTGCTTGAATTTTTTGGCGCCGGAGGGAAGAACCACGTTGATTTTTATGTTCTTGCGGGCCTTTATTTTGGCTATGACGACACCCTTGCGCTTATCCCACGAGAGCGAAACGATTTCGGCGCCGACGCGCGTTAGAAGTCCGTTGACCTCGCCTTTGGCAAGGAGGTCGTTGACGGCGGGCAGCAGCATAACGGTTGTCGAATTCGATTGCAGAATCATTTCGGTAAGCGCCGCCGTAACGCCCATATTGGGTTCGACGGTGTAAGCCGCCCAAACGTCGCCGCTGCCGATGCCCATACCGCGCCAGTCGGATTCGGAGAATATGAGGTTGCTCATAGCCATACCGCGAACCGCCGCCGTAACGGCCTCTAACGCGGAGTTGGCGTCGCCGAGGCGGGCAAAGATTCCCGCGTAGCGCGAGAGGGTCGCCGAGGTTTGGGTCTTACCCGCGGCGGCGTACTTCTTTTTGGCGGTAACCTCGAACGACTTTTTTAGCTCGGGGGTCGCGCCGCTGATTTCGGTGCCGGGGTAAACGGGATAGAACATAGCCGTCGAGGTGCTTTGAACGTTGTCGGTATAGCGCGAATCGCAGTACTCCTTTATAGAGTTGTCGTCGTTAAACTGATACGCGGGAATTCTTGTGAGCATATCGCGCCACTTGGCGAGCTCGGGCTTGTTGATTCCGGCGATTTCGGAGCCCTCGACGAGATTTTTTAACAGCTCGCGGGCGATCGAAAAGTCCACGACGGCGTTTTTTGCTATGCGGAGCGGTTCGTTTTGCGCCAGATAGTTGCCGGGCGTGGTGTGCGGCGAATACGACGGACTCGATTCGTAAAGGCTGTCGCCCTGCACCTTAAAGAAATTTTCGTAAAACAGCGCGGTCTCCTTCATAAACGGCAGAGCGCGGTTTTTTAGGAACACCTTGTCGTCGGTGTAGAGATAATAGTCGTAAAACAGGCGGCTGATCCAGCCCGCGACGCCCGTAAAGTGGATAACGTCGGACTCCACGCTGCCCAAAACGCCCGTTCCGTGCGCTATAAGCGACGGAATAAAGAGTCCGCGGCAGGCGTAGATACGCGACGAGTTCTTTTTTAGGTCGTCGATAACGCTTTCGTAATACGTAAAGACGCTCTCTAAATATTCCGCCATATTGCCCGTTAAAACGTGCGAATAAATTGTTTGCAGACTGCCCGCCGCGCTTATGGCGCTGTTGTGCGCCTTGTAATCGCCGCACCACAGGCCGTAGGGCGCGAGGGGGCGCGAGACGTTCTTGGAGCCGCACACCATTAGATAGCGGCCGTAAGCCCACAGCTTTTCTAAAAGCGCGGGGCTGACCTCGCCCGACTCGAACGCCGTATCGAGGAGGTCGTTTGCGAACATATCGCGGTTTTCGGCGTCCAAATCGAGCTCCGCGCTGTTAAAGAGTCGGCTGTGGACGGGGGTATGCTCGCGCAGGAGTTTTTCGTAGGTGAGCTTAATCGACGACAGCGCGGTTTTTAGCGACTTCCATTCCTTTTCGCGCTGGCTTTCGATGAACGGACGCAACAGCACCAGAACCTTGTCGGCGCCCTTGATGGTAACGGAGTCGGCGTTCACCGTTTGCGTGCCGCCGTAGTGGTTGATGAACGCGACGCAGCCGAATTCCGAGCCGTTATCGGAGCGCGCCGAAAAGTACATAAAGTAGTTTTCGTACTTGGTGTTTACGCCGTCCGGCACCTTGGAAACCGCCGTGGGCGTGCGCGAGTTGAATTTGTCGTGCGCGTCGAGCGAGAACGTTACGTCGATCGCCTTGCTGCCCGCGTGCGTAAGCTCGTAGGCGATGACGTTTTGCACCTGCGAAACGAACATACTGCGCTCGAAGCGCGTGGCGCCGTCCTTGAACGTAACCGAAACCTCTCCGTTCTCCATATTGAGGACGCGGGCATATTCCTTGACCTGCTTATCGAGGTTCATTTTGACGTGAAAATCGCACAGCGGCAAGGGGTACGCCGGCTGAGGACGGTAGCCCTTTGTGATGAGCGCGTTAGAAAATATATGCTCGGCCTCGCGCGCGGAGCCCTCGTCGAGCTTGCGGCGCACGTCCTTTAATTTGTCGGAAACGTCCTGCAAAACGCCGACGCCGCCCTGCCACCACAGGTCGCTGTGGTTGATCATAATTACGTCGTGTCCCGGCCCGCCGTTGACGGCCGCGCCTATGACGCCGTTACCGGCGGGGAGCGCCTCGCGCCACGTAGAGCCCCACCACGACGCGGGCTTAGAAAATTTAAGCGCGTTTTTGGGTTTTCGTATAGTTACCATTGTTTACCTCTCTCTTGATGTATGATTGCACGGTATTGTCTGACCGAATGAACGGCGGCGGGTCGTGATTTGCCGTTCTTAAACCGCCGTTTTAGTGTATTTAAGAATTACCGACGCGGTGATAAACCCGCCGATATTGCCGTCGCCCGCGAATTTTTCGCGCAGCAATTCGACGTCGGTTATGTCCTCGGCGAGCGCGCTCCCTATGCACTCCTCGGTATACGTTATGTCGAGCGAGGGCGACGCGTCCGAAACGGTTTCGACCGTCATCGTAAAGCCGCCGTAGCCGTAAGGGAGTCTGAACGTAAGGGAGTCGGCGGCGGACGTATTGTCGTAGACGAGTCCGTCGTAATCGTCGTCCGCGTCGCGGTCGGCGGCGTTAAAAATAAACTTCGTAACGTTCGCCGCCCCGGCTATATCGACTACGATCCGGCTGTTAGACTCGAACGTCGTAAACGTGTAGACGCTCCCGGTCTTGTTTACGTCGGGGAACTTAAACAAGTTGTCCGTGTCTATGACCTTGTTGTTGTACTCCTTGACGTAGGCTTTTTTGCCGCCGTTCCACTTGTAGCCGCGCACGTGTTCGGCAAAATACTTATACGCCGTAAGGTCGTGAATCTCGACGGTTTTGGTCGCCGTACCCGCCGAATCGTTCTCCCACACGTAGACGACGGAATTGTCGTAAACCAAATTGTTGACGTTTCGCGGGCCGTAAATATTGGCGTTAAACGACGGCCCGAACGACGAGCCGAATATGACGGTCAGGGCGGCTATGACGCAAACGAGGGCTATGCCGAAGCGGTTCTTATAGTTCCACGGCGTTTTTTGAACCTCGACGCGCTTAAACGTCTGCATGGTGAATTTGCCTTTTTTGGCTTTGTCCTCGACGGGCTCGGTAACGGTGCTTTCGTAGCGCACCTTTTTGGCGGGCAGCCTTTTGGCGAGAACGTCGAGCGCGGGCTTTAATTTGTCGGCGTGCGGCAAAATTGTGCCGGCCGCGAGCAAGAATAGCACCGTTATGACGGGCAGCATAGCCGACGAGAGCGCGGCGGCCGCTATGACGACGACGGGAATAACGAGCGGCAGGCTCAAAATGACGGGAACGGTATAGAGGAACAGCCGCTCGAAATCGCGCGAGAATTTTTGACGGTATTTTTGCTTAAATAAAACGTAAAGAAGCATTACGCAAAGCTGCAACAGCGCGGGCACCGCGAATATATAGCTTAGCGCGGGCGCGGCGAACGACAGCGCTACGGCGAACAGCGCGAACAACAGCGCGTTGCCCCGTACGACGTCGGTCGCCTTGACGGCGAACGCACGCTTGAACACGATGTAAAACATAGCCGCGAGCGCCCCCGCCATAAGGAGCGCGCCCGTGATTATTGCGGGGTTGGCGTAGCGTATGCCGCCTATCGCGCGTACGGGTATAACGCCGAAAAGCGCGAGCGTGAGATTGATTAAAAAGTACGCGGCGTAGAGCGCGGCGACCGTAGCGGCTAGGGTAAGCGCCTGAACGAACGCGCCCGCCCCCGCCCGCCTCCACGCGAACGCCTTTTTGCGGCGGTTTAGAACGACGATCGCCGCGACGAGCGCGAGCATAACTCCGCCGACGGCGTAGGCTACGGCGAACGGATACGAAACCGTCGTAATATCGAAGTACGAAAAGAAGACAGACCCGCCGCCCTTAGCCGTCAAATTATTAAGGTCGTAGCCGCCGTAGAAGTCGCAGAGCTTGTACATCATAGTCGCCTGCTCCTTTATGACGCGGCGGCTTGCGTTGCCGGCGTTGTCGTCGTCGGTGTGGTAGACAGCGGTGCCGCCCACGTTGGCGAAATTGAGCGCGGGAACGTCGCCGAACGCCTCGAAATCCGTGAAGTTGGACATCGAATTATAAACGGTGTCGGCGATAGAGCTTGTGAAAGTTCCGCCGTTTAATTTGCGGTAGGTCGAAATCAGCTTGGGGTAGCCGGGCGTGGATTGGAACATAAGCAGACTGCCCGCGTTGCCGAGCGAGTCGAAGTTGGCGGCGAACTTGACGCGGCTTACGGCGTTGTTAAAGCCCTTGAATTGATACATAAGCGCGTACGCGCCGAACATACCCTCCTCCTCGGCGTCGGTGAACGCGAACAATAAATCGTTCTTGTATTCGGCGCCGCCCTCGACTATATAACGCGCCGTTTCGAGCATAGCCGAAACCGACGAGGCGTTGTCCATAGCGCCGTTCTTGACCGAATCGTAGTGCGCCGTAAGCAACACGGCGTCGCCCGCCCCGCCGCCGCGCGTAACCGAACCGGGTACGTACAAAATTATATTGTTCACCGTTTTTTCGACGGCGTAAACACCGCCTTTAAGGCTCGAAATGCGCTTCTGCGTTTCCTGGCTCACTATCGCCGTCTGAACGGCCGTCGTGGGCTTGGGAACGCCGTCGGAAGGCGCGTATATCTCGGCGTCGTTCATTCCGTCCTCGCCGTCGACGGCGTTCATACCCTCGTCGCGCGGCTCCGAAAAATTCGCCAAATAATTCAAAATGTACCCGCGCGAGGCTATAAGGTGCGGCGCGTTGTATACGTTGCGGCCTTCGGCGGCGAGCGTTTTAAGGTGCTCGTCGGCGTTCGGATAAAACTCCGCGTCGAAACCGTTTTTAGCCCCGCCGCCGTAGGCGTCCGCGAACGCGAACGCGAACATCAGCGCAAAAAAGACGGCCAAGACCGGATAATATATTTTGGTAAAGGTTTTCATCGTTTAAGGTTATCCCTCCCGTGTACGTGTTATCCTATTTATTTTACCACACAATTCAAAAAAATACAAAGGTTTTTTACTCAAAAATTGTAAAAATACGCCCTCTTTCAAACTTTATGCGTATAGATTTGACATTTTGGTTCATATTGGCTATAATTTTGGTATGAACACCGTTATTTTGTCGATTTATTTTACGCTGTTGAACAAGCGGCGCGTTACGCGCGAGTACCTTTCGGACAAGTTCGAGATAAGCACGCGCACCGTCAGCCGCTACATAGACGTGCTTGCCGGCAGCGGCGTTCCCGTTCTGGCCTCGCCCGGCTCCGGCGGCGGCTACTACATTCCCGACGACTACCGCTTGGAACGCGGCTGTCTTTCGGACGCCGAAATCGGCCGTCTTTTGGCGGCGTTAAAGGCGACCGACAAGTCCTTCGACGACTCGTTAAACGACGCGCTTATCCAAAAAATCGGGGCGCTGGGGGCGGGCCGCACCGACGGCGCTATGAAAAGTCTCGGCTTTTTCGTTATAGACGCCGGGCCGTGGAGCAACGCCCACGACGGCCACCGCGCCAAAATCGACGCCGTAAGCCGCGCCGTAACCGAACGCAAAAGCCTTAGCATAAGCTATACCGACCGCTTCGAGGCGTCGACCGAACGCACCGTCGACCCCTACAATCTCGTGCTTAAAGAGGGCGTTTGGTATATGTACGCCTTTTGCCGCTCGCGCAAAAGCTACCGCCTTTTTAAGCTATCGCGCATATCCGGACTTGTCGTAACCGAAAACGAATTTTTGCCCCGCTCCGACGCCGACGTCTACGAAAAAATCAGCGGCCAGTTCGATAACGCCCACGGCGCCGTAGACCTTACAATAGAATTTTCCTGCACCATCCTGCCCCAAATCGAGGAGTGGCTCGGCTGCTCCGCGATCTACGAGCACGGCATAAACTACCGCGCCTCCGCGACCCTCGGCGGCGGTCAGGAGCTTTTAGCCAAGCTCCTCTCGTTCGGTTCCGGCGTCAAAATCCTCTCCCCCGCCGCCCTCCGCGAGGAGCTCTTAGTCGAATGCAAGCGCGTCTTAAACAACTGCTGAATTCGCCGGTATTTTTAGTTTTTTTAGGCGGATAATTCTTATGACCGCTTAAAAAAGCTTTGCTTTAATACGTAGGTTTTTGTTTGGCTACCGCTTAACAGTTAAACTACCCCGTCGGCGAATGCGCCGTGAACCGAGCCGTCAAACGGCGAAGCCGTTTGTAGGGCGTGCGGGCTAAGCCCGTCAATAAGGCGAGGCACTCCCCGGAGGGGAATTTGGGGGATATGCCGAGAGCGGCGGACAACCACCCCGCCGCTACGCGGCACCCCTCCCCGGAGGGGAATTCAAGAGACGCTCCGAGTGCGGCGGGCAAGCAATCACCCCGCCCGGAGGGGAATTCAAGAGACGCTCCGAGTGCGGCGGGCGAGCAATCACCCCGCCCCGGAGGGGAATTCAAAAGACGCTCCGAGTGCGGCGGGCGAGCAATCACCCCGCCCCGGAGGGGAATTCAAAAGACGCTCCAAGTGCGGCGGGCGAGCCGTTGAGTAAAGAATTGCCCGTCCGCCGCAATCGACATATCTCAAAAATTCCCCTCTATGGAGGGGTGGCGCGTAGCGGCGGGGTGGTTCGATTATTTGGCGGCATCGATATATTTTCAACTATATGTTGGTCATTTCGGCGAGTCTTTCCTTGCAAAATTGCGACATTCTTAGGTTAGGAACCTTTTCGCCGCCCGCTATTGGTTTTGAAAGATTTTTCTTGCTCCGTTTAACCCCGTTTTATTCGGATTCTTCCGGTCTTTGTCCTCGTTAAAGGGAATCGACAACCTTTCGATTTTAGATACTTCGTTCTTTAAGTCAAGCATTATAGCCCTACTTGTCCGCGTTTAGGCGGCTTTCGATTGCGGATAAAACACGGTCGGGGGAGCGGCGCCAATCCGAGGCGGTGAAGGTCAGAAGGTTCCAGCCGCGGAGCTTTAAGAAGTTTGAGCGGTGGACGAAACGGCGGGCGCAGGTGAATGAATCGAGGGCGGTTTTGTCGAATTCGACGCCGACGGTTTTGCCGTTAAGAGAGGCGCAAAGCTCGATGGGGAAGCCCGCGACGCCGTAATTTTGCTCGACGCGGCAGCCTTTCGCAGTTAGGGCGGCGGCAAGCTCCTTGGCGCAAACGGAGGCATCGGACTCTAACGGCCCGCCCTTTTGGTAAAGCGCGGCGAGCAGTTTTTCGGCGTTTTGGACGTCGCCGCGCGAAATGTATTCGGCGTATTCCAAATATTTTTTGAACAGCTTGGGGCCGTCGTTTTTTAGGTCGTCGGTTTTAAGTTCGCCGCTGCGGACGGACGCGACGATTATAATCTTTTCCTTGGCGCGCGAGATTCCCACGTTGAGGCGGTTTTCGCCGCCGCTTTGGCTGAGCCAACCGTATTGGCGCGGAATTTTGCCGCTTTCGTCGCGGGCGTAGGCGAGCGAAAAAACTATTATATCGCGCTCGTCGCCCTGAACGTTTTCGATATTTTTGACGAAAAGTCCGACGTCCTCGCCCCGGGATTTTCGCGAAAATTCGGCGTTAAGGCGCGCGGCAAAATCGGGGTCGGCGGCTTTTTCGGCGTCGAGCAAGTCCTCGATAAGGTCGCGCTGGGCGGAGTTAAACGTGATGACGCCCATAGTTTTGCGCTCCGCGTTCCCGTACAGAAAGTCGCGGATAACGCGCAAAACCGCCTTGGCCTCGCATAGGTTGCGCCGCGATTCCCAAACGCCGCTAGGGTCGTAGACGACCGATATGGGCGGTTCGGCGGAGGGGCTCGGCGAGGGCAGCGCGCAAAGTCCGCCGTCGTAAAACGCGCGGTTTGAAAACGCGATAAGCTCGTCGTATTTGGAACGGTAATGGAAATTCAAGAGGACGCTTTTTAGCTTAAAGCGCGCCAAATCCAGAAGGCTCTCCTCCTCGACCGCCGCATCCGACTCCTCGCCGTCCTCGAATTCCTCGTCGCCGCCGCCGCGCCCGAACCCCAAATTCGACGGCCGCAGCTGCTTGTGGTCGCCCGCAACGACGCACCCGTCGGCGCGTAAAACCGACGGGATACCGTTTTCGACGTATAGTTGCGACGCCTCGTCGAATATCACCACGTCGAACAGCCCCGGCGTGAGCGGCAAAAGCTCGGACACCGTTTCGGGCGTTAAAAGCCAAACGCGGACGCCCTTAGTAAGCTCGAATTCAAAATTTTTGACGAACGCGGCGATCGATTGGCGGCGCTTGCTCTCTAATTTACGGCGCATTTCTAAAAAGCGTTTGGACGTGAATACGTGCTCGTTAAGGGCGGCGCATAGTGCGGCGGCGGCGGCGTCCCGCGTTAAATTCCGCTTGATTTTGAACTGTTCGTTCACGGCGTCGACGGCGGCGGGAGCGGCGTTAAAGCAAGCGATATGGTCGCGCAAAGTATGCTCGATATCGGACGCGAGCGCGAAAACGGCGCAGTCGTAGACGAGCGGCAACGATTCCGAAAAGCTCCTTTGCCGTGCGCGGCAGTAGCTGTAAACGCTTTCGGCGTAACCCCTTTGCTCCGGCGCGAGGGCGAAAAATTCCTTGGACGCGCGGTGATATTCGCTAAAATTATCGAGGCTTTCGGCGGGCGCGGAGGGCTCGGCGTAAAAGATTTTTGCCGCGCCTTTCATAGAAAAATTCTTTTTGGCGAATTTTTTTATGTCCTTTTTGAGCTTAAAAAGCGCGGACAGCCGCTTGAAAAACGGCAGGGCGGCGGCGGCGCTTTTGCGCGTCGGAAACGTTTCGGCGTAATTTTTGGCGCTTATAAGTTCCGTTCCCGTAAGCGTTTTTAGCGAGGCCAGCCACGGATAGCGTTCGCGCAGCGTCAAAAACAGTTCCGCGTCGGCGGCTTTGTTACCCGTAAAAGCGGCGGCGCAGGCGCGCAAACCGTCGTAATTAAGGGCGGCCGCCGTACCCGTAAGGGCGGCGTATTCGTCGGGGAAAGCGGCGGGATCGGCAAAGAAAATATTTTGCGGGTTCTCCTCGTATATGCGGCAAAGTCCGCCGTTTTTTATGGCCGCCGCGCCCGCGTCGAGCCGAGCGAGCGCCGAGTTGACCGCATCCGCCACGAGCGAAAATCCGTCGGCGGGTACTCCCCCGTTCCCTACCCCCTCGGGGCTTACCGGCGGCGCGGGGACGCTTAAAACGGACGCCGACGGCGGCGCGGCGGCGGCAATCGAAGGGACGAACGGCAAAGCGGGCGTTTTTTCCTCATTTTGGGCGAGGGAAAAAATCGTTTTAATTTGACCGTAAAAGAAGTCTTTATCGAGCGAATCGGGAATGAACAGCGCGTATTTTGACAGCTCCCCCAGCCGCGAATGTATGACGTCGAGGGCGGCGCGTTTTTGCGAAACCATTAAAACGTTGCCGCCGCGAACGGCTATGTCGGCTATCGCGCTGACTATCGTTTGCGACTTGCCCGTGCCGGGCGGCCCGTGCAAAACTATCCCCCCGTGCGAGCTTACGGCGGCTATGAGCGACTCCTGCGAGGCGTTGAGCTCGTTCACATAGGTGATCGCGCGCTCGTCGACGGCGGCGGGCGGGTCGGGGGCGGGAGCGGGCGCGGCGTCGGGGTTAAGAAGAGCGTCGGCGAGCGCGTTTACGCCGCCGCCCTCCAAGATATTTTTGTAGTCCTTTTGGAGCGCGCTCGAATAAAGCGAAAATGTTCCCAAAACAGCGTTATGCAAAATTGTGAATTTGCCGTTCAGCTTTTTGAATTCGCTTTTTTCGAGCGGCGCGAATTTTTGGGGCGGCGAGGCTTCGCCCTCGATTTTGATGCCCGCCGATTCGTAGAAGCTCTTGATTTGACCTATAAAGTCCTTTTCGATTTCCTCGACGGCGCAGTACGGCGGCTCGCGGCGGATGCCGTTGAATTTGTAGTACGAAAATATTAGGTTGGAGTTATAAAGAACGTCGCGCTCGCCGTCGAGGCTTAAAAACGCGCCTTTTTCGTTGACCGCCGCCGTTACGGGGAACAGGGCGAGCGGGGCGCGAAGGTCGAAGTCCTCCGCCTCGACGCGTCCCAAAACGAACGGATACCCCACGTAAAGTTCGGCTATGCCGCTTTCGCGCTCCGATCTTGCCGCCTCGCGCGCGAGAGTGCGGACGTGTTCGTAAACCGCCGTTTCGGCTTTTTGCTCGGGGGCGTCGCCGCCGCGCGGGAACGGACAAATTTTGTACGCGCCGCGCCGCTGCTTAGACAGCAGAAAATCGACGACGGACGCGCCGACGCCGGTATTAAGGTCGAACGAATTTTTTTTGTAGAGGCGGTTCAGGAATAACAGGCGGTTTTTTTGGTTTATGCCCACAAGCCGCTTTTCAAAATTTTTGAGCGTCTTAAAAACTGCCGGCGACATAATTTTTTTGGCGTCGTTTTGCGCGTGAAAACGGTCGAGCGCGGGCAAAAAATACGCGGCGTACCTTTCGGCGAACACGCGCCCGCAACCGTTTATATAGGCGAATTCCTCCGCCGTGCGCGGCGCTTTTTTGGCAAGCTCGGCAAGCGCGGCGTCGTTGCAGACGGTCGGGGCGCGGTTCGTCTTTTTATCAAAAAACAGCACCCTTAATTCGTCGCGTATTTTTATCAGTTCGTCGTAAAGTTTCATTTCTTATCTTTGTCGCCGCGCTATTTATCGGCTTTTCCTAAAATTTTGAAAAAGTTGCGCTTGTCGTACCGCGAATACTTTTCACGAATAGCGCGGGCGGCTTCGGGCTCTATTTGGGCAAGATACGATAGCTTGCCGCCTATGCGGCCGCCGCTACCGTCGTTCTTGACCAAATAGTTATAGATTTCGCGCCGCAGCTTGCTCTTGTACCTTGCGCCCGGCGTAAATTCCGCGCGAGCGCCTCCCCCGACGCTCTTTTTGTTGTGGACGTTTATGCCCGTTATGTGGAACCGACTCGCCGTAAAGCGCGTTTTGCCGTAGTTCAATTTGAACCCGAAGTCCCTGACGGCGTTTTCGACCGAGACCAAAAAGCCGGGAGTGATGTAGGAATCCGACGTAAAGGTAAGGTCGTCGGCGTAGCGGCTGTACGTGATTTTGTCGTAGGCGCAAATCGCGGCGATTCGGTTGTCGAGCGGCAGCAACACGCGGTTTGCGATGAACGGCGAGCAGGGGCCGCCTATCGGAAGTCCGCCCTTATACGAAACCGCCGCCCAAAATTTTTCCGCCGTGGCGCGGTAAAGATTCGGGCAAAACGTGTCGATAAACATTCTTTTGGTTACGGACGGAAAAAAATTCTCTATGTCGGTTTGCAGCATATGGGCGGCGCCGCGATGCCGCGCGGCGTTGTCGAGTATCGAGCAGCCTTTTTCGAAGCCGCTCGCCGCCTCCGACACCGGGAAACGTATAAATATGTGTAAAAGCGAATTTTGGAGCGACAAAAGCCCGGCGGACGGCGCGCAAATCAAGCGCGTGCCGCCGTTCTTCTTTTTGACGGTGTGTTCGGCGTATTGGGCGTCGCAAACGCCCGCGCAAAAAAGTCCCTCGTGTTTGTCAAGCACGGCGCGGATTTCCGCTTCCGAAACGACGGAGCGCGGCGACGCGGCGACGATTCGCGGAGAGTCGAGCCTTTTTTTTATCGCCGTCATCGCCGCGTCCTTATTCGTTAGCGATCCGCGCTTTTTGCGCGTTTTGGGGACGGGCTTAAAAACCGCGTGCCGCACCCTCGGCTCGGGGGCTTTTGCAAAGCCAAAATTCGGAGACTCCGCTTGCGGATCCCCGGGGTAGCGCGAATAGTTTTTTTTGTCCGCGCGACGCTTTGCGCGCTTGTCCATGGCGGCACCGACGATAAGAAAAAAAATAATAGCGCCGACGACAAGAATAATGAGGTTAAAAAAAACTACTAACATTATCGGTCCGATGTTATTCTCTGCGGCGCAAATCACTGACTTAATACTCTCCTTTGTGCGGGGCGGCTACCCCCCCCGCGACCTTATTTTGAAACGTTAAAAACGTTAAACTTGGCGGGGACGGGCAAAATTTTACCCGTCCGGTTAAACACGGTTTCCGCAAAATGTTTTCTGCCGTGGCGAAGCAACGGCGGAAAATATTTTCAAGCGCTTTTGTTTTGACGTCTCCGCTTACACGGAGCTTGCCCGATTAGGGACGATTCCGAAAACCGTACCTCTATTATATACCCATATATAGGTTTTGTCAACGTTATTGCGGGTAAATCTTTATAGCGGCGCGGCGGCGGCGCGGCGGGCGGGGAATTTTATCCGCAACGGCTCGTCGGACACCCTCGGCGCATTTCTTGAATTCCCCTCTATGGAGGGGCGGCGCGTAGCGACGGGGTGGTCGAGTGCTTTTGTAGGCGGCTCATAGAGGCGGTAGCGTAAAGACCCTTACCACCCCGCCGCCGTACGGCGGCACCCCTCCCCGGAGGGGAATTTTGGAAAGTTACCGAATGCGGCGGGCGAATAAATACACTTTAAGTCTTTTTTTGGTAGGGAAAGTAGGGAAATCCCTACTTTCCCTACCAAATATCTGCGGCTAAATTACCGATAACTGAACCGCAGCTTGATAAAACTATATATTAATGTATAGTTTTTTATTGGCTATCACTTAATAATTGAACCACCCCGGCACCTACGGTGCCACCCCTCCATAGAGGGGAATTTTGAGGAGTTGCCAAGTGCGGCGGGGGGGGAATTTTATCCGCAACGGCGCGTCGGACACCCTCGGCGCATTTCTTGAATTCCCCTCTATGGAGGGGTGGCGCGTAGCGACGAGGTGGTCGAGTGTTTTTGTAGGCGGCTCACAGAGGCGGTAGCGTAAAGACCCTTACCACCCCGGCACCTACGGTGCCACCCCTCCCCGGAGGGGAATTTTGGAAAGTTACCGAGTGCGGCGGGCGGGGAATTGTGGGAAGTTGCCAAGTGCGGCGGGCGGGGAATTTTGGAAAGTTGCCGAGTGCGGCGGGCGGGGAATTGTGGAAAATTATCGAATGCGGCGGACGGGCTCACCACAGTTAACGCGGTCAATAAGCCAAAAATCGCTATCGATTTAAAAATTCCGCAACACAAAAAAACGGCGCCGCGCACAGAACGCAACGCCGTCTAAAATCTTTTGTTCCCCGTTCCCGCCCTCGCGGACAAACCGATACACGGTAAAAACATTACTTAAATAACTGTGTACGCGTATGTTACAAATTTCGGCTGATATGTATTCTTGCTCCCGCCGCGAGCCTGCTATACTCATTACACATCGATGAGCTTTGGCCGCTCATTAAAGCCTTTGTATCCGCTTTTGCCGCTACCGTCTTAAATTGTTTTTGAATTGCTTACTCTATCTCGGTCGTCCAGTTGCGCTCCTGTATTTTGGTATCCAATTCGCGGTACTGCCTTGCCAGCTTATCGCTCTGCTTTTGCAATTCCGCGACGTCAACCGTAACAACCGTCTTTATTTCGCTCTTTGTGCCGCGAAAATCGCGCCTGCTCGCCTCTTCGATTACGTCGATCAGCGTGTCGCGTTCCGCCTTAATCGCGTCGCGCCGCGCCAAGGCCTGCGCCAACGTCGTTTTGCCGTCGATTTTCGTCTCGTAGTTCGCGCGCGCGATCAGCCACACAAGCTCCGCCAACCTGGCGTTTGCCGCCTTGATTTCGGCAAGCAATTTCTGCGGCGACTGCGGCGGCTCGTCGCCCTCCTGCACTCTTAAACAGTGCCGCACCGCGCTTTCAAGCTCGGAAATCCTCTTTTGACAATCCGACCTTTCAATCAACAATTCCGCAAGTTTCATAACAAACTCCTCCAACCGAATAAATAGGGCAACTCACCCTTCATTCCGCGTTTACGAATAGTCTACGGCTGAACGCCTCCGTCAATCAAACCGCCTTTTGCGGATTCACTCCGCAAAAGGACTCTTATCGGAGTCCGGCCGGGCCGGACAAGCGCGACGGCGCGCCGTCCCGACCCGCGTTTGGCCGGCAATTTAGCCTTTCATTCCGCGTTTACGCGCCGCCTCCGCTTTCTTCTTTCTGCGCACGGAAGGCTTTTCGTAATGCTCCTTACGGCGCAAATCGCCCATAATGTTGTCCTTCTGACACTTGCGCTTAAACCGCTTCAACGCGCTGTCTAACGACTCGTTTTCGCCTACTCTAATAACCGACATTTGCTTTACACCCGCCTTTGTTCCGCGAACCTTTATTTTTGCAACTTGTTTTGCAACCCTAACATTATATCTCAAACGACCCGCTTTGTCAAACGTTTTTCTTGACTTTTGCGGGCGTGTTTTTGAAAATACCGGGGCTTTTAAGGCGCTTTTCGGATTTTGTAAAAGTATTAATATTACAAACGCGCTTAAAGTCTACCATTGCCTTACGAACATATTGTCATGCAGATCGATGAGCAAATCACTCATATCGTAATGATTGGCGCCGTCGCCGTCGGTGTAGGCGGACGAACCTTTAAGAACGGTCAGAACATAGGTTTTTGCTCCTTTGAATATGTAACGCGACGCCGTATACGCCGCGCCGTCCTTTGAAACGGGGACTTGATAACATAAAAATTCCGCCATCGGCGTGGAATTGTCATCGGGGTGAGGCTGCTTGACAAATGAAATAAGCGCAAAACCGACGATTAAAAATCTTTGCTCGCTATACTCGTTTTTAAACGCGGTTTTCCACGACTCGTCGGCGGCTACGGCGGCGTAGTAGGCTTGTTCCCTCTTTTGCAAAAGCATATCAAACGTTCCTTCGCCGCCCGACGCGAACGCGACATCGCCGTCGGCTTGCTCCTCAAAAACAAGCTCCGGCGGATAAAAAAACGCGATGTCGGGCGTTTTATACAACAAAAGCCCCTCGACTTGCTCCGGCGGCGCAATGGAAATCGTGTATTCGCCGATTTTACCGAACACGCAATATAATTCTACGGTCAAGCCGCTATGCCAAAAATTAGACGATATTACCGCCGGAACGGTGTGAAGCTCCTTTGATTCGGCGGTTACGGTATAGGTGTCCTCGGTGCCGTCGGCATAAAAGTTTTTGATTACCGTTCCGGCAACGTCGACGCTCTCGCCGAACCCGTACGCCGTTTTGGTCGGCGGCGTTACCAAAGCCTTGTCTATAGGATTGCCCCTCGGCGGCTGTTCCGGCTCTTTGCCGCGCCGAAAACCTATAAAGCACGCTCCCGCACAAAATGCCGTCGCTAAAACCGCCGCCATACAAATAACTCTTTTAAGTTTTGTAAGTGTAATTTTCATAATTCAAACATTCCTCTTTTTAGCGCGTCGGTTATACATCGTAGGTTGCTTCAAAGTAGCGGTTTGCCTCAATTTCTGTAAAGCAGCATTGTTCTTCTAAAACCGCGCATATACTTTGCCTGTTCCAAGGACTTACGATGTCAATAATATGCCTGACCGCCGCTACCGCCAAGCTATCGTTCGGTCTGTCAAAACTAACCCCGTAGCTCTCGATTGCTTTTTTACTAACGCGGACGGGCACATTCAAAGATTCGTCGTCCATCCATTCCGATAAATACCGCGCTATGTTGATCGCCAATGTTTTTGCTCTGTTGTTCATACTTAATCCTCACTTTTGAAAAACAATGTCGTTGTGATACTTGATAAACTGCTTAGCGGGCAAAAAACGGCTAGGCAGGGCTATCGGTTGATTTTTATACTTGAAGAAAAATTCCGTCGATAATTTATTTGCATTATTATTCAATTTTGGCGATAGAATAATCTTGTAGTCCTCACTGATAGTTATTAAGCCCTTGTCGAACGCCAAATCGTGCAAACCGTTTAACAGTAGCCCGTTCTGCGGATTGACTTTTTCGTCTATATCGTTGGACGCCGACCACGGCTTTATATGCGAGGCGACCAAAAGTTCCGGCATATCGATGCCCGTTATACAACACCTTTTATCATAGGCGGCAAGCACCGCTTTTCTAAAAAACGACTGCCCCACTCTGACTTTTTGAATCCTTTCTTTGCTAAATTCCAAAGGTATATGTAGCAACGATAGCTCGTCGGCTTCTTTTTCGACATCCGACAACCCCACCTCGTCGCGGATTTTTTGCGCCTGTAAAACAAGCCCGTCCCAATTGTCAATGAACTCTTGAACCACCTCGGCGTCGATTTTACTCCCGTGGCTAAGTCCCACCCTGCCGTCAAAGGTATATGATGGGTCGTAGCCCTTGAAATTTTGCAACTTCATTTTGACCGAACCCGCAGTTCTGCCAAGCGCTGCCGCCAGCTCCGCAATTGCGGGATTACCGACGACTACATCCTTGCTCGGCAACCGACAATACAAGTCAAACGCTAAAATCGTTTCGTTCCACGTCCAATTTTCACGCATATAAAATCTCCTTTTAGCGGCTAGTCGCGGGGAATGAAATTGGTTGCGAAGGATTGAAGAAGGTCGAGGGCGGAGGAATTCGGGAGGGAAGAAAGGTTTAGGCAGAGGTCGTAGTTTTCGGCGGCGCCCCACGTTTTGGATGTGTAGAAGTTGTAGTAAGAGGCGCGTTTTTTGTCGGTTTTGCGGATTAGGGCGGCGGCGGCTTTTTCGTCGAGGGAGCGGAGCCTTGCGATTCGCGCGACTCTGTCGGGGAAGTCCGCGCTTATGAATATACGCGCGGGCTTGCGGTCGGCAAGAATATCGTCAGCGCAACGGCCCACTATGACGCAAGGGGTCGCGGCGAGCTTTTTTACGGCGTCGGCGGCGTGGATAAACAGCTTGTCGTCGGTGATGATGTCGCCCGGCTGCAAGGGCGCGACGGAGCCGCCGTATGACGCCGCCACAAGCGAAAACAGAAAGCTGTTGGTGCGCCTTTCGTCAGCTTTTTCAAAATATTCCTTGGCGATGCCGCTTGCGGAAGCCGCCTCGGCGATTATCGCCTTATCGACGTAAGGAACGCCCAAAAGCGCGGCGAGTTCCTTTGCGATTTCGCCGCCGCCGCTGCCGAATTGCCGCGAAAACGTAATTATACGGTCTGTCATATACGGTTGTCCTCCCACCGGTTGCAATTATCGGTGTAATTATTGCGGTTTGCCCACGCCCCTATTATAACATAATCTTATGCGTTTGTAAAGAAAGAGTTCCGTATATTTTTTAGTCGATTTTTTTGGCGGATTGGGGAAATAATTTAGGAGAGGGAGCAGAGGGCGAGCTTTTGCGCGGGGGTGAGGGCGGCGGGGTCGTTCATAGCGGCGTTTGTCAGGAGTTGTAAGACGTCGGCCTCGTAGGCGATACTGCCGGACTTGTTGAAGGAATTGTCCGCCGTGCCCAGTGCGATTTTTAAGCCGCGTTTTAGGTAGGATGAAACGTTTGCGGCACCGTCGCCGCGCCCCGCGTTAAACGTGGGGGTCAGAACGAGCGACGCGCCCTCTTGAACCATTAAATCGACGTCGTCGTTATCGAGGTAGACGCCGCCGACCACGATCGCGTTTTGCAAAAGTCCCAGCCTACGGAGGAGCATAACCGGCGAAAGCGAAAGTTTGGCGTCGAAGCGGCCGACCTCCTCCAATGTGCAGGCGGCGCGAACCATAAAGCGGACGCGCTTGCCCAGAACGTGTTCGATGCAAGCGTCGACGGTCTTATCCGAAAATTCGAGCGAGGGCAAAAAAATGTCGCCCTCAAAAGCGTTCGGCGCGTTATCCGCTACCGTCCGGAAAAATTCGATTTCGCCCGAAAACGCGCCCGTAATTAAATCGCGGCTTGCGGCGGCGACGCGGACTTTTTTTATGCCGGCGCGCGCGAACGCCGATAAATCCGTAACGGTGGTAAAGGCGTTAAACATAGCGGTCAACCGAAGTCCTTGACGAGTTCTTTTAGGTAGTCTCTTACGCGGTCGCCGTACTCGGAGCTTTTGAGCGCGTACTCGATTACGGCGCGGACGGAACCGAATTTGTCGCCCATATCGTAGCGGCGGCCGACAAAATCGAACGCGTAGACGTCGGTCGTTTCGCACATGGCGTTGAGGGCGTCGGTTAGCTGAATTTCGCCGTTAGACGCCTTTGCGGTGGCGCGTATAGCGTCGAACACGCCGGGGGTAAGAATGTAGCGGCCGAACGAACACAGCCGCGACGGCGCTTTGTCAAGGGGCGGCTTTTCGACTATGCCGCGACATTTGTACGCCGCGTTGGCCCCCCGCTTAACCTCGCCTATAACGTCGGCGACGCCGTATTTAACGATGTCGTCCCCGTCCAAATATTGAACCCCGAGTATTACTCCCCCGCGCTTTTGATACGCGCCGATAAGCTGACCCATAACGGGGTCGCCCTCGCAGCAAATAAGGTCGTCGCCCCACGCGAGCGCGAACGGCTCGCCCGCGGCGAATTTTTCGGCGTATAAAACGGCGTGGCCGCTCCCCAAGGGTTGCTCCTGCACCGCGAACGAAAAGTTTATGCCGCGCGTTACGGCGCGCAAAACTTCCGCCTCGGCGGACTTGCCGCACGACTCCAAGCGCTCCAAAAGGGCGGCGTTGTCGGTAAAGTAATTGCGGATCGCGTCCTTGCCCGGCCCCAAAATTATGAGCACGTCGGTAATGCCCGACAGCCGCGCCTCGTTGACGATATGACCCAAAACGGGCGTATCGATAACCGGAAGAATTTCCTTGGGCACCGCCTTTGTGATGGGCAAAAACCTTGTTCCCAGTCCTCCGCACGGTATAACCGCTTTTGTTATTTTTTGCGTGTTTTGCATAAGCTGCCTCGTTGTAATTTATTTTGGTGAACCGCCCGGGCGGGGAACCACCCCGCCGCTAACGCGGCACGAACCGCGCCGTCAAACGGCGAAGCCGTTTGTAGGGCGTGCGAGCCTGCGAGCTAAGCCCGTCAATAAGGCGAGGCACTCCCCAGAGGGGAATTTAAGGGACAAATCGAGTGCGGCGGATAAGCAACCACCCCGACGGCTTTCGCCGCCACCCCTCCATAGAGGGGAATTTTGGTGAATTGCCAAGTGCGGCGGATAAGCGACCGCCTCGCCGCTAACGCGGCACGAACCGAGCCGTCAAACGGCGGAGCCGTTTGTAGGGCGTGCGAGCCTGCGAGCTAAGCCCGTCAATAAGGCGAGGCACTCCCCGGAGGGGAATTTTAAAAGTTACCGAGTGCGGCGGATAAGCGACCGCCGCGCCGCTAAAAAAAGTGTTTTCACCGACCGGCGCGCGGCTACTTTTTGTAAATAATGCGGCGGCAATTGTCGCAGCGGCACACCCCGCGCTCTAAAAGCTCGCCCTTGGATTGTTGGGACAGGCTGAGGCCGCAGCCCTTGCAGGAATAGGTTTTGCCGTTGTCGACGGTGCGCGACTCGACTACGGCGGGGGTTTTGCCGTCGTCGACGAGCGCCTTGTAGGCGGAAAAAAGCCCGGGGTCGAGGTTAGGGCGCATAGCGTCGCGCTTTTTGGTAAGCTCGGCGATTTTGGGTTCGCGCTCGCTTTTGAACGCGTCGAAGCGCTTTTTTGCGTCGTAATAAATATCGCGGAATTTTTTGCCGCGGTCGTGCGATTCCTGATACGCCTTTATAACGTCGTCGGACCTCTTTTTGTTTTCGCCGAGGGCTTTTTCGACCTTGGACACCTTTGCGCGCAGTTCTTCGAGCTTAGAAACGATCGCGGCGCGTTTGTCCGCGTCGGAATCGCCGCATTCTTTAAGGGCCTTTTGCAGCTCGGCGAATTCTTTTTGCCCGTCGCCGTAATAGGCTCCCGACTGCTCGTTGATTTCTAAAATGCGCTGCGCCGTTTTTTCGTAGGCTTCGAGGTTGGCCTTGGCCGCGTCAAACTCGCGCCGCGCTTTTTCGAGCTTGCCGTTAAGCGGGTGGGTGTCGATTTCGTTTTGCATAAACTTTAATTCGAGGTCCGCGCTTTGATATTCGAGTAATTTGTCTAAATTCATAAAATCTCCTTTTTTTGCGCCGCGTTAAAATCTCGGGTTGGTTTCGGACGCCGCCTGAACGATTTCGATATTGAGCTTGCTCGATTTGGCTTCGAGCCGCAAAATTTGGACGAGCCGCGCTATATAAACGTACTCCGTGTTAAAGTGCTGAGGCTCTATAACCGTTAAGCCCCGCTCGTAGGCGTAGACCGCCACGTGGTGGCGAACGTCCGCCGTAACAAGGCAGTCCGCGCCCGCCGCCTTCGCCATATCGATATACGCCGTGTCGCCGCCCGCCCCGCCGTTTATTACGGCGACGCGCTTTATTTGCGTTAGCGGCTCGCCGATTATGCGCACGTGGTTATCCTTTAATATACTCTCGATTTCGCCCTTTAAGACCGAGCAGAACACCTTGTTGGACAAGTCCCCCACGCGCCCGAACCCGAGCTCCGCCGATATATAGGGATCGAGCGGGACGACGTTCCTTAGCCCGATCGCGTTTGCGAGATATTCGTTGATTCCGTCGCGCGTAAAGTCGAGATTCGTATGGGCGGCGTAGATATTTATGCCGTTGCGCGCCGCCAACAGCACTCTTTTGCCGTCGACGGTGTCGGCGGTAACGCTTTTTAGCGGGTTCCAAATGAGCGGATGGTGGCTGATTATAAGGTTCGCCTGCAATTTAACCGCCTCGTTGATTACGGCGGTAGTCGCGTCGAGACAGCAAACCACCCTCGTAACCTCGTCGGAGCCGTCGCCGACCATAAGCCCGATATTGTCGTACTCCTTTTTGTAGCCGTACTCCTCCGGGGCGAAGCCGCGGATAAGCCCTAACACCTCGTTTACAGTTGCCATTTAAGCGCCTCCTCTATAAGTTTTAGTTTAGCGTGGTTTTGCTCCGTTTGCGAATAGCCTTGAATTTTAGCCTTTTCGTAAAGCAGTCTTTGCAATAAAAGCGGGCTTTTTGTTTTGCAGAACGCGCCCCACGCAAGCTCGACGGGTTCAAGACTCCCCTCGCCCCGTTCGGCCCTTATTATATCGTAGTAGCGGCCGCGCTCAAAAATCACGAGGTCGCCCGTTATGCGGTAGCCGGATTTACATAGGAACGCCCGCAGCCCCGCCGCGTAGTTTTGCGGCTGTAATACGAGGGCGGGGTAAAACCCTTGCGAAACGGCGCCGTCTATAATGCGGATTATTTCGCGCCCGCCCATACCGCAAACCGCCGCCTCGGACGGCATTTTAGGCAGGCCCTTAAAGCCGTCGCTAAGGTAAAACTCCGCGTTTGAAAAGCCTTGCAAAAGCTCCCGCGCCTTTTGGAGCGGCTTTGGGGCGACGTCGCAGGCGTAGGCGGTTTTGCAGCGGCCCAAAAGGAGCGCCGTACGCGACAGATAGCCGTGGTCGCAGCCGATGTCGGCAAAAATTTCGCAGGGGCCGACGAGCGACGCGGCCGCTTGTATACGCGCGTTCAATCGATGTAGTCCTTTAATTTTTTACTGCGCGAGGGGTGGCGCAGCTTGCGGAGCGCCTTGGCCTCGATTTGACGTATGCGCTCGCGCGTTACGCTGAACTCCTTGCCGACCTCCTCCAACGTGCGGGGATGGCCGTCGTCGATGCCGTAGCGAAGGCGCAAAACCATTTCCTCGCGCGGCGTAAGCGTGTCTAAAATCGTCAAAAGGTGTTCCTTTAACAGGGTCGTGGCGGCGGCGTCCTGGGGGGCGGACGCGCCGACGTCCTCGATAAAGTCGCCCAAATGGCTGTCCTCCTCCTCGCCGATCGGAGTTTCGAGCGACACGGGGTCGAGGGCTATGCGCTGAATTTCGCGCACGCGCTCGACGGTCAGGCACATTTCGACGGCGATTTCCTCCGGCGTGGGGTCGCGGCCGTACTCCTGCACCAAATATCTTTGGACGCGTATCAGTCTGTTGATGGTTTCGACCATATGGACGGGTATGCGGATGGTGCGGGCTTGGTCGGCGATCGCCCGCGTGATGGCTTGGCGTATCCACCACGTGGCGTACGTCGAAAACCGGAAGCCCTTTGTGTAGTCGAACTTTTCGACGGCCTTCATAAGACCCAAATTGCCCTCCTGAATAAGATCCAAAAACTGCATTCCGCGCCCCACGTAGCGCTTTGCGATCGACACCACAAGGCGCAGATTCGCCTCGCTGAGCCGCTCCTTGGCGGAGTCGTCGCCCACCGCCATTTTTTGCGCCAGAACGATTTCCTCGTCCATATTAAGGAGCGGCACCTTGCCTATGTCTTTAAGGTAGACCTTTACGGGGTCGTCGATATTGATTTCGCTGCCGATGATTTTTTCGAGCGATTCGTCGGTTTTTAGGTCGATCTGCGTGTTCTTGACCTCGACGCCGTTCTCGGCCAAAATCTTAAAGACTTCCTCCATTTGGTCGGCGTTCGCCTCGCACTCCACCGCGAGCTTTTCGCCCACCTCGTCGTACGTCAAATGGCCGCGCGACTTACCGAGCAGTACGAGCCGCTTAATTTCCTTTTGAATTTTTTCGGACAATTCGACCTTATTCGGTTTTTTGACGACGCTGATTTTTTTGTCCTGCAACGCCTTAAAAACCTCGTCCATTTGGTCGGCGTCGGCGCTAAGCTCGTCGGCGAACTTAACCGTGAGCGCCTCCATAGTAACCGCTCCGTTTTTCGCGCCGTCGATAAACTTTTTTAGCGCCTTTTCCATTTCCTTTGTCAACACGTTTTTCGTTATTGTTTTACTCATTTTCGTTACCGCCGTTTTTTTCCTTTAAGAGTCTTTCGTCAAGCTCGTTAATACGTTTTAGTATTTGCAGATCGTTCGTTTTGCCGAACAGCTCCGCAAGGTCGTTTTTCTTTTTTTCTATCGCGCCGATTTTTAGAATCCGTACGCAGTCGGCGTATTTTTCGGCGCCGTCGCCCGCCATAAATTCGTAGTTTAACGCGGCGTCTAAAAGCTCACGCTGTTCGTCCGAAACAAGGTTGTAAAGCGGCGCGGCGCTTTTTGCGTTTTGCGCCTTGTTTTGCAAGAAGTATTCGCACAGCGTTTTTTCCGCCTCGCCGCAAAAGAGGGAATTAAAGTCCTCGGCGTAGTCTACAAACGGCGCGTCGTCGGCAAGGCAGGCAAGCACGAACAACCTCGCCTTGGCGTCCTTGGAGCCGCCGTCCGTTTTGGGCTTTGCGGGCGGCGGCGGTACGGGGGGCGCGGCCGGGGCGGCGGCGTCGGTTATGCCGGCTTGGCTTAATAGCGACGCCATCGAGTAGCCCGTGTATTTTTGAACGAGCGACAGGTATTCCTCGCGTTCGACGGGGTTTTCGAGCGACTTGATTACCTTGACCGCCTCGACCGCGAATTTCGACTTTTCGTCGGGCGCGGTAAGGTCGAAGCTTTTTTTGAGCGTTTCGATCTTGAACGCCGTGAGCGTCGAGGCGTTCGCTAAGAGTCCCGCGTAAAACTCGCGCCCGCGCTTTTTGATAACGTCGTCGGGGTCGAGTCCGTCGGGCATACCCGCGACCTTGACGTTAAGACCCGCCGACGCCAAAATATCGAGCCCGCGCAGGGTCGCCTTTTGACCCGCCGCGTCGCCGTCGTAGCTGATATAGACGCGGCCGCAAAAGTTTTTTAGCTGCTTGGCTTGGGCGAACGTCAACGCCGTTCCCATACTCGCGACCGCCGTGTCGAAGCCCGCCTTGTGGAGCGCGATTACGTCCATATAGCCCTCGCAGACGATTATATAATCGAGTCCCGACCGCTGCTTGCGCTTTTTTAGGAGGTTCGCGCCGTAGATTAGGCGGGATTTATCGAATACGGGCGTTTGCGAGGTGTTGCGGTACTTGGCAAAGTCCGGGTCGGGCTTGAGCGTTCTGCCGCCGAAGCCCGAAACGGAGCCGAACGCGTCGATTATGGGGAACATAAGGCGGTCGTAAAACACGTCGTACCAATTGCCCGCCTTGTTTTCGGCGATGCCCGCCTCTTTCATTTCGGACTCGGTAAAGCCCTTCGATTTTAGGTGGATAATTACGTCGCTCCCCGAGACCGACGCGCCGAGTCCGAACTTTGTTATAAGCTCCTTATCGATTCCGCGCGCGGCGAGGTATTCGTTGTGCTTTGCGGCGGCGGGCGTCGACAGATTAGAGTGGTAGCGCATTGCCGCCTCGCGTAACAGCGCGTGGAGCCGCTCGCGCTTTTCCGCCGCCGCGCGCCCGTCCGCTCCGCCGCCGCGGACGTTGGACGGAACCTCTAACCCCGCCGCCCTTGCGAGGATTTTAACGGCCTCCGACCCGTCGACGCTCTCGATATTTTTGACGAACGTTATGGCGTTGCCGCTCGCCCCGCACCCGAAACAGTGGTAAACCTGCTTTTGATCCGACACGGTGAACGACGGCGTTTTTTCGTGGTGAAACGGACAGCAGCCCCAATAGGTTGCGCCCTTGCGCGTGAGCGGCGTATATGCCGATATCAGCTTGACGATATCGGTTTTTGCCAGCAATTCGTCGTAAAAATCAAGGTTGTTTTCGCGCATTCCTCTTTATACCTTGTTCCAGCTCTTGGGAACGTAAATATCCTCGAACGTCTTGACCGCAAAATTGTCGCTCATCGTCGAAATATAGTCGCATACCCTCTGCTCGGCGGTGCCGCTAACGTCCCAAAACAGCTTGGGGATTTTGTCGGGGCGCTTAATAAAGTACGAGTACAAAAACTTTATCATATCGACCGCCTTTTGCTCCTCGGCCTTGGCGACGGGGCTTTTGTAGACGTTCTCGAACATAAACTCGCGCAGCTCCCCTATAAGGACGGCAAAAGCGTCCGAGGGGCGTATAACGGATTTTGAGACGCTGTTGTCTATTATGTCCCTAATCATACTGTTGATACGCCTGCCGTTAGAGGCGCCGAACGCCGATATGAACTTGTCCGGAATGTCGGACTCCTTTATGACGGAGGCGCGGACCGCGTCGTCGATGTCGTGATTTATGTAGGCTATGCGGTCGCACCAGCTGACCACCGCGCCCTCCGCCGTGGCGGGCTTGCCGCGCGAGGTGTGATTGAGTATGCCGTCGCGCACCTCGAAGGTAAGGTTCATTCCCTTGCCGTCGTATTCGAGTACGTCGACCATTCTTAGCGACTGCTCGTTATGCTCAAAGTGCGTAAACTCTTGAAGCGCCTTTTCGCCGCCGTGGCCGTAGGGCGTATGCCCGAGGTCGTGGCCGAGCGCGATCGCCTCGGTAAGATCCTCGTTGAGCCTTAGCGCGCGCGCCACGGTCCGCGACAGCTGGCTGACCTCTAACGTATGCGTCAGGCGCGTTCGGTAGTGGTCGCCCTCGGGCGACAAGAATACCTGCGTCTTGTGTTTAAGGCGCCTAAACGCCTTGCAGTGTATAATTCTGTCGCGGTCGCGCTGAAACTCCGTGCGGAGTCCGTCGGCGGCAAGCGGCGTCTTGCGGCCCTTGCTTTTAGCCGATTTTGTCGCGAATTCCGAAAGAAATTCGTCCTCGAATTTTAGTGTTTGTTCTACGTAATTCATCTAATCTTTTTATAGAGGGCGGCAAATCGGGTGTTTACCACCCATACCAACACAACGCATTTGCGCCGTCCCAAACGTCCGCCGCGCGGTCAAGAACGGTGTTCAGACGGGCAACAGTCGCCGCCGAGCCGCCAAACGGCTTGCCGTTTGCAGGGCGAGCACCCGCCGGAGCGCGGCCCGTCAAAGAGGCGAGGTTCGCCGAGGGCGCGTACTTCATAGGTACGTAACCGAGGCGGTTTCGGCGAGCGTAGCCCGTATCAACGCCGTTCTTGACCGCGCACATTATTCCTTGCGGGGATTGCGCAAATTAGCCTGCGCCGCCGCCAGCCTTGCGATAGGCACGCGGTAGGGCGAACAGGAAACGTAGCTTAATCCGGCGTTGTGGCAAAATTCCACCGACGCGGGGTCGCCGCCGTGCTCGCCGCAAATGCCGAGCTTTATATCCTTGCGGACGCGCTTGCCTTTTTCGACCGCCAGCTTTATAAGCTCGCCCACGCCCTCGAAGTCCACCTTCGCGAACGGGTCGGACTCGTAGATTTTCTTTTCGTAGTAGTCTTTAAGGAATTTCCCGGCGTCGTCGCGGGAAAAGCCGAACGTCATTTGCGTCAGGTCGTTAGTCCCGAACGAAAAGAATTCGGCTTCCTCGGCGATTTTGTCGGCGGTGATCGCCGCGCGGGGAACCTCTATCATGGTGCCGACCTTATAGGTCAGCTTGACGCCGCTTTTCGCGATAATTTCGTCGGCGGTTTTTACCACGAAGTCCTTGACGTATTTAAGCTCCCTCACCTCGCCCACGAGCGGGATCATAATTTCGGGGACTATGTTAAGACCCTTTTCCTTGTTGACCTCGATTGCCGCCTCGATTACGGCGCGGGTTTGCATAACGGCGATTTCGGGGTACGTTACCGCCAAACGGCAGCCGCGATGACCGAGCATCGGGTTAAATTCGTGGAGCGATTCGACCGTCGCTTTAAGCTCGTCGAACGTCAGTTTCATATCCTTGGCAAGCGCGGCGATTTCCTCGTCGGTGTGCGGCAAAAATTCGTGGAGCGGCGGGTCGAGGAAGCGTATTGTGGCGGGTCGGCCCTCTAACGCCTCGTAGATTCCCTTAAAGTCCTTCTTTTGCATGGGGAGGAGCTTCAAAAGCGCCTTTTCGCGCTCCGCGACAGTCTTTGCCACAATCATTTCGCGCATCGCCGTAATGCGGTCGGCGTCGAAAAACATATGCTCGGTGCGCGTAAGACCTATGCCCTCGGCGCCGAGCTCCACCGCGCGGGCGGTGTCGGCGGGGGTGTCGGCGTTTGTGCGGACTTTTAGAACGCGGTACTTGTCCGCCCATTGCATTATGGTGCCGAAGTCGCCCGAGAGCGACGCGGGAACGGTGTTTATCGCCTTGCCGTAGACGTAGCCGGTAGATCCGTCGAGCGATATATAGTCGCCCTCCTTAAACGTTTTGCCGTCCGCCTTTAAGATTTTCTTTTCCTCGTCGACGACGATGTCGGAACAGCCGGCGACGCAACACGTGCCCATACCGCGCGCGACTACCGCCGCGTGGGACGTCATACCGCCGCGCGCCGTCAAAATGCCCTGCGACACGTACATACCCTCGATGTCCTCGGGGCTGGTTTCGAGCCGCACAAGCACAACCTTGTCGCCTTTTTCGGCCATTTGCTGCGCGCGCTCGGCCGTGAACGCTATTTTGCCGCAAGCCGCGCCCGGTGAGGCGGGCAAGCCCTTGGCTATAACGGCGCCGCTTTCCTTTTTGAGGGCGGCCGCCTCGAACTGCGGGTGAAGGAGCGAATCGAGGCTTTTGGGGTCGATCATCAAAACGGCTTTTTGCTCGTCGATCATCTTTTCGCCGACGAGGTCGACGGCAATTTTAAGCGCGGCCTTGGCGGTGCGCTTGCCGTTGCGCGTTTGCAACATATAGAGCTTGCCCTCCTCGATGGTGAACTCCATATCCTGCATATCCTTATAGTGCTTTTCGAGCGTTTGGGTGATTTTGACAAACTGCTCGAAAAGCGCGGGATTTTGTTGTTTTAGATCGTCGATAGTCTTGGGGGTGCGGATTCCCGCCACTACGTCCTCGCCTTGGGCGTTCATAAGATATTCGCCGTAGAGCTTGTTTTCGCCCGTGGAGGGGTTGCGCGTGAACGCCACGCCCGTGCCGGACGTTTCGCCCTTGTTGCCGAATACCATCGACTGAATGTTGACCGCCGTACCCCAATTGTAGGGTATGTCGTTCATACGGCGGTAGGAGTTGGCGCGGGGGTTGTCCCACGAACGGAACACCGCCTTAGTCGCCTCGATAAGCTGAACCTTGGGGTCCTGCGGAAAGTCCGCGCCCTGATTCTTTTTGTAGTTATCCTTAAAAAGTTTTACTATCGCTTTAAGGTCGTCGGCGGTCAAATCCGTGTCGCTCTTATAGCCCTTCTTGCCCTTAATGTCGTCTAAAATACGTTCGTAAACCGCTTTTTCCTGCTCCATAACGACGTCCGAAAACATTTGTATAAAGCGACGGTAGGAGTCGTAGGCGAATCGCGGATTGCCCGTCTTTTTTGCGAGTCCCTCGACGGATTCGTCGTTGAGTCCCAAATTGAGAATGGTGTCCATCATTCCCGGCATAGAGGCGCGGGAGCCGCTGCGCACCGAAACGAGAAGCGGGTCGGACGGATCGCCGAATTTTTTGCCCATTTTCTTTTCGAGCTTGGCGAGCGAAATAAATATTTGCTCCTCGATATCCGCGCCGATTTTGCGGCCGTCGTCGTAGTAGCGGGTGCAAGCCTCGGTCGAAACCGTGAACCCGGGAGGCACCGGCAAGCCGAGGTTGGTCATTCCCGCAAGGTTCGCGCCCTTGCCTCCGAGCAGCTCGCGCTGCTTTTCGTTGCCCTCCTCAAACATAAAAACGTACTTTCTTGACATATAACTGTTTTCTCCTTAAAAAATATTTGCTGTAACCTTATGATTATACCACACAAGGCGGTCTTTTGGCAACCGATTTTTAGAATTTTTTTAACTCTTTGCGGAACTCTTTGCGGATTTTTGCGGTTTTTTTGGTATATTTTTATAATTCCCTCTTTTCTTTTTTGGTGAGCGAGGCGGCGAAGCCCGTCAAAAGGTTAAGGTCGGACGCCATTTGCAGGATTGTGTAGACGGCGCGAAGCTCCTTAGCGTATAGAACGGCGTCCTTGACGTCTTTGAGCGTAAGCGAAAGCTGCGGGTAGTCCGTTACGCCGCCCAAGGCCCCGTAGGCGTTCAAAACGGCGTCGGGAACGGCGTCGGCCGTCAAATGCTCCAAAATCTGCGGCGCGGACGCGTATATCTTGTTTATGCGCGCGCGGCGCTTTTCGCCGGAATTGCGCTTTAACGTCCGCTCCGACTTGATTAATTTGCTCGCGGCGGGGCCGTACTTTTCCTTTACCGTTTGCTCCCAAATTTTTTGCGAAAACGAAACCGCTATGTTCATCCGCGAGCGCACGCGCGCCGCCACCAGCGGATAGAGTCCGCACAGGGTAAGAGCGCCGACGGCGACCGCCTCGCCGTAGAGAGGGACGGGACGTTTTTTGAAAATTCTTTGCATTTCGATATAGCGCGATATGTGCCGCGCCGACCCGCCCGTTTTGACGCCGCTTGCGCGCGCGCCCGATATAATAAGCGCCCTTGCGAGCGCCCCCGCCCCCTCGGGCGCGTAGAGGTTTGCCGCCGTAAGGGTGTTAAAGCAGTCCTCGACGGCGGCGCGGACGAGCGCGGCGACCTCGTCGCAATAGTCGCCGCCGTTTATGAGCGAATCGAGCTTCCAATCTAACAGACGCGGATACGCGCCCAAAAGCTCGCCTAGGCCCGCCGTAATCATTCGGCGCGGCGCGGAACAAAGTATGCGCGTGTCGGCTACGATCGCCTCGGGGAATTTTGCCGGGTACGGCGCCCGTGTGCCGCTAAAAAGCATAGCGGCGTAGGACGAGGCGTAGCCGTCCATAGACGGCGCGGTCGGAACGGATATGAACGGCAGATTTGCGGCGGCCGCCGAGTACCTGCAAATGTCGGTTATCGTACCCGACCCCAGCGCGACTATGACCTCGACGTCGAGGAGCGCGCGGCGGACGGTTTCGACGGCGGTCTCGTCGGCGCGGACGCCCTTTTGGAATACGAGAGTTTCGCACGCGCCGATACGCGAAAGCGCGGACGCCCCCGCCTTTAAGCAGTTTTCGTCCGAAACGACGAGCGCGAACCGCCCGCCCACGAGCGGTTTAAGGCAGTCGACCGCGCCGTCGCGTATCTCGACCGCTTTAAGCCCGCTTGCCGCGCCGCTCTTTATCAAAGTTGTTATGTCCTTATCCATAGTAATATCTCTCCGTTAAAAACTCCCGATAGCGTGGCGGCTTTAAGCCGCCTAAGATTGTCAGGGAAAACTCCGGATAAGCGGGGCGGGTTTAAGGCGAGGGATTTTTTAGACGGAAATTGACTTGTTTTTGCAGGCAATAGCACCGCTATCGGCAAAAAAAGAAGAAAATTTACGGCAAAAAAGACGCGCCTTAAAGTTGCCTAAACTTGTCCGGAGT
>JAISMM010000014.1 GCA_031276725.1 Clostridiales bacterium | reverse complement strand
CGGGCGTACGCTTACCCGCGAGGCGATCGAGGCGGTTGATCTCTCGCCTAAAAGCGGTCAAGGTTTTAATGTCTATTGTCGGCCGATTAAGGGACAAGGTTGGCATCAAGTTTTTAAGTACATAGTAAAGCCCGATGAGGCCGTTATAATGCCTTTTAACGTGTTTTCCGATCTTTATTCTGCTTTGGACGGTGTTCGCGCTTTTCAAGGCTATGGGGCGTTTCGCAGTCTCGTTAAAGACGAGGACATTGACGAGTCGGATATTGCGGGCGTTAAAGTTTTTATTGTCGGCGAGCTTAATAAAACCGGAATGCCTGTGGCGGTCTGCGAAAGTCCCGTTGATATTGTCGATAACATTAAAGCCGGGCGAAGTATTTATCTTTCGTTCCGTAAAGTCCGCGAATTTTTACGCAAGCTCGGCCGGGGCGAATTCGAAAACCTGCCGATTGTTTTTCCTGCAAGTAGCGCCGAAAGCGATTCCGGCGGCGTTCCGGCTTTATCGAACGGAAAACAAATGACAATGAATTTGCCGCATTTCGATAACCTCGAAAGTTTTCTTACCGCTCTGGACGGAATGCGCGCGGTAAAGCCGAAAAAGCACGCCGAAACGCTTTCGGCAGTTGAACGCCCGGCTGGGGGCGAGCTTGATTATTGACTTTAATTTGACTTTTTTTGCGGCAAACAAATTTGTTAAAGAACTCAAAAGCCGCCCCGAAACCACAAAAAAGCCCGTTCAAAAACGCCCCGGCTGTAGCGGTACCGGAGCGTTTTTAATTTATCTTTGGTAGAATGGAGCTGATGGGGGGATTCGAACCCCCGACCTAGTGATTACGAATCACTTGCGCTACCGGCTGTGCCACATCAGCATATCGCGGCGGTCGCGCCGCGAGGGGAAAGGTCGTTTGTCGTTAGGGATTTTAGCGGTTCGGGAACGCCGTCGTTCAAGAATGCCGTTCGGGAACGCCGTCGGGCCTTGCGGGGCGGCGAAGTCCGTCCGTTTACGCCGCCCGCGCGGGCATTGTTTAGCTAACCATTCGGACGGGCAGAATCAGGTACAAAAAGTCGTCGGCGCCGCCGGCGGGGACTACTATGCAGGGGCTTGTGGTGTTAATGAATTTTATGACGATATTTTCGCATTCGGTGTAACGCAGAAGCTCCGTAAAATATCTTGCGTTGAAGGCGATCGAAATATCCACGCCGTTCAGCTTTACGGGGATTTTTTCGTTAATGTTGCCCAGCTCGCTGTTCGACGAAAGCTGCATAAGGTTTTCCTTTATATCGAAGCGGACAAGGTTGTTTTTGTCGGACTTGGCAAGCAGTATCGCGCGCTCTAAGCCGGCCTCGAAATTCTCCTTGGGAATTGTAACGAACGTTTCAAAATTCGTGGGGATTATCTGCTTGTAATTTATAAAGTCGCCGTCCAACAGCCGCGAGGTTATGCGCGTGTGGTCGAGATTGACCATAAGATAATTTTTTTGTATGCAGATTTCCACGGGGTCGGCGCTGTCGTCGATTAGCTTGGCTATCTCGTTTATACAGCGGGCGGGGACTACGGCGCTCATCATCGCGGTTGTCGTTTCGATTCTCTTTACGCACTTTGCAAGACGGTAGCCGTCGAGCGCGACGCCCGTCAGGGTATCCTCGCCGATTTCGAGCAGCACGCCTTTAAGCATAGGGCGCGCGTCGTCGGCGCTCACCGAAAACGAAATTTTGTTCACAAGGTCCCTGAATTCGCTCTTTATTACGGTAAAGCGTTGGGCGTTATCCAGCTCCTTAATGGGCGGGAACTCCGCCGGATTAAGGCATTGCACCACGCCCTCGGAATCGGTGTACTTAATTTTAAGGCGGTTGGTTTCGTCGGCGGAAAGCTCGATTTGCTCGTGCGTCAGCTTTTTTACGAACTCCGCAAAAAACCTGCCCGGCACGACGGTTTCGCCCTCGATTTTGACGTCGGCCAAAATGTTCTTTTCGATAGCCAGCTCCAAATCGGTCGCGGACAAAGTAAGCGTGCCGGCCGTCGCCGTCAGCTTTATGCCCTCTAAAATGGGATTCGTTGTGCGCGCGCTCGCGGCCTTAAAGACCTTGCCGACCGCGTCCGACAAATCGTTGCCGTTGCAGATTAACTTCATAGGAGCCTCCTTTGTTCAGTCGTTCAAACCATTATAGCCTATCGCCGCAAAAAAGTCAATTAATTGCGACGGAATTTGTGTTTGAATTTGTTGAAATCGAATATTTTTTATTCGGACGCGTTCGTTTCCTGCTCTAAATCGACTTTTTCCACAACCGGAGCTTTGCCGCCGAATTTTTTTCTTACGGCGGCGAGCGTGTAGGGCAGGAAAAACGCGAACACGGCGAGTTCCGCGACGGGGTAGGCAAACCAAAACGCGTTAAAACCGGCGGTAAAGCCCAAAACCGCGCCGAACACAAGCAATATCACCTGCCGGGCAAGCGACATTATAAGCGAGCTTATGCCCTTGCCAAGCGACTGCATAAGCGTAACGAGTATTATGCTGAACGCCGCGAACATAAAACTTATCGAAACTATACGCAGGGCGTATTTGCCCTCGTCAAAAAACGCGCCCTCCGCGCTGAACAATTTCATAAGCGGGCCGGGCGCGGCTTGGAACAGAATAAGCCCCGCCGCCATAATCGACGCGGACGTCAGCATCGCCAGTTTAAGCGCGCGCGAAAATCTTTTTTTGTCGCCGTAGCCGTAGTTGTACGACAGTATCGGCATAAGCCCCTGCGTTAAGCCGAACACGGGCATAAAGACGAACGATTGCAGCTTAAAGTATACGCCCAAAATCGCGATTCCGCTCTGCGATATAGCTTTAAGAATGCCGTTAAGTATAATGATGGTAAAGCTGTTGACGGAGTTCATAACGGTGGTGGGGAAGCCTATCATACATATTGCCGCGATATTGTGCCGGCGCGGACGGAAGCGGCGCAGCGACAGCGAAACGTCCTGTTTTTTGAAAAACGCGACGATTAAGGCGTACGTCATAGCGGCGGCTTGTCCTATCACCGTGGCGAGCGCGGCGCCGAAAACGCCCATTTCGGGGAAGAACCCCACGCCGAAAATGAACAGCGGATCGAGCGCTATATTAGTACCCGCGCCTATAAGCTGGCTTATCATAGCGACCTTCATATTGCCCGTCGATTGCAGAATTTTGGTAATGCAAATTTCTACGAACGACGCCGCCGAAAAGGTCATCACCACCGTTAAGTACACGTCGCCCATCTTGCGCACGCTTGCGTCGTCGCCCACGCTGAACGCTATAAACGGCTTTACTACGGTAAGCCCGAGTATCATAAAAACGGCCGACGTTATAAGCGCCAAAAACAGTCCCGTTTTGGCGACCTCGCTCGCCTCGGCGTTCTTGCCCTCGCCGAGCCTTTTCGCCACGGCGACGTTCGCGCCCACGCCGATCCCTATCGCGAACGACAGCACAAGCAGCTGCATAGGGAACGCCGCCGACAACGCGGTTATGCCGTCCTCGCCCGCGAACCGCGCGACAAAAATCGTGTCCACGACGTTATAAAGCGCCTGCACGAGCATCGAAAACATAGCGGGCAACGACATTCCCAAAAGCAATTTGCCCACGGGCTGCGACCGCATTTTCATAGAACGCAGATTATCCAAAGCTATTCTCCAAGGTTTATAAACGATTATAAAACAAAAGGGCGGAATAGTCAAGAAAATGGACGCAATTTAATATATTTTTGCAAAGGATTGTGATATAATGATAAGGAGGACAAAGAATTCAAAAATGTTGCGGCTTATTAAATTTTTAAAGGGCTATCGCGCCGCCGCTATCGCGGGGCCGTTTTTCAAGCTGGCGGAGGCGGTGTTCGAGCTTATAATTCCGCTCGCCGTCGCCTCGCTCGTAGATAGCGGCATCGCGGCGGGCGACAAGTTCCGCGTAATAAATATGGGACTCGCTATGCTTGCGCTCGGGGCGGCGGGGCTGGCGTTTTCGCTGTCGTGCCAATATTTGGCGGCGAAGGCGTCGCTGGGGTTCGGTACGAATTTGCGCAAAACGCTTTACTCGCGCATAAACAAATTCGGCTATGACGAGCTCGACCGCTTCGGCGCGCCCTCGCTCGTTACAAGGCTCACCAACGATATCAATCAGGCGCAGACGGGCGTCGCCATGTTCATAAGGCTTGTACTGCGCGCGCCCCTTATCGCGGCCGGCTCCATAATTATGGCGGTCATAATCAGCCCCAAGCTGTCGCTTATATTTATCGCTATGGCGGCGGCGGTTTCGGTTTCGCTCTATATTATTATGTCGCGCACGTCGCCCGTGTACGGCAAAATACAAAAACAACTCGACCGCGTGGCGCTGCTCTCGCGCGAAAATCTTTCCGGCGCGCGGGTCGTCCGCGCGTTCTCGCGCGAGGACGACGAAAGGGCGGATTTTAGCGACGCGGCGCAAACGCTGTCAAAAACGAGCCGCGCGGCGGGGGCGATCGCGGGGCTTCTGAATCCGCTCACCTACGCGCTCGCGAATTTCGCCGTCATATGCGTGCTTTGGTTCGGCGGCTTTTCGGTAAACTCCGGAACGCTCACGCAGGGCAAAATCGTCGCGCTCATAAACTACCTTATTCAGGTTCAGCTGTCGCTCGTCGTGGTGGCGAACTTTATCGTAATCTTCACAAAGGCGTCCGCGTGCGCAAAGCGTATCAACGAGGCGCTCGACGTTACGCCCGCGATACGCGATCCGCAAAATCCCGCCCCGCCGCCAAGTACCGACGGCGACGCGCCCGCAATCGAATTTAAGGACGTCGGCTTCGCTTACGCGCTCAACGCCTCCGAGTCGCTCGGCGGCATCAATTTTGTGCTTAACGCGGGCGAATCGTTGGGCGTTATCGGCTCGACGGGCTCCGGCAAAACTACTCTCGTCAACCTTATAGGGCGCTTCTACGACGTTACGTCCGGCGCCGTAAGCGTGTTCGGAACAAACGTTAAGGACTACGCGTTAAAGGATTTGCGTTCGGCGATCGGCTACGTGCCGCAGGCGAATACGCTTTTTTACGGCACCGTGCGCGACAATATTTTGTGGGGCAAGCCGGACGCGACCGACGCGCAAATTCTGAGCGCGCTACAAACGGCGCAAGCCGCCGACTTTGTAAACGCGCTCGCCGACGGGCTAGACGCGGTGATCGAGCAGGGCGGCAAGAACCTTTCCGGCGGTCAAAAGCAACGGCTGTGCATAGCCCGCGCGCTAATCCGCGAGCCTAAAATTCTGATTTTAGACGACTCGTCCGCCGCCCTCGACTACGCCACCGACGCGGCGTTAAGGCGCGCTCTTGCCGCCGACGGGCGTACGGTTACCGCCGTAACGGTTTCGCAACGCGCCAATTCCATACGCGCTTGCAGCCGCATTTTGGTGCTGGACGAGGGCCGCGCCGTCGGACTCGGCGCTCACTCCGGGCTTTTGCGCGACTGCGCCGTCTACCGCGAAATCTGCTCCTCGCAGGAATCGGAGGCGGCGGCAAAATGAAAAAACAGCTGTTTATGTCGTATCTCGAAAAGCAAAACGACGTGCCGGACGCCGGAGTCAAGCGGTATCCGCCGATAGTTTGCCTAAAAAGGTTATGGGGCTTTTTGCGCCCGTATTGGGGCTGGCTTCTGCCCGCGCTCCTCTTTACCCTTATTCAAACCGCCGCCACGCTCTATATTCCCGTCGTGATAGGGGACGCCGTCGACGCTATCGTCGGCGTGAACGACACGGACTTTGCAAAAATAACCGCGTCCGCGCGGCTGCTCGCCGGGCTTATTTTCGTCGTTTTCGCGTTCCGCTTTTTTTCGACGCTCTGCACCAACCGCCTGTCGTTTTGCGCGATCCGCGATCTAAGGAACGCTATGTTCGACAAGCTGAACGCCGTGCCCGTTTCGTATATCGACACGAATTCGCACGGCGACATAATGAGCCGCATCGTCAACGACGCCGATATGATTTCGGACGGCCTTATTCAAGGCTTTACACAGCTGTTCGCGGGCGTCGTTACGGTGGCGGGAACGGTCGTTTTTATGTTCGCGCTAAACGCCCTGATCGCGGCGATAGTGGCGGTGCTTACTCCGCTGTCGATATTCGTCGCGTGGTTCATCGCAAAGCGGAGCCACAATATGTTCCGCCGTCAGGCCGAGGCGCGGGGCAAAATGTCGGGGCTTTGCGAGGAGCTTATCGGCGGTCAAAAGGTCGTCAAGGCGTTTTCGTACGAGGAACGCGCCGAGGAGCGCTTTGAGCAAATTAACGCGGAGCTTCAAAAATACGGCGTGGGCGCGATGTTCTTTTCGTCGATCACAAACCCCTCCACGCGCTTTGTCAACGGCATAGTCTACGCGGCGGTTGCGGTTGCGGGCGGGCTTATCGTTATGGCGAATCCGCTCGCGTTCACGGTCGGCAATCTTTCGAGTTTTCTGTCGTACGCCAACCAATACTCCAAGCCGTTCAACGAAATTACAGGCGTGGTAACCGAGCTTCAAGCCGCGTTTTCGTCGTTGCGCCGCTGCTTGCAGGTCGTCGACGAGCAAGAGGAGCCGAGCGACGCCGACCTTCCCGCGCTCGAAAAATGCGACGGCACCGTTACGGCGGAACACGTTTCGTTCTCGTACGACAAGACGCGGCGGCTGATACGCGACTTTAACATATCGGTCGCCAACGGTCAAAAAATCGCGATAGTCGGGCCCACGGGGTGCGGCAAAACCACCCTCATAAACCTGCTTATGCGCTTTTACGACCCCGACGGCGGCCGCATAACCGTTTCGGGCAAGGCGATCGACTCGGTTAAACGCGCCTCGCTCCGCGCCTGCTACGGTATGGTCTTGCAGGACAGCCGCCTTTTTTACGGCACTATCGCCGAAAATATCGCCTACGGCAAGGAGGACGCCACGCTTGCCGAAATCGAGGCGGCGGCAAAACGCGCCAGAATTCACCGCTTTATTATGACGACCAAGGACGGCTATAACACCCTTATAAGCGAGGATGGCGCAAACATAAGCGCGGGGCAAAAGCAGCTTTTGTGCATCGCCCGCGTAATGCTCGCTATGCCCCCCATGCTTATTTTGGACGAGGCGACTTCGAGCATCGACACCCGAACCGAACGCCGCATAACCGCCGCCTTCGCCGAAATGACCGAGGGCCGCACCAGCTTTGTAATCGCCCACCGCCTTTCCACGATTATGGACGCCGACGTTATTTTGGTGATGAACGACGGCGACATTATCGAAAGCGGCGCCCACGCCGAACTTTTGGCCAAAAACGGCTTCTACGCCCGACTCTACAACAGCCAATTCGCCGCCCCGCTCGAAAACCCCTAAACAAGCTTAGCCGGCTTTAAGACGCGTCTTTTTTGCTATAAACCGCCTTCTTTTTTTGCCGATAGCGCAACTATCGCCTGCAAAAACAAGTCGGTTTCCGTCTAAAAAATCCGCCGCCTTAAAGCCGCCCCGCTTATTAGGCGTTTTCCGAAAACTCCTAAACAAGCTTAGCCGGTTTTAGGACGCGAATTTTTTGCTATAAACCGCCTTCTTGTTTTTGCCGATAGCGCAACTATCGCATGCAAAAACAATTCGGTTTCTGACTAAAAAAACCGCCGCATTAATGCCGCCCCGCTTATTAGGCGTTTTCCGAAAACTCCTAAACAAGCTTAATCGGTTTTAGGACGCGAATTTTTTGCCCCGCATTATATTTTCCGCTCTTAATTGCAGTATAGCATATAATTGTTGACAGCTGTATGTCAACAATCCGTTTTCGTTGCGCAATTTTTTTGCGCCGAGGCGGTTTTTTGCGGTCGCGGAGTAACCGACAGGTATCGGTCGCTTTTAATTTGGTAGGGAAAGTAGGGATTTCCCTACTTTCCCTACCGAATTTCCCGCCAAAAAAGACCCAAAGTATACATATTTACCCGCCGCAAAGCCGCCTATAAATACCCTCAACCACCCCGTCGGCATTCGCCGCCACGAACCGAGCCGTCAAACGGCGAAGCCGTTTGTAGGGCGTGCGAACTTGCGAGCTAAGCCCGTCAACAAGGCGAGGCACTCCATAGCGGAGAATTTTAGCAATTCCCCGAGTGCGGCGGGCAAGCCGTTGAGAAAGATTATTAAACGGCAAAAGTTATTAATAATTATTCGGCTATTCCCTAAAATTCCCCTCTATGGAGGGGTGCCGCCGAACGGCGGCGGGGTGGTAAGGGGCTTTGCAGGCGGTATATCGGGCGGCAGTGCGGTGGACAATCACCTACCTTATAAACCGGCTACATAAACTATCAACCACCCCGGAGCTAACGCGCCACCCCTCCATAGAGGTGAATTTTAGCAATTCCCCGATAGCGGCGGGCAAGCCGTTGAGAAAGATTATTAAACGGCAAAAGTTATTAATATCGCACTCGGTAATTCCCCAAAATTCCCCTCCGGGGAGGGGTGCCGCCGAACGGCGGCGGGGTGGTAAGGGGCTTTGCAGGCGGTATATCGG
>JAISMM010000061.1 GCA_031276725.1 Clostridiales bacterium | reverse complement strand
TACTAGCGCCGTTGTAATTTTTCCAAAAAAATGAAAAAATTTCCCCAAAAATATTGACAAGCCGTTCGGTATATACTATAATATAAGTACGTAAAGGTGTGGGTTTTCGATTCGCGCGTAGTTTGCGGGCAGTGGTGTTAGGTCAGCATGGAATGCCCTGTGCGAGGATGTTAGGAATTTTAGTTGGTGACAATTCGTATTTTAATATATTTATTTGCGTTCTTTTTCTTTGTCCAGTCTTTTTATTATGTTTTCAAAAAAAAGATCAGTTTTGTTTTTCTAATATTTTCTATTGTTGGGATAGCAGCGTTAGCGGTTTCGAGGTTTTATTTGCAGTATCACTACAAAACGACTAGCGATGTGGTGTCTGTGGTGGGGTTTATATTGTTAGTGGTAGGAATGATCCCCGTCGCCAAGTTGTCTGTCGCCTATTTTATTAAGGGTATTAGAGGAAAGTAGGTTTTGCACGGAGAGAAAATGCCGTCCATTGAATTTAGAGAAAATAAAATATTGAAAAGACGCGATAATCTAAAAAACAAGGCGATCGTTTTAATTGCGTCGTCGCTATTGACGGGAATACTTGTTTTGCCGTACTTCCTCGATAATTCGCCGGAGTGGAACTATTTTAAGATCTACTCTTGCGTAATCGTTAATTTGCGGCTTTTTTTTATGATTCCGTCCGTCCGGAATTCGTATTTGCTGAACGAAGGCAAGTCCTTGGATGAGTGGTTTAGAGCGGGATTTAGTTTCGGCGCGGGCGGAATCGCGTTTCCGCTTCTGTTTGCGCCGTATTACGGTGTGAGGTACTATTGCGGTTTATGAAATTCATTAGTTTTCGCCGTCAAAATATTAAAAAAATATAAACGTAAAATTACTCGACAAAAATTGAAAAATGTCGTATAATAGTTATGCCGATGAAAAATTACTACAAAATACTCGGTGTCAGGGAAACCGCGTCCGACGCAGATATCAAGCAGGCCTACCGCGCTAAGGCTAAGGCGCTGCACCCCGATTTGAACCGAAACAATCCCGCCGCCGCCGCCGGGCTGGCGGAGGTCAACGAGGCATACGGGCTGTTGTCCGACCCCAAAGCGCGGGCCGAATACGACAAAAAGCTGAACGCTCCTATTTTTACGCGCGCCGAGCAGCCTTTTGCCGCCCGCAAGGCCGCGACTCCGCCGCCCCGCCCGACGGCCGCGCCCACCGGCAATCCGCGCATCGACCTTGCCGCGCAGGCTATGGCGGCGCAGCGCGCCCAGCTCGAAAAGAATATCAGTAAGGCGTACAATAACGGCTACACCAAGGGCTATAGCGATTCGAGCGCGCGCTTTGCCGAGACCGAACGCCGCTACCGCGAGGAGCAAGCCGCTTACGGCAAAAAGCTGCGCGAGATTCAAAAGGAGCTTTCCGACGCCGACAAGGACATCGAGTCGCTGACGGCGCGGTTAAAGGATAAGATTGCCGAAAACGAACGGCTTGCGTTAGAGGCGGCCGAGTCGGGCAAGAGCGAAAAGGCCCGCGAATACGGCGCTTTGGTCGAAAAAGTCAAGGCCGAAACGGACGCGCAAAGAGCGCGGGACGCCGAATCCCTGCGGTCGTTAAGAGAGACCGCCGACGGCCTTACTCAAAAGCTCAAAGCCGCCGAGGACGCTTTGCGCGAAAAGCAGGCCGAAAATATTTCGCTCAAACAGCGCATCGCGGAATTCGAGGAGCGCGAGCAAAGCGCCGACCGCGAAAGCACCGTCGAGCGCATAATCGCCGAGCGCAACATTAAACTCGACGAGGATCAAAAGGCGGTCAGGGATACGCACTACGGCGTGTTAGGCGTTCTTTGTTGGACGGCTCCCGACATTATAACCGCCAATTACGACCGCTTAAAGAAGCGCTACGAAAGCAAAATCGCGCTCGGCGACGAAAAAAGCGTCAAAAAGCTGGAAAAACTCGAGCTTGCCTACTCCGTTATCTCCGACGACGCCAAACGCGCGGCGTACGACGCGGAGCTTGGCATAACGCCGGAAACCGTCGAACACGAGCGCCGCCTCGCCGACGAGTACGCCGCCATCGTCGACAAGTACGACACCGAAAAAAAGGAACGCGAATTTTGGGCGTACGTCGACGAGCTTACCGCTCTTGCCGACGCCGGCGACGACGCCGCGCAAAATACCTTGGGCGAAATGTACTACTACGGCGCCGAAATCGAGCGGGATCTCAGTCGGGCCTTTTATTGGTTCAACGAGGCCGTTAAAGCCAAAAACGAGGACGCCCTCTATAATTTGGGCATCTGCTTTTTCACGGGCGCCGGCACCGTCCGCGACGAGGTTCGTGGCGAAAGCTATATAAAGCAGGCCGCCGACCTCGGCCATAAGGAAGCTCAAAAGTTTTTCAAAATGTAGGGCGCTCAACAAGCCCGTTGATGACGTCAAATCCAAAACCCCACTCTCGAAAACCCCGGACAAGCTTAGGCGACTTTAAGCCGCGCCGCTTATTCGGAGTTTTCTTTGTTTACGTATTAAATATACGCGCGCGCTCGAGCCGCCAAACGGCTTGCCGTTTATCGGCGGGGGCGGTATTGATAGCTTTTGCTCTTTAACAATCTTTCTCAATGGTTTGTCCGTCGCCATTGTTGCGTCTCAAAAAGTTCCCTCGGTTCGTGCCGACTTTGGCGGCGGGTGGTTTGATTACTAAAAAGCGGCCGAATAAAAACGCCGTATGGCGAGGCAAACAATTTTTTAAGCGGTTACGGCTTTAACGACGATTCGATTATGTCGGCGAGTTGTTTGGCGGCGCGGGGCGAGCGGCCGCCTTTTTGAAGAGCGTAGCGCTCGGCGGAAAGGGCGAGTTCGGCGTCGGGGACGGAAATTTTGCGGTCGGACAGGATTTGCTTTAATACCGATAAAAAGCCGTTTTTGTCGGGGTTAAGGTAGGTTACGACGAGTCCGAAGCGGTCGAAAAGCGACAGCTGTTCCTCGAACGAGTCCGACAGATGCACGCCGTTTTCGCGCGAGGCGCGGGTTTCGGCTATAAGGTGGCGGCGGTTGGAGCTTGCGTAGACGAGCATATTCGGGCATTTGACAACGCTGCCCTCTAACGCCGCCTTGACCGCGCCGTAGCTTTCGTCCGATTCGGCGAACGTCAGGTCGTCGAAAAATACGATAAATTTAAACAAAAGTCCGCTTATAAGGTTTATTACGGCGGTAAGGTCGGCGGCGTCGCTCTTTTTTAGCTCGATAAGCCGCAGATTTTTATCGCCGTATTCGTTTAACAGGGCGTGAACCGTGCTTGATTTTCCCGTTCCGCGGTCGCCGTACAACAGAACGTTGCAGGCGGGCAATCCGTTTAGGAACGACTCCGTATTATTTTTGACGGCGGCTTTTTCGTCCGCGTAATCTTTAAGGCCGTCTAATCGGATGGGGTTAAGGTTATATAGGGGAACAAGCCGCTTTGACGCGCCGTCCCACCCGAACGCCTTACTTTTTGCGAATACGCCGCAGCCGTTAGTTTTGTACGCGTTTACAAGCGCGGAAAAATCCTTTTTTTCGCCGCGCTCGATTCCGTATTCGGCAAGCGCGGAGTAGTTTAGCAGCTCCGCCAATTCCGTTACCGCGCCGTACTCGTATTTTGCCCGTCCAGTCAACGCTACCGCCGGCTCCTTGCCGCGCGCTAACGCCGCCGAAAACGGATTTTCGCTCAGCGCAAGCCGCCCGAACAGGCAGTCCCAAACGGAGCGCACCGCGCCGCCGCCTCCGTTCGCAAGCGAGCAAAAAAGCTCCGCCGCCGCCTCCGCGCGCGTTCGGGGGTCGGGGTCGCCGTAAACGAGGGTGCGCATCGCGCGCGCCGCGCCGTCCGTTAAAACGTCCTTAAACAGCCCGATTCCGTAAAGCGGATCGGTAAGCTTCGATTTATCCATAGCTTTATTATAAATAATTCCGACTTTTCCGTCAAGAGGTTTGACAAACAAATATAATATCTGTATAATATAGGTATCAATACGGACAAAATAAGGAGTTATACAAAAATGGCTAAAATCTACTATCGACACGACTGCAACCTCGACGTTCTAAAAAAGAAGACGGTCGCGGTTATCGGCTACGGCTCGCAGGGACACGCGCACGCGCTCAATCTGCACGACAGCGGCGTGAGGGTTATCGTGGGGCTTCACGAGGGCTCAAAGTCCAAGGCTAAGGCCGAAAAGGCGGGGCTTAAAGTTTTGAGCGTCGCCGAGGCCGCCAAGGCGGCGGACGTTATTATGATGCTTATTCCCGACGAAAAGCAGGCTAAGGTCTACCGCGAAAGCGTCGAGCCGAATCTGACCGAGGGCAAGGCGCTGGCGTTCGCCCACGGCTTTAACATTCACTTTCAGCAGATTGTTCCACCCAAGGGGATCGACGTGTTTATGATCGCGCCCAAGGGCCCCGGGCATACCGTCCGCAGCGAGTACGTCGAGGGCAAGGGCGTTCCCTGCCTTGTGGCGATAGAGCAAAACGCGACGGGAAAGGCGCTCGACATCGCGCTCGCGTACGCTCTCGGCATAGGCGGGGCAAGGGCGGGCGTGCTTGAAACCACGTTTAAGAACGAGACCGAAACGGACTTGTTCGGCGAACAGGCCGTGCTTTGCGGCGGCGTAACCGCGCTTATGAAGGCGGGCTACGAAACGCTCGTCGAGGCGGGCTACGACCCCGAAAGCGCGTACTTCGAGTGCGTACACGAGATGAAACTCATAGTCGACCTTATTTATCGCGGCGGCTTTAAGTTTATGCGCTACTCCGTTTCGGATACCGCCGAATACGGCGACTACACCGTAGGCCCGCGCATTATCACCGACGAAACCAAAAAGGAAATGAAGCGCGTCCTGAAAGATATTCAGGACGGCAAATTCGCGGGCGACTGGATCGCCGAAAACAACAACGGCCGCGCCCGCTTTAACACCATGCGCCGCAACGAAGCCCAAAGCCCCCTCGAAAAGGTCGGCGAATCGCTCCGCAAGATGTATTCGTGGGCGGACGAAGACAAGTACGGCGAAAAATAAAGCCCGGGCGCGGCAAAAAAGTAACGAATGGAGCGGTAATGAGTCGATATGCGCAATAAGGTCGGGTTATATAAATTTTTGGTAAAAGTATCCGCCGGTTTATTTGTTATAGCGGGATTTGCGACTTTCAGATCGCTCTATTTTTTGATTTTGGACGCGCTTTTTCTTGCATGTATGATCGTGTTCGCGGTGCTGTCCGCAAAAGCGGTCGGTGCGGCCGGTATTAACGCCGTAAAGGAAGCGCTTGCCAATCGGGCGTTCGACAAGCTACTGACGCCCGGGACGGATTATACCGTTATGGCGCAAGTCGCGGGCGCGGTACTGGTCAAGAAAGTAGTCAAATGGGCGTATTGCTATGTTAAAGGCGGGTCGGTTATTAACGCCTTGTTTATTATCACGACGGACATAAGCACATTCGCGTTTCAAGCCCAAGGCGAAAAACTATTCAGAATCGACGACGCCGAACTGCCTATGTCGATGTACGAATTCAAATAATACCGCGCCGACGGAAAACTCCGGGCAAGTTTAAGTGGCTTTAAGACGCGTCTTTTTTGCCGTAGAATCGCCTTTTTTTGCCGGAAAATCACCCTTTTTTGCCGATAGCGGCGTTATTGCCCGCAAAAACAAGTCAATTTCCGTCTAAAAAATCCGGCGACTTAAAGTCGTCCCGCTTGTACGGAGTTGTCCGTCGGCGCGGTTGATTATCGGTCGCTCGGCGTTGCCGCAATCGGCTATTCCCAAAAATTCCCCTCTACGGAGGGGTGGCGGCGAATGCCGGCGGGGTGGTTCCCTGTTCGACTTTACTCGGAAGTTCTCAAAAATTCCCCCCGGCGGAGGGGAATTTTTGTTGTGGCGGCCGTGCTAAATGACAAGCGGCAGCTTGGTCGTTTCCGCAAACCGCAAAGCGTTGAGGGCGGCGACTTCCTTTACGGGGAAGGTCGTCTTTGTCGACAGCCTTTTGCCGTTTTTGTTCAAAAGCGTTACGCAGTAACCCTCGCCGCGCCTTTCGATTGTTAAAAAGCTCTTGTAATTCATAGCCTTACCTCCTACTATACCCATATTATAACACATAATTGTTGACACCTGTATGTCAACAATTATTTTTTGTTGCAAATTTTTTATTTTTTTGCGGAATATCCCAAAAATTCCCCTCTATGGAGTGTCTGCCGCACTCGGCGCGTTTCTTGAATTCCCCTCTATGGAGTGCCGCGCCTTGTTGACGGGCTTAGCTCGCAAGCTCGCCCGCCCTGCAAACGGCGAAGCCGTTTGACGGCTCGGTCCGTGCCGCGAATGCCGCCGGGGCGGTTGCTTGTCCACCGTACGACGGTTTATGTATGTCGCCTACAAAAACCCTTACCACCCCGGCAACTCCGTTGCCACCCCTCCATAGAGGGGAATTTTGAGGGCGGGGCATTCCATAGAGGGGAATGTTTGGGATATGCCGATAGCGGCGGACGGACTATTGAGATGGGATTTTTAAACGGCAAAAGTTATTCATAAGCATTCGGCGCGTTTCTTGAATTCCCCTCTATGGAGGGGTGGCGCGTTCGCGCCGGGGTGGTTGCTTGTCCGCCGTACGACGGTTTATGTATGTCGCCTACAAAAACCCTTACCACCCCGGCAACTCCGTTGCCACGAACCGAGCCGTCAAACGGTGAAACCGTTTGTAGGGCGGGCGAGCTTGCGAGCTAAGCCCGTATACACGGGCGAGGCACTCCATAGAGGGGAATTTTGAGGGCGGGGCATTCCACCGAGGGGGAATTTTTTGGGATATGCAGATAGCGGCGGACGGACTATCGAGAGAGATTATTAAACGGTAAAAGTCATTAATTATCACGCGGCGACTTTCAAAGTTTTTTCCAAGGGGGAATTTCCGTCCGGAATTTCCGTCCGCATATTTATTCATACTAACGGTTGACAAACGGGGCGATATGTACTATAATAATACCATAAGTGAAACGCTTTGTTGTTACAATCGTAATATGTTTGGCGCTCTTGACGCCCGGATGCGCGGGGGGGGGTGCTAAAAACAAGACTCTCGCGGAGCCTGCGGGCGCGGCGGCGGCGGTTTTGCGCGTCTACGCCTACGACGGCGACAGCGAAAGGGTCTTTTTGCTGCCTAATTTGGGGCACGCGTTCGTTTCGCTCTCTAATACGGGCGACGCCGCCGTCGAGCTGCCGGGGTTACGGCTTTTGCCGGGCGAGGAAATCACTATCGGCACGTGGGGTCAGCGCGCGCATTGGGGCATTTGGTACAACGTCGAAGCGCGTTATATGAGTATCGGGCATTACAAGGGCGTAATCTCGCTGGCAAAGCCGGTTACCGCCGACGGTATCGCCGCGATGGCCGACTATATGCGCGGCAACGACCGTTGGACTTTCGGCGAAAACTGCTCAAAATTCGCCATGTCGCTTTGGAATTCCGCCGCGGGGCGGGACGCTTTGGCTGTGGACGGCGTGGTTACGCCCAACAAGCTGAAGCGTCAAATCGAAAATTATTCCGCCGCCGAGACGGATCGCGCCGTCGAGCCGGCTTTACCCACGGGATTTTTAGATGAGGACGGCAATTTTATACAAGCGGTCTTGCAAGAGGAAGCCGAATGAGCGGCAAAACAAAAAAGATTATTAGGATTGCCGTAACAGCCGCGGTCGTCGCGATAGATATTTATTTGCTGTACGCGCTTATCGGAACTATGGCCGTTTGGCTTAGCCAGCCGCGCTTTATACTGCCCGACGGCGGCGTAACCTCGTCGCTCGGCTTTTTGATAATTTTTATAATCTACGCCGCGCTCGCCGCCGCCGTCGTCGCCGCTCAAATCGCCGCGTGGGTTTTGTACGGACGGTATAAAAGACGGGGCTGATTTTGCCGCCGTGGCGTTGATTGTGGGTCGCGCCGCCGCTGATTGTCGGTCGCGCCGCCGCGCTGATTGTGGGTCGCGCCGTGGCGCTGATTGTCGGTCGCGCCGCCGCTCAAATCGCCGCGTGGGTTTTGTACGGACGGTATAAAAGACAGGGCTGATTTTGCCGCCGTGGCGGTGGTTGTCGGTCGCGCCGCCGTCCGATACGGCGGAACGGAAATATATTGTTCGGCTCATACCGTAAGTATGGATAGGGATATAATTTTGTAGGGGAGCGGTATGTGGGCGGCGGACGGCGATAAGCTTAACGGCGAGCCGTTCGACATTATTTTTAATCACGCGGCAAGCTTGTTATACGATGCGCGGCGCGGTTCCGCTATGCGGCGGCGAATCGATACGCGAAAAGCTCGAAGAATATTTGGCGGCGGACGCGGCCGTTTCGGACGTTCGGGAAAACTCCGGACAAGCTTAGACGGCTTAAAGCCGACGGGCTTATTCGGAGTTTTTGATACCGCCGGCGTTCGCGCGATTTGTTAGACTAACGGTCGGTTTTAATACAAAACACCCCGCGCGGCGAAAGGCCTTGCGCGGGGCGCTTTGTTTTGGGAGGTAATATGGATTTGTGAGGGCTAGATTAAAATAAGGTAGTAGGTTAGGGGATAGCCGTGTAGTAGGCGCTTTTCGCGCGGCGGCAAAGGGTTGAGGCTTGTTTGAAAATTCCGGACAAGTTTAGGCGGGTTTAAGACGCGTCTTTTTGCCGTAAATAAAAGGTAAACCTTTTACCGGCGACTTTTCGCGTCCCTTGCAAGCAAGGCGCTCATCGTCGGCTAATTACCTTTTTTTTGACAACGGCGGCGCTATTGCCCGCAAAAACAAGTCAATTTCTATCTAACAAATTCGCCGCCTTAAACCCGCCGCACTTATCCGGAGTTTTCGGCGGCGCGGAAAGAACGGAATTAGGCTAGACTAAAACCCGTGTAATAGTCGTTCCACGTGGCGGTAAAGATTGAGTTTGCGGCGGTGCCGACGTGGGAGTATTTGAGGTTGGCAAGGCTGTCGGTTTTTGTTAGAACCGTGCCGGTAGCCGATTCGAGGTTGTAGGGGTAGCCGTCGCCGGGGAAGGTTGCCGCCGCCGTAGCGTCGTCGTAGTAGTAAGACGTTAAGGTAAAGGAATCGGTATCGTCCTTAACGGCGTTAAAGGTTACGTCGAGGCCGCGAATCGTGCTCGTAACGGTGTAGCCCTCTTTTACAAATTCGTCGGCAAGGCCGGCCTTTGCAAACAGGTTGTCGAGCGACGTCTTGCGGAACTTGTACGAAACGGAATCGGGGTTGGTTACGCCGCCCGTTCCCGTAGCGGAGGTACCCCAAGAGAGTTCGGACTCGAACGAGTCGATAATTTTGCCCTCGACGGAGTTGTTGTAGACAAGAATATTGGGTACGCAAATGCGCGTGTAGTACTTGCCGTTTATGTTGAGGCGGGGAGTTGAACCGCGGCCGTCGTAGCCATTATTGCTACCCGTATAAAAAATGCGTTTTGTGTAGGTTCCCTCGGTGTTCCATCTGCTTACATAATCGGGCAGGTAGTTTTCGAGGATATAGGCGTAGAGCCTTGAATGGTTTCCGGCCGCGCTGTCGGTGGACGCCGAATCGGCGCTGCGGATATTTTTGCCGCTCCCGTCGAGTTTAGGGTCGAACAGATAAATTTGCCCCTCGTAGCCCGCGTCGAGCGCGGCTTTTTGCACGGCGTTATAGTAGACCGCGCTGTTGGGGCACCACATACCGCCCCAATAGATAAGCTGTTCGGAATCGCTTTCAAGAACCGTCAAAAGTTCCTCGAACGACAGCGTAACAAACAGCTTTTCGCCCTTGGCGTTAGTGTTCGTCAAAAGGCGCGTAGTGCCGCCGCCGCTTTTTTGCGCTTGGTTTTTTACGGTAAAGACTTCGAACGGCTTTAAGGCGGCCGTATCTATCGCATCGCCCGCGCCGATATTGGCGTCAAAGAACGTGCCTAACGCCGTTACAAAGGGGACAGCGTCCAAAACCTCGACAAAGCCCCTCGCGGCGGTGTAAAAGGGCAGAGCGGTGTCGTTTAGCACAAACGACTCCTTTATAACGGCTTGCCTTGTGCTGAATTCGGTTTTAACAAGCTCGCCGTCGTGGGGGAGTCCCGTCGCGGTCGTATAAGCGGCATTGGTTTTGGTATAATCCGCTATCGGCGCGTCGTACTCGACTTTGTTATAAGGCTCGGTCGCCCTTTCATCGGCGGTCGCGGGAACGGCGGTATCCTCTTGCTTTTGGATGACAAGAATTTGCGGAGTAACAAGCGAGCCGTCCTCGTTCTTTTGCAGCTTTGTTTCGCTAGCGTCGTCGATCGCGGACTCTAATTTTTGCAAAAGAGTCTGATTGGCGCCGACCTTATATTTACTTATGTCAAGGTCGTCGTAAACGTAATCGGTATTGTTGTAGGTGTATCCCACGCGCCCCGCGTTGGGGCCGCTTGCGATTCTGCCGACGATTTGTTCGGACAGTCCGCTGTCGAGCTTGGGGTCGAACAGGTAAATTTCGTCTATGCCTTTCGCCTTGGCGACCTCGTCCACAAGACCGATAACGTTCTTTGTGTTAGTGTCCCACGTGCCGCCTATAAGCACTACGTATTCGCCGGGCGTTACGCGCGGGTTGTCGAGCAGGTTATAAAAGTCGTGATAGACGACCGTAGTAAAAACGTTGTCGCCCGCCGACAGGTTTTGCGGCTTAATAAGCGAAAGCGCGTCCTTGCCGTTGTCGCCCTTGTCGCCTTTTTCACCGGTCGCGCCGTCGTCGCCGTCAAGGCCGTCCGTTCCGGCCGTGCCGTCGACGCCTTGCTCGCCTCGGGGACCGGGGTCGCCCTTATCGCCTTTATCGCCCTTCGCACCCCCCCCCGCGCACGCGGCGAACATAGCGAAGGTTAACGCGAACGTCAAAAGTACCGTAAAAAATTTTAGTATATGTTTTTTCATTTTTTTAATCTCCTTGATTTTTTAATTTTTATTTTTTTTGTTTGGAATTTGGATTGAGGTTTTAGTAGTTTAACCACCCCGTCGGCTACGCCGCCACCCCTCCATAGAAAACTACGGACAAGTGGGGCGGGTTTAAGGCAACGGATTTTTTAGATAGAAATTGACTTATTTTTGCAGGCAATAGCATCGCTATTGTCAAAAAAAGAAGGCAATTTATAGCAAAAAAGACGCGTCTTAAAGCCGACTAAACTTGTTCGGAGTTTTCATAAAGGGGAATTTTTTAGCGGTTGGGTTTAGGGGGATGAACCACCCCGGCAACTTCGTTGCCACCCCTCCATAGAGGGGAATTTAGGGGATATGCCGATTGCGACAGACAAGCCGTTGAGAGAAAAATTGTCTGTCCGCCGCTCTCGGCGCGTTTCTTGAATTCCCCTCCGGGGAGGGGTGGGAACGAAGTTGCCGGGGGGGGTTAATTAATGTGGTTATAGCAGGGGTGGGGGGATGTTTTAGGGGGATGAACCACCCCGGCAACTTCGTTGCCACCCCACCATAGAGGGGAATTTAGGGGATATGCCGATTGCGACAGACAAGCCGTTGAGAGAAAAATTGTCTGTCCGCCGCTCTCGGCGCGTTTCTTGAATTCCCC
>JAISMM010000005.1 GCA_031276725.1 Clostridiales bacterium | reverse complement strand
ACGCGGTTACGGTCGAACACAAGCCGACCGCCGAATATCCCGAAGCCGCCGAGGTCATAAGCGGAGTTTTTTACAAAACGCTCGGTTATATCAAAAAGGAATTGGCGTTCAAGCTCTTGCGCGCCTTCGGCAACGGCTTTATTTTGTCCGGCAAAATCACGGCAATCACGGGCGACGGCAACCCCTACGGCTGCAATATCGAAATACAAGATAAAGTCAATAAAATAGATGAATAAAGTTTGTCATCGCACTTGGTTTGTCCGCCTCACTCGGCAATTCCCCAAAATTCCCCTCTGCGGAGCGGTTAAACCGTTAAAATTGCCGCTATAAACCCGCATTTTTGCCCGTCCGACGCGCGTCGGAGGGCGTTTTTTTATTCAAAAGACAAAATTCGACAAAAAAAACCGCGCTGTTTTTGCACCGAAAAGCGATTGTTGACATACAGCTGTCAACAATGATATGGTATGATAAAAATATCAAAAATAGGAGCAGGGACGTGGACAATACAAAGTTTTGGGTTTTATGCATTTTGTACATAAGGAAAAGGCTTGCCGGGCTTGTGCGCCTTGTGGACAAAAAGGTCGAGCGCATTGCGGCGCGGCTTTACGGCGACACGTATTCGCAGTGCGTCGAGATTATAAGGCTGAACGACCAAAAGGCGCTCTTGATAAATTTGAAGCTGCTTTACGACGCGTTAAAGCGCGGACTGACGGGGCAGGAGTTCGCGCTGTTAGAAAGCTACGCCCATTTGCGTTCCTACACCGCGGCGGCGGCGGGCTTTGGTATAACGTCCACCACGGCTATGCGGCGGCTCGACAAGACCGTCGACAAATGCGCCGTAATTTTGGCGGCTTACGGCTACACCGAATCGCGCCTTAACCGCGACTATTCGGGGCTTGCGCCCGCCGCCGCTATTTACGCCGCCTATCTTAACCGCAGCGACCGCGCCAAAAAGAAAGCCCCGGCAAGCGCGGAGCTTGCAAAGAAAGGGAGCGGACAAAAGCCCGACGGCGATAAAAATCGGGAGCCGCCCCGACAGCTCCCCGAGCCGCCGCCCGGCTTGGCGGTCGCCATTTAGCGGCGGCTATTTAAAATTCCCCTCCGGGGAGGGGAATTCGAGGGATATGCCGATTGCGGCGGGCGAGGCACTCCCCGGAGGGGAATTCGAGGGACTTGCCGATAAGCTTTAACCGATTAAAAAAACGGTTTTTAAGCGGCTAAACTATTAAGATTAGCCGCTTGGATATCCTGCCGTTCGCCGTTCCCGCGCTTTTCATTTTCCGCTTCGCGGCGCGCGCTTGCCGCCGCCGCCGTTGCCGCCGTAGAATAAAAACAGCATAATGAGCGCGGCGGGAACGCAAAGGCAGATTATAATCACGGTCGACGAAGCTTGCGTAAATTGCGGGGGAGAGGGAGCGACGGCGGGCGGGTCGGGGGTTTCGGGCGGCTTTGCGACCTTTTCGATAACGTTCGGGGTTACGGGTTCGGCGATTACTTGCAGATAATACACGTAGCCGCGCTCGGCGTTTTCGCCGCTTCCCGCCCGCGCGTAATACCATTCCTTTTTTAGCTGTTCGCGCCACGCGGTGCCCTCGGCCGTGCCGTAGCAAAGGAGCCGCGTGCCGTTTTGAATAAGGGCGCTTGCGCCGCCGCCGTCGTGCGAGGGCGACTCGCGCATAACGGCGGCGGAGCCGTCGTTGTCGGCTATAAGAGCGCGGTCGGCGTATTTGGTAACGGGCTCGTAGTCCACGGGCTCGATTTCGCGCCGCAAAACGTAGCCGGTAATGTCGAGGTAGCTCACGCGGATATACTCGGCGTCAAGGTCGGGCGAGTCCAAAAGCGCGGCAAAATACGTCGCGGGCAGCACGCAAACGGGGCTGTAAACGCCGTCCGCGCCCATACTGAAAAGCGTAACGTCGGCGGGCAAATACGCGTAAATAACGGCGCCGTCGCCCGCGCTCACCGCCGCGCGTTCGGGGCGTACAAAACAGCCCGCAAACGTCAAAAAGGCCGTCAAAAGGCAAATAACGGTTCTGAACGGCGTCGCGGCGGTCTTAAACCGCGCCGCGGACGTGTTTTTGCGCTGATAGCGGCGTCGCATACATATATATTCTACCGCAAACCCGCCGCCGCATTTCGCGGGATTTTGCCGAAAAATGCCGAAGTTTCGGGGTGCGTAAAATCGGAGGGATTGTTAAATGAACGAACGCGAAAAAGAAATTATAAGGGCGGTCGCGCGGCTCGACCGCCGCCGCCAAAAATTCCGCGAGCAAAACAGGCTCGCCTGTTACAACACCGGAACGGTTCACCAAAAGCAGCTGCTTTTTCACAAGAGTTTATGCCGCAACCGCTGGGTGTTCGGCGGCAACCGCAGCGGCAAAACGGAGTGCGGCGCCGCCGAGGCGGTCTATATGGCGCGCGGCAATCATCCTTACCGCCAAAACCGCGCGGACGTTTTCGGGTGGGTGGTGTCGGTGTCGTCGGCGGTACAGCGCGACGTGGCGCAGCAAAAAATTCTCTCGTACATAAATCCCGAATGGGTGCGCGACGTCGTTATGACGAGCGGCAATAAGGACAATCCTTCGGGCGGCGTAATCGACTATATCGCCGTCGAAAACGTATTCGGCGGCGTGTCCAAAATCGGGTTTAAGAGCTGCGAGATGAGCCGCGACAAGTTCGCGGGCGCGTCGCTCGACTTTGTGTGGTTCGACGAGGAGCCGCCCAAGGACATTTACGACGAGTGCCGTATGCGCGTAGTCGACCGCAAGGGCGACATATTCGGCACGATGACGCCCCTTATGGGTCTGACGTTTATCTACAACAAAATTTATATGAACGAGGACGCCGATCCGCAGGTGTGGCATATCGTTATGGAATGGGCGGACAACCCCTATTTGGATCCCGCCGAAATCGAAAGCGTAAGTAAGACGATGAGCCAATCGGAATTGCTTAGCCGCCGCTACGGCAAATTTTCGGAGGCGAAGGGCCTCGTTTACCCCGAATTTTGCGAAAATACGCACGTTATAGAGCCGTTCGCGGCGCCGTCCGCGTGGTTTAATAATATCTCGATCGACCCCGGGCTTAACAATCCGCTGTCGGCGCACTGGTACGCCGTCGACGGCGACGGCACGGTCTACGTCATAGCCGAGCATTACGAGGCGATGCGCGACGTAAGCTACCACGCCGCCCGCATTAAGGAAATCAGCGGCGATTTGGGGTGGCATACCGACGCGTTCGGCCGCTACGGAGCGCTTATAGATTCGGCGGCGTCGCAGCGCACCCTGGCGGCGTCCAAAAGCGTCGCGGAGCTGTTTTCGGATCACGGCATAAACGTCAACACCAAGGTCGACAAGGATATGTTTTCGGGCATAAGCCGCGTAAAGGAGTATCTCGGCGGCGGCGGCCGCGCCCCCCGGCTATATATTTTTTCGACGTGCAAAAACCTTATCCGCGAAATCAAGGGCTACTTTTGGGGAGCGGACGACACGCCCAAAAAGCGCGACGACCACGCCCTCGACGAGCTACGTTACTTTATCGCCTCGCGCCCCGCGCCCTATACGGAACGCGTTCAAAAGAGCGCGGTGGCGCTCGATAAGGAGCGGCTTATACGAAAGAGGAAAAGAAAGCGAATTAAATTACAGTGAGGAATTACCGTGGAAAGCGAAAAGGAACTTAAAGACGCGCTCGTAAAGCGGGCGCTTGGGTACACCGCCACCGACGAGGTGGAGGAGTACGCCGTACAGGACGGAGCGTTGACGCTCGTCAAAAAAAAGGTGGCGCAAAAGGACGTCGCGCCGGAGCTTGCCGCCATAAAGCTTTTAATGGAAAAAACCGCCCCGCCCGAACGCGATCTTACCGAGGAGGAATATTTGGCGGAGCGCGAACGGCTGCTTACGGAGTTAAAGCTGGCGGGCAAAAAAAAGAGAAAAAGGTAGCCGCGCGGCAAAGGCAACCGCCCCGCCGTCAAGCGCCGAATTCCCCTCCGTGGAGGGGTGGCAACTGAGTTGCCGGGGTGGTTGCTTGCCGCCCTCGGCTATTCCCAAAAATTCCCCTCCGGGGAGGGGTGGCGCGTAGCGCCGGGGTGGTAAGGGTCATTGCAGGCGGCATATATAAACCGCCGTACAACGAACAATCAACCACCCCGTCGGCATTCGCCGCCACCCCTCCATAGAGGGGAATTCAAGAAACGCGCCGATAGCGCCCGACAAACCGTCAAAAAAATTATTAAACGGCAAAATCTGTCAATGCCTCAATCGGTGGCTGTTAAAAATTCCCCTCTATGGAGGGGTGGCGCGTAGCGCCGGGGTGGTTGCTTGCCCGCCGCACTCGGCTATTCCCCAAAATTCCCCTCCGGGGAGTGCCTCGCCTTATTGACGGGCTTAGCTCGCAGGCTCGCACGCCCTACAAACGGCTTCGCCGTTTGACGGCTCGGTTCGTGGCGACGGAGTTGCCGGGGTGGTTGCCCCTCAAGCGCCGCCGTTAAAAAAATCAATCTAAAAGGAGAGAGAGTATAAAATGGAACTTATCGAAACCAAGGTCAACATAAGGTGCGAAATGGGCGTGTGCAAGAACCGCGCGCGTTACACGGTCAAGCTGAACCGCGCGGGGATAGGCAGCCGCATACACATATGCGAAAGCTGCCTCAACGACCTTTACGTCGCGATCGGCCGCCTCACCGACCCCAAAACGCCGACGGGCGCGTCCCCGTCCGCCAAAAAATCGGGGGCGCGCGAATGAGGAGCAAGGTGAAAAATCCGCGCGCGGACGAATCCGCAAACGGCGGACAAAAGAATTCGCGCGGCGGCGAATCCGCAAACGGCGGACAAATCCGCTTTACCGAGGAGCTTATAGCGTCCGTTACCGCCGACTATAACGCCCGCGCGCAGGCGCGTCGGAACTTCGAGGCGCAGTGGCAGCTAAATTCCAACTTTGTGCTTGGCAATCAATTCTGTTCGGTCGCCCCGAGCGGCGAAATCGAGGACGGGGAGCGCGGCTATTATTGGCAGGAACGCGAGGTTTTTAACCACCTCGCGCCCATATTGGAGACGCGGCTCGCAAAGCTCAACCGCGTGCGTCCGCGAATGAACGTGCGTCCCGCGTCGAGCGACGACGACGACATAAAGACGGGCAAGCTGGCGGCAAAAATCCTTAACAGCGCGTGCGCGCGCTTAGGGTTCGACGACAAGGTCGGCGCGGCGACGTATTGGTCGGAGCTTTGCGGCACCGTCTTTTACAAGATTACGTGGGACGCCAACGCGGGCCGCGCGTCGGGCAAAGGTAACGGGCGCGGCGTTTTCGAGGGCGACGCGCGCATAGACGTATGCCCGCCCTACGAGGTGTTTCCCGATTCGCTCGCCGCCCAAGGGGTAGAGGAGTGCCAAAGTATAATTCACGCCCGCGCCGCGTCCGTCGACGAAATCGAGCTTGTTTACGGCGTAAGACCCGCCGTGTCGGGCGGCGGCGTCGAGGTCGTTTCGACGGGCGGGAGCGGCGGCTTATCGCGCGAAAAGCGTCCCGACCACGTTCTTTTAATCGAGCGCTACTCGCGCCCCGACCCGCTCCGTCCCGACGGCGAGCTCGTAATAACGGCGGGCGATAAGCTCCTTCACCTCGGGCCGCTCCCCTACGTCAACGGCGAGGACGGCCGCCGCGACCTGCCGTTCGTCAAGCAGGAGTCGCTCAAAAACGCGGGCTGTTTTTACGGAATATCCGTGTTGGAGCGGGCGATTCCCATTCAGCGCGCCTTCAACGCCGTCAAAAACCGCAAGCACGAGTTTTTGAACCGCATCGCGATGGGCGTTTTGGCGGTCGAGGACGGCAGCGTCGACGCCGACAACCTCGCCGAGGAAGGGCTTTGCCCGGGCAAGGTGCTCGTTTACCGTCAGGGCAGCCCGCCGCCGCGCCTTCTCGACGCGGGCCGCGTTCCGTCGGACTTCGGGAACGAGGAGGACAGGCTGTTGTCGGAATTTATTTCCGTCAGCGGCGTAAGCGAAATTATGCGCTCCTCGGGCGTGCCGGCGTCCCTCACCTCGGGCGTCGCTTTGCAAATCCTCATCGAGCAGGACGACACGCGCCTGTCGGTTACCGCCGAAATCATCCGTTCGGCGGTGCGCAAGGCCGCCAAAATGATTCTGCGCCTTTACAAGCAGTTCGCGGCGTCTCCGCGCCTTTCCCGTTGCGCGGGCGAGGAGGGCGAGCTTGAAATCTTATGCTGGAAAAGCTCCGACATAACGTGCGACGACGTCGTTTTCGACACCGAAAACGAGCTTAATTCCACGCCCGCCGCAAAGCAGAATATGATGTTCGAGCTTCTTAAAATGGGACTTTTGCACGACGAAAACGGCAAACTGAGCGACGCTATGCGTTACAAGATTCTGGACGTTTTGGGCTACGGCGGCTGGGGCTTTACGCGCGATTTGGCGGCTTTGCACACCGCCCGCGCCGAAAAGGAAAACCGCTACGCCGCCGGCGAAGTTCCCGCCGCGCTCGAAATCGACGACCACCCCCTGCACATCGAGTCGCACACCAAATTCCTGCTTTCGGGCGAGGCGCAAAAGCTAAAAGCCGACCGACCCGCCGTCTTTGAGCGCGTAGTCGAACACGTCCGCGAGCATAAACGCCTTGCCGCCGCCGAGGCCGCCGCCGCGACTGCCGCCGGGGGAGGCATAAGCTAAATGAAATATAAATCTTTTACGGAGCAACCCGAAATTAATTCGGACTCCCGCAAAAGCGCCGAGCAACCCGCGGTAAATGCGGACTCCGCGTTCGGAAGATTCGGCTCCGCCGAACAGCTTCTAAAAGCCTACAATTTACTCGAAGCGGAATTTACCAAACGCTCGCAAAAATTAAGGGAGCTTCAAGCGGCGGCCGCAAAGCCCCCGCGGGAGCAACCCGATTCACCGGCGGAATTTGCCGAACGCCGGCAAGAGCAAGCCGATTCCGTAGCGGCGGAATTTGCCGAACGCAGGCAAGAGCAAGCCGATATCCCGGCGGCGCAAGCTAACGCCCGCCGCGTTCCCGCCCCGGCGCTAATTTACGCCGCCGCCCCCGCCTTAACCCCGGTTCGGCGGCCTAAAACGCTTGCCGAGGCCAAGGAGCTCGCCGAACGCCTTTTATCCCGCTGAAAAGTCCGTTGATATCGGCAATTAAACCACCCCGTCGGCATTCGCCGCCACCCCTCCCCAGAGGGGAATTTTTGAAGCGGCTAAAACCTTAATAGCCGAACCACCACGGCACCTACGGCGCCACTTCGTTCCGGAGGGGAATTTTTTTATACCGACAGGCGGTCGTAGAGGGCGGCGGCGTTTTTGAATAGGAGAACGTGCGCGGGGACGGCGGCGGCGAGGGCGAACACAAAGAGAACCGACCAGACGAGGACGAGGGCGAGGGTAAAGCTTTGGATATAGATGAACATAACAAAGACGACGGCGCCGAGGGCTATGGTGATTAGGATGTTGATAAAGTAGGGTATTACGGCGTTAAAGTTCTGCTTCATCGCCTGATTGGGGACGGCCCAATCGAGCTTGGGCTTGCGAAGGTCGAAGTAGATTGAAAAGCAGATAAAGCCGTAGATATAGATCGGGAAAAATATCAGCGACAGCCCGAGATTCAAAAGGTCGGGAAAAGCCACGGTGAGCATTATCAGCGACGCGAGCATCGCGACGAGCGAAATCGCGAACGAAACAAAGAGCTTGGCCTTTATTTGAACGGCGTAGCTTACCGGAATCTGCTTTGAAAGGTAGAAGTTTTGACCCTCGCGCGTAACGGCGGTGGACGCGGCGATGTTGAACCCCGCGGCGAACATCATTACGAACAGAAAGAATATGAACCATACGATTGTCCGCAAAAGGTCGGCGTTTGCCGAAACGCCGCCGCCCGCAAACGACAATTTTAGGGCGTCGCCCACCGACGTGAACGCCATAATTCCTATGAATAGCGGGGCGATTATAATCGGCGACAGGCATTGATACGCGAAGGCGGGCGTGCGGATAAGCTCGCGCCATTCCTTTTTGACGAGCGTCATAAACGCGGAGCTTTGCGAATATTTTTCGCGGCCGGTGGACTTGTTTTTGTAGCCCTCCAATTGGCTCGCCGCGCCGCGCTTGTAGACGTATTGACTTATAAGCCCGGCGATAAACACCGACAGAGCGACCGAGCCCAAAAAGACGAATAGATTCGCTACGACCGAAACGAACGCGCCGCCGAAAACATCCGCCCCGACGGCCGCGCGGGCGAACGCGTAGTAGGGGTAGACTATGTTTGCCATAGCGCGCATAGACGACTGCATAGCCAGCGCTATGGCGAGGGGGTCGGACAAAAATTCGCCGGAATTAGCCGATTGAACAAGGTAGAAATAGAAGCCGAAAAACACGCCGAACACGACGAGCAGGACGATCGACGTCAGCGCGCCCTTGCGGCGGAAAAAGCCGACTACGTACATAAGCGGAATCGCGAGCGCGGCCGCCAGCATTTGCGGAATCGCGGGCGCGAGGGCTATGCCGATCGGAATCAAAAAGTAGAAGTGGACGGGCGCGGACGTTACTATCCCGAACGTTACGAGCGAGGGCAGAAGCAGCGCCGTCGAGGTTATCGAGCCGAATATATAGGCGACGGTGAATTTTGCCAGGAATATCGCCGACGGCTTTACGGGCAGCGACAGAAAAAATTCGGTGTCGCGCGAAAAATAGAGGTACGAAAGCAGCGACACGACGCCGAAAAGCAAGGTAACTATGCCCGCCGCGCCGAAAATCACGGCTATAAACTCCGCCGTTACGCCCAAAACCGCGAAAGTCGGCCCTAATACGGCTACGACATAGCAGATAAGCGCCGCCATCGCCGCGTACGCGCAGAAAAGCCCGACAAATCCCAAAACGGCGACCCGCGAAACGCGTTTGCCGCTTTCGCCCGCGCCTTTTTTGCGCGGCAGGGCGTTAATCAAAAGCAGTTTTAATATCAAAAGATAGTGTTTCATAGCGCCTCTCCCGTCCCCAGTTTAAACGAGCCGTCGCCCGCTACGGAGAGGAAAATCTCTTCGAGCGACGATTCTTTCGACATACTTTTAAGCTCGGCGACGCTCCCGGTTACGACGATTTTGCCCTTGACGATTATCGCCACGCGGTCGCAAATTTTTTCGGCGACCTCCAACACGTGCGTCGAGAAAAACACGGTGTTGCCCGCCTCGCAATGCTCGCGCATAAGCTCTTTTAGGACGAACGCGGAATTGGGGTCGAGTCCCGTCATCGGCTCGTCCAAAATCCACAGCTTGGGGTTGTGGATAAGCGCGCCGATAATGTTGATTTTTTGCTTCATACCGTGCGAGTACGTTTTTATAGGCGCGTCGAACGAGTCCGTAAGCGCGAACAGTTTTAACAGCTTTTCGGCCCTCGCGCCGCGATCGGCAAGCGGCACGCCGTAAACGTCCGCCATAAAATCCACGTATTCGCGCCCCGTCAGCTTGTCGTAGATTATGTGCGTGTCGGGAACGAATCCGATTTCGCGCTTGGCCGCTATCGGGTCGGTTTTTATGTCGCGGCCCGCTATCGAAACGGAGCCTTGCTCAAACGGCAAAATGCCCGTTACAATCTTTATGGCGGTCGTTTTGCCCGCGCCGTTGGGGCCTAAAAAGCCGAATATCTCGCCCGGCTTTAATTCGAGCGAAACGCCGTCGAGCGCTTTAACCTCGCTGCTTGAATACGATTTTGACAGATTTTTGATTGTCAGCATTATTTTATTCTCCTTTATGCTATACCCGTATATTAATAATACTACCCCCCCCCGCCGTTTTGTCAAGCGTTTTGAGGCGGTTTTATAAATTTTTTATTTTTTGCAGGAATTTTTTAATTTCCGCCTCGGCGCCGTTATCCGACGGGTTATAAAAGCGGGCGTTCTTTAACGAGTCGGGCAGGTATTGCTGGGCGCAGTAGCCGCCGTAATCGTGCGGATATTTGTACTGCGAGCCGTCGTCTTCGGGGCGCGGATACGAGCGGTCGCGCAAATAGTGCGGCACCTTGTCGTCGCCGCCGTTGCGCGCGGCGGCTATGGCGGCGTCCTTTGCCGTAACGACCGAATTCGATTTCGGCGCGGCGCAAACGTAGATTACGGCGTGGGCAAGCGGCAAGGCTCCCTCGGGCAGTCCCATACGCTCGAAAGCGAGATACGCGTTTACGCACACGTTAAGGGCGTTGCTGTCGGCAAGTCCCACGTCCTCGCTCGCGTGGGCGAGCAGACGCCGGAACGGCAAAAGCGGGTCGCAGCCCGCCTCGATAAGACGGAACGCCCAATAAAGCGCGGCGTCCGGGTCGCTGCCGCGCAGGGATTTGCAAAACGCGCTTATCATATCGTAGTACATGGACTCGTCGACCGAAATCGACTTGCGTTGAACCGATTGCTCGGCGACGGCGCGCGTTATGCGGATAGTCCCGTCGGCGGCGGGCGGCGTCGACAGGTACGCGAGCTCTAAGGCGTTAAGCGCGTTTCGCATATCGCCGTTAGCGCCCCACGCAAAGTGATTGAGGGCGTCCGCGTCCACGGCGATTTTTAGGTTGCCGAGACCACGCTCCTTGTCGGTAAGCGCCTTGTTAAGCCCCTCTGATACGTCCGCGTCCGTAAGGCTTTTCAGCTCGAAAACGCGGCAACGCGAAACGATCGCCCGCGTCATGGCGATATTGGGATTTTCGGTCGTCGAGCCTATAAAAATTATACTTCCGTCCTCCATCGCGCCCAAAACGCAATCGGATTGCGCCTTGCTCCAACGGTGGCACTCGTCCAAAAGCAGGTACGTGCGCTTGTTGTACAGCTTTAAGCAGTTTTTCGCCTTTTCGATGACGGCTTTGGCGTCCGCCACGCCCGACGAAACCGCGTTCAGCTTTACAAATTCGCCGTTCGTCGTTTCGGCTATAATGCCCGCGAGCGTCGTCTTGCCCGTCCCCGGCGGCCCGAAAAATATGCAGCTGCCCAGCTTGTCCGCCTTTATCGCCCGCATCAAAAGCGAGCCGTCGAACAATATGTGCTTTTGACCCAAAAAGCCGTCGAGGCTCCTCGGGCGCATTCTTTCGGCAAGCGGCGCCGCTCCTTTATATTCGGGCGAAAAATCGAACAAATCCATATTGTAATTATATCATTATTCGCGGTAACTTGCAAGCGATTTTTAGCGCGTCGCCGCAATCGCCCCGCCGGCAAAGGCGGCGCCCCGTCGCAAGCAACCACCCCGTCGCAAGCAATTGCCCCGCCGCAAGCAACCACCCCGTCGGCTACGCCGCCACCCCTCCATAGAGGGGAATTTTGGGGATACGCCGAACGCGGCGGGCAAATTTTTAGGGAAGGGAATTTTGGGGGATGTCCGAACGCGGCGGGCAAATTTTTAGGGAAAGGAATTTTGGCAATGTCCGAATGCGGCGGGGCGGTTGTTTGTTTGCCGCGCTACGGCAACGTTGTGCGCCCAAAGCAATTCCCCTCGGAAAGCTCCGAATAAGTGCGGCGCTTTAAGGTCGCCTAAACTTGTTCGGAGGTTTCCTCGGCGGGGCGTTTGATAAAGTCGTAGACGAAGTAGGCGGTTGCGGCGAGGGCGAGGAGGGCGGTGAGGGTAATTGTGTAGGCGTCCCAGGCGGCGCCGGAGGCGACGGAGCCGAGGGCGAGACCGCCGACGTCGTAGAGGGTGTGAAAGAGGACGGGCCAGAGGAGCGAGCGGGTACGGTAGAGGAGGAGAGCGCAGACGGCGCCGGTCAGAGAGGCGTAGCCGACTTGCAGGGCGACGGCGCCGCCGCCCGCGCCGCCGAACAGGTTGACGAGGTGAACGAGTCCGAATATGAGCGAGGAGGTAAGAATCGCCTTAAAGACGCCCGATTTTGCGGCGTTAAAAAGTTTAAGCGAGAGGGCGAAAACGAGGCCGCGAAAAAAGACTTCCTCGAAAAAGCCGATCGAAAGGCAGAAGGCGGCGTAGGCGGCGTATTCGGCGGCGGCGGCGTCGAATACGACCGCGCCCGTCGCCGACCCGATTACGGGGAAGTTGTTGACGGCGATCGCGAGGGCGGCTATGACCGTAACGGCATTTCGGCGCGATAGCCTGAAATTTTTTAGGTAGGCGGAAAAGCCCGAACGGAGCATAATGACGACGCCCGCGCCGCCGAACGCAAAGCGGATGAGCGCGGCGGCGAGATTTTTGCCCGTATATTTTGCGAGCCAGTCGATCGGGCAGGTGATGCACGCGAGCGCGATAAGCGTTACGCAGGCTATGTCGAGCCATACGGCTTTAAGGTCTTTTTTGAGCGCGGCGGGCGCGGCGAATCTCTTGCCCGATACGAACGGCGCGTTGCCCTGTGCGAACGGTTGTTCGGTCGGCGCGGACGGCACGGCGGTCGGCGCGAACGGCGTGTTGCCCTGTGCGGACGGCGTGGCGGTCGGCGCGGACGGCGCGTTGCCCTGTGCGAACGGTTGTTCGGTCAGCGCGGACGGCGTAGAGGTCGGAGCGAACGGCGTGTCGCCCTGTGCGAACGGTTGTTCGGTCGGCGCGGGCGGCGTGTTGCCCTGTGCGAACGGTTGTTCGGTCGGCGTGGGCGGCGTGTTGCCCTGTGCGAACGGTTGTTCGGTCGGCGTGGGCGGCGTGTTGCCCTGTGCGAACGGCGTGTTGCCCGATACGGACGGTTGTTCGGTCGGCGCGGACGGCGCGTCGGCGTTGTTTCCGCTTTTGGCGCGTCGCTTTTGTCCGGCCCCGCCAAGGGGCGCGGGCGTTTCTTTTTTTTCGGTTTTGTCCATAGCGGCGCTAAATCCTCACGGCCTTAAAATTGTCGTTTTGTATAAGCGTAAATTCGGTAAAGCCTATGCCGCGGGCTAAAATTCTAGCCCCGTCAAAGCCGCGGCAAAGCTCGCTTATGCGGTGGGCGTCCGATCCGAGCGTTACAAGGCGGCCGCCCCTTTCGTAGTAGCGGGCGAGTACCGAGGGGTCGGGCAGAACCGCCGACGCGGAGCGTCCGCGCGCCGTGTTGATTTCTAGAATCGTTTCGGTTTTGATAAGGCGGTCGATTACGGCGTCGGTAAGGACGGGAAATTCGGAGTAGGTCAGGGCGTTGTCGGCGTAGGGGGCGCGGCGCGACATATAGCCCGCGTGGCCGAGCGCGGCGAACTTGTACGGCGCGTAAAGGCTTTGCAAAACCGCCTCTAAATATTCGGTATAGACATTCCGTTTTGAGCGGTTCATATAGTGCGAGTCAAGATATATATCCGAGCCGTTCACCTCGTGCACCGAATTTATAACGTACTCTATGCCGGCGTCTTTAAGCAGAGCGGCGTTCTTTTGTTCGTTGGCGCGCGTGTGGCCGCACTCGATCCCGACGCTCACGTATATGCGGTCGGCGTACTCGTTTTTGAGCGCGCGGACGGCGGCGGCGTAGGCGGCAAGGTCGGTAACGCCCTCGCCGGAGCTTCCCACCGTCATAATGTCCGTATGGTCGGTTATACATATGTGCGTAAGCCCCGAGTCGATTGCCGTTTCGATAAGCTTGCGGGGCGTTTCGCACCCGTCGGGCGAAAAATCGGTATGCGTATGAGTGTCGAATTTTGTAGTATTTTGCGGTAACTCGTCGGAACGCGTCGCCGAATGTCGCCGAATGTCGGAATATGTCGCCGAATGTCGCGGAATGTCGGAATGCGTCGCGGAATGTCGGAATGCGTCGGAATATGTCGCCGAATGTCGGAATACGTCGGAACGCGTCGCCGAATGTCGGAATGCGTCGGAACGCGCCGCCGAATGTCGGAATGTGTCGGAATATGTCGCCGAATGTCGGAATGCGTCGGTTTTTGTTTGTTTCATCTGTTTATCTTGCCTCCGCGCGGCGCACGTCGCCGCCCGTAAGAACGCACAAAAGCGACAGATTTTTGTCGCACAGGCGGCTGTAAACGCGCTCGCCGTAGCGGGTCAAAAGCGCGTCCTTACTAAGATTAGTCGTTATAAGCGTCAATTTGTCGCCGTACATACGCTCGTTAATAACGGTGAACAGGTATTCGAGGGTTATGTTTTTTAGAATACTTTCGGTGCCGAGGTCGTCGATTATAAGCAGGTCGCAGTCGAGCACCGGCGATATAAACGATAGCTTTTTGTCGTCGAACGTGGTGTGGTACGACAGCATTCTGTTCACAAAGTCGAACGCCGTTATAGCCAAAACGGACGCGCCGCGCCCCAAAAGCGCGTTCGCCGCGCAGCCCGCCAAGAACGTTTTGCCCGTCCCCGGCGCCCCCAAAACCGTTATGTCGCGCTTTTTGTTGGCGGGGAACTGCTCCGTTATTTTTTGAACCGCCGCGAACACTCTTTGATTGACCGCGTTCGCCGACTCGTTTTTGTCGGTAAAGCGGGCGTCGGCAAAGTCGCGCAGGGGTATTCCGATAGGATTTTCGCCGTCGATCGCGAGTTTTTTGGCGCAGGCGCACGGCGAGCCGTCCCTGTTAAGCCCCGTATCGCCGCACAGCTTACAGCGCGGCGGGGGATTCAGAACCGCGTCGGTAAGCCCCATAGACGCCAAAACCGCCGCCCTCTCTTTTTTTAGCCGTTCAAGCTCCTTGCGGTCGGTTTTTGCGCCCTTGACCTCGGCGAGCTCGACGGCGCGGATTTTTGTTTCGGCGGTCAAAAGCGCGGAATTAGCGCGCAGCGCGTCCTCGAAAAGAGATCGCGCGTTAAATAGCTCCGCTTCGCGCCTTCGCGCGATTTCTTGTACCGCACGTTTATACGTCATAGCTAAATGTCCTTATCGTCGAGTCGGTCGAACATTGCCAGCAATTCCTCTTGGGACAATTCCCGCGACACGAACGACTCGTTTTGCGCCGCCGCCGCGCCGCCGTTTTCGGGTCGGCTGCCGGCCTCGCGCACGGTGGTTACGCCGCGCGAATACCAATTCGACAGTACCGAATTCATATAGCCCACGGGATTCGTTTTGTCGCCCGAAAGCGACGCGGCGTGTTCTAACAATTCCGCGCTTAGCTTCCACGAGTCCGTCCACGTGCGGTAGAATTCGCGGTCGCGCTGACTTACGGGCCGTTGCAAATTCATAATGTCGAACAGCCTTTTGATTTGCGAATCGAACGCGAACGTCTCGCGCAGGAACGCGTCGAGGCTCTCCTCGGTGATAAGCCCCTGCTTATAGAATTTGGCGACGGCGGCGTTCATACTTTCAAGGTCGCGCACGCCGCGCCTAAAACAGTAGTCCGCGATTTTTTCTAAGAGGGCGTGCGTAAAGCCCATAGCTATCCAGCCCGTTACGTAGGTTTCGATTATATAGTCGAGTTGGTCGTACCGAAGCCCCAAAATTTTAAGCACGGAGCGGGTGAGGGCGTACAGCTTTTCGCGGTTTTCGTTAAAGCCATCGATTTCCTTTATCGACAGCAGGCGGTTTTCGTAGTAGCGGCCCAACAGCATATCGAGCGTGGTTATGCCGCCCTTCTTGACCTTTTTGGCGACGTTCATAATGACCTCCATAGGGAAGCCGTATTCGTTTTTCCACTTCAACAGCATATGGCGGTCGTTGTGATCCGCCCCGCGTTTAAGCCCGAGCGCTTTAAGCACGGCGCGCAGATCCTTGTCGTAAAGGTCGTACTGCGACAGCTTTTCCTGAACGCGGTCGTACGTTATGCATCCCTCGCGGGCAAGGTTCTTTGCCACCGCCAAAACGTAGGGGTATGTTATGGCCGGCCCCTTTTGGCGTATGCAGTAGCCGATTACGGTCAACAGCGCCTTGTCCTCGATATTATAAGCCTCCATAAGGCCGTAGTATTCGTTGTATTCGGGCGGCAAAATTTGCCTGTCCTTTATCATTACGTGAAGTTGGTCGTTAAAATCCTTGTACTTTTCCTTGCTGAATTTTTTCACCCGCGCCGACTGCGGAATCACGGGCAAATACTCCACCGAATGCGGTTCGAGCGTCATATTCACAAGCCCCATACCCTGCCAATACGAAAACGCCTCCAACACGAACGGCGTGTCCGCGTTAAGGAGCATAGCCAGCGTATCGAGCTCGTTAGAATCGCCCGCCGACGCGAGCGCCAGCCCCATAAGGTAGACTTTAAGGTAACCCTCCGGAGCGAAGGGCATATATTCCTGCACAAACACGTTGTCGAGCGTGATTTTGCGCCGGTCGTTAAGCTCGGGCGACAATCTTGAAAACGGCATAGGACTATTATTATAGCATAAATCGGGCAACATTTCAAGCGTTTTTACGAGTATGATTTTTTGTCCGCGCCGCCGTCCGAAAGCCGTCCCAAAAAAAACGCTCAAAATGTTTTGCAAAAGTTGTAAAGTGTGCTATACTATATAACGGCGGAGCGGCGGGGATAGGCGTTCGGGCGGGCGTAGCCCGTACCGTCGCCGCTAGTTGCCGCTTTGCAAAAAACGGAGAAGTTATGACGCAAGAATGGGTCAGCGTAATCAGCGACGGCGAAAAGTCCGCCGCGCGCCGCGAAAAGCGGGTTTTGTTCCTCACGTGGCTGGGGATTTTTGCGGCGTACCTTATTCTTGTCGGCGTTCTTATCGGCGTGAGCGTCTATCGGGTCAACGTTTTCCGCGACCGCTCCCTAAAAGGGCTTACGACGGCGGCGGCGATAATCGCGTCCGTTATAACGGCGGTGTATTCTATGTTCTTTTTTTCGATCAAGTACCGGCTTACGCGCAAGTACGTCAAAATGCTGCGCGATATGGAAACGGGCTTAAAGGACGCCTCTTACGTCAAATTTTTGGAATTCGACCGCGCGGAGGTTATGAAAGACGGAGTATTTTTTTACACTATGGTCGTGGACGCCCGCCCCTTAAAGCGCGAGGACATTACGCGGCGGTCGGTGCTCGTGGAACACACCGTTACTATGCCGGAGCTTGTTCCGGGGCAGGCCCTGCGGATAATAACCCACGCCAACATTTTGACGGAATATAAATTGATACCTAATAAGGAGGACGTTGCGGTATGAAGGCGATCGTTACGGTAATAGGCAAGGACAAAACGGGAATTATAGCGGCGGTGTCGGGCGAGCTTAGCCGCCTTAACGCCAATATCGAGGACATCTCGCAAACCGTTATGCGGGACTACTTTGTTATGATGATGATGTGCGACGTGTCCAAATCCGAGGAAATCGCGTCGATCGCTCAAAAGCTGACGGATTTAGGCAAGAAAATCGGCGTTGACATACGGATTCAGCACGAGGACATTTTTAATTCTATGCATAAGGTGTAACGTAAAAGTATGCTCGCGAACAATGAAATTTTTGAAACGGTCAAGATGATATCCGACCAAAACCTGGACGTTCGCACCATTACGATGGCGCTGTCGCTTTTTAGCTGCATAGACTCGGACGCCGGCGAAACCGCCCGCAAGGTCTACGAAAAAATCGTTACCGCCGCCGGGAATCTTGTGCGCGTGGGCGAGGAGCTTAGCCTTGAATACGGCATTCCCATAGTCAACAAGCGCGTTTCGGTTACCCCCGTATCGCTTATAGGGGCGGCGAGCGGCGGCTACGAACAGATTTGCAGGGCGATGGACGAGGCCGCGCGGGCGATAGGAATCGATTTTATAGGCGGCTATTGCGCGCTCGTTCATAAGGGTATGACCGATTTTGAGCGCGAATTTATCGAGACTATCCCCTCCGCTATCGCCTCGACCGAAAAGGTTTGCTGTTCGGTCAACGTCGGCTCGTCGAAGAGCGGAATCAATATGGACGCGGTGCGGCTTATGGGCGTCAAAATCAAGGAGCTTGCCCGCCTTACCGCCCAAAAGGACTGCGTGGGCTGCGCTAAGGTCGTGGTGTTCTGCAACGCCGTCGAGGACAATCCCTTTATGGCGGGCGCGTTCGCGGGAACGGGCGAGGGCGATCGCGTTATAAACGTTGGCGTATCCGGCCCGGGCGTAATCGAAAGCGCCGTCGCAAAAATACCCGACGCGCCGCTTAACGAGCTTGCCGAGCTTATAAAGCGAACCGCCTTTAAGATTACGCGGGCGGGCGCTCTTATAGGCGCGGAGGCGGCAAAGCGGCTTAAATGCGCGTTCGGCACGGTGGATCTGTCGCTTGCGCCCACGCCCAAGGTGGGGGATTCGGTCGCGCATATTTTGGAGCGTATGGGCTTGGAGTCCGTGGGGGCGCACGGCACGACCGCCGCGCTCGCGCTCCTTAACGACGCGGTCAAAAAAGGCGGCGTTATGGCCTCGTCCAACGTGGGCGGCCTGTCCGGCGCGTTCATTCCCGTTTCGGAGGATATAGGTATGATAGACGCGGTGCGGCGCGGCGCCGTTACCATCGACAAGTTGGAGGCTATGACGGCGGTATGCTCGGTGGGACTCGATATGATAGCCGTCCCCGGCGGCACCGACGCCCCGACCATAAGCGCCATAATCGCCGACGAGTGCGCGATAGGTATGATTAACAACAAGACCACCGCCGTGCGCGTCATTCCCGTCTACGGCAAGGCGGTCGGCGACGTCGCGCGTTTCGGCGGGCTTTTGGGCGAGGCGCCTATAATGGCGGTCAATAAGTATTCGGCGGAAAAATTTATCGCCCGGGGCGGGCTTATTCCCGCGCCGATACACAGTAATAAGAATTAGCCGCCCGCGCCGCCGGGGTCGGCAAAACGCAAACGGCTGCCCGCGGCGGCGCCGCCGCAAACTACGCGCAAAAAATAAGAAAGGAACGAACAATGAAAAGAAGCGAAGTACAAAACGAATATAAATGGGATTTAAGCGATCTTTATCCCGATAACGCCGAGTGGGAGCGGGAGTTTTCCGCGCTCAACAAGGAGATTGTCGCGGTTTTGCGGTTTAAGGGCAGGCTCGCCGCGCCCGAAAACCTTTTGCAATGTCTTTCGCTTTGCGATTCGCTCGGGGAGCGGTTCGAGCGGCTTTACTGCTACGCTATGTTTATGCGCGACTCCGACGCCCTCGACGAAACCGCGCAATCGTATTCGGCGCGCGCCGAAAAGCTGATAAGCGAATTTAATTCGCTGTCGGCGTTCATAAGCCCGGAGCTGTCCGCGCTCGACGAGTCCGAAATAGACAAGTTTATTAAAAGTCCGGATTTTGCGCCCTACGACTATATGCTGTCGAATATCCTGCGCGGCAAAAAGCATATACTGTCGGCGGCGGAGGAACGCATTTTGGCGATGGGTTCGCCTACGCACGGCGCGTTTTCGCATATATTTTCCGCCATATCCGACGTGGATTTGCCGTTTCCCACTCTTAATATCGACGGCAAAAAGCAAAGGATGACGCACGGCAGGTATTCGCTGTGGCTGCAACACCCCGACGCCGCCGTCCGCAAAAAGGCTTTTTCCGGAATGTACGGAGCCGTCGGCGCGCTCATAAACACGATCGCGGCAAACTTTTCGGCGTCCGTTCAAAAGGACAATTATCTGGCGGCGGTAAGGGGGTATCCGTCCGCGCTCGATAAGGCGCTCTTTACCAACGACGTTCCCCCCGTCGTTTTCGATAAGCTCGTATCTAAGGCGGGCGACAACGTTTCGACGCTCCACGACTATATCGCTCTGCGCAAAAAGGTTTTGGGCGTTCCGTCTTTGCATATGTACGACCTGTACGTTCCGATGTTTGCCGACGCGGACATTTCGCGCGATTACGGGGACGCTTACGCGCTTGTGTTAGACGGACTTAAACCGCTCGGCCCCGAATATATATCGCTGTTAAAGACGGCTAAGGCCTCGCGCTGGATCGACGTTTGCGAAACCGAAAACAAGCGCAGCGGCGCATATTCGTGCGGCGTTTACGGAGCGCACCCCTACGTACTTTTGAACTACACCAAAACGGCGCACGACATTTTTACGATCGCCCACGAGCTCGGGCACGCCATGCATTCGCACTATTCGTCGCGCGTTCAGCCCTACGCCAAAAACGATTATTCGATATTCGTCGCCGAGGTCGCCTCGACCGTCAACGAGGTTCTTTTGTTAAAGCACCTCGCGGCGACTAGCGCCGATCCCGCCGTCAAAAAGTATCTTTTGTCGTACTACCTCGATATGTTCCGTACGACGCTTTTCCGTCAGACTATGTTCGCCGAATTCGAGCGTACCGTTCACGAATCGGAGGCGGCGGGCGAGCCGCTCACCGTCGAATCGGTTTCAAAAGCTTATATGCGGCTCAACAAAAAGTACTACGGCGCGGCGGTCGCCCACGACAGGCGCATACGCCTAGAATGGGCGCGGATACCGCACTTTTACAGGGCGTTCTACGTCTATCAGTACGCCACGGGGCTTACGGCGGCGGTAAATATAGCCAACTCCGTTTTGACGGGCGGGGCGGGGGCGGCCGCCAAGTACAAGGAATTTTTGAGCGCGGGCGGCAAAAAATCGCCGTACGAAATTTTGAAGGACTGCGGCGTGGACCTTGCCGCGGACGAACCCTACGACATAGCGTTCGGCGAATTTACCGACACGCTCGCAAAGCTTGAAAGGCTTATATAATTTTTAGGAGCGCGGTTATGAAAAAGAAAATTTTGTTAATATTGGCGGCGGCTTTAACGGCGGCGGTTCTGACTGGGTGCGCGAGCGACGTTTCGGTCTACTACTACCCCGGTTCCGACCGCTACGCCTACGAAATCGTGTTTTGTTTTGACGACGACGAGCTTGCCGTTCTCGACAGATCCGCGCGCAACGGCGAAAAAATCAGCGGGCTTTTGCCCGGCACCGAGTCGCTCGCGGGCGACGATTGGACGGTCGAGCTTTACCTTACCTACCTTTTGGACGCCAAAAGGCAGATTTTTAACGGCGAAATGCCGAGCGAGTACCGCAAGCTCCCCAAGGTTAAATCGAACGGCTCCACCTATTACGGGTTTCGATACGTTTTTGAAAACGCCGCGGGCGAGGAGGAAGACGCCGACGCCGAAGCGGAGGAGTACGAGCTGACGCGCGGATTCTTTTTTAACCGCTACAGCTTTACCGAGCCCAATATTTTTAACGGCTTTAAGGAGCAGTATAAAAACGCCGTTCCCGGTTCTAAGCGATCGCTTACGGCGATAGACGTCGCCGCCGGCGGCTGGTACAACCAAAAGGAGTCGGGCGAGTGGGAAAAGCTGATGCCGGGCTTTACCGAGGCGTTCCCGGACGCGGGCAAGCGCGCGCTGTTCGACGTCGAAAAGCTGCGGCTCGATTACTATATGATTACGAACTCCAAAATGATTACCTCGGGCGAAACGGAAACCGACGCCGAGGGTAACCGCTATTACCGCTGGCAAACTCTTTTTACCGCAAAGGACGACGTTATAATCTACGAGCTTATCCGCGCAAACAGCGTGGGCTGGAACGTTTTGGCGATAGCGATAGGGCTTGCGGTAGTGGGCTTTTTGCTGCTTTATTGCCGTTTCGCGCCCAAAAAGGACAGACCCGTACGGCAAACGGTTACGCAAAGCGCGCGCGGGCGTTTCCCCTACGACCCGTTCGAGAGCGACGATCCGTTCGGCGATTACGGCGGCCCGCCCGGTAAGTCCGGCCCGTCCGGCGGCGGCGGCGACGATAAAAATCCGTTCGGCGGGGGGTATTAGGGGCGGCTATGGCTAACGAAAATCAAAATCACCCCAATTTAAGCGCGAGGATTCCGCCGCATAATATCGAGGCGGAGCAGTCGGTTCTCGGCTGCGTTATGATCGACCGCGACGCGCCCGTCCATATTTTGGGCGAGCTTGCCGCCGACGATTTTTATCTGGCGTCGCACCGCGAAATTTTTACGGCGATGCTCAATCTTATGCTCGCCGACAAGCCCGTCGACATAGTTATGCTCGTTCAGGAGCTCGAAACTATGGGCGGCACGGAGCGGGCGGGCGGGCTGTCGTATTTAACGTCGCTGTCTAACCTTGTGCCGTCGGCGTCGAATTACCGCCACTACACCGAAATAGTAAAAAAGACGTCGCTGTTGCGGCGGCTTATCGCCGCCTCGCAGCGTATCGCCGACAAGGCGTTTTCTGGCGACCCCGACGATGCGGCATTGGCGTTTGCCGAGGGCGAAATTTATTCGCTGTCCGAAAAGCTCGACCGCTCGGGCTTATCGCCGCTATCCAAAAGCGCGGCGGAGGCGATCGCCAAAATCGAGCTTATGTACTCCGACCCCACGGCGGGCAAGGGCATTCCGACGGGCTTTAAGCGGCTTAACGATATTCTTAACGGCTTACAGCGCGGCGACCTCGTTTTGATAGCGGCGCGCCCGGGCCAGGGCAAAACGAGCATAGGTATGAATATCGTCGCCCATGCGGCGCTCGCGTCCGAGCGTAAAACCGCCGCGGGCAAGCCCGATCCGTACAGGTGCGCCGTCTTTTCGCTCGAAATGCCGGCGGTTCAGCTCGCCAAGCGTATGCTGTGCGCGGCCGCGAGGGTCGATATGACGCACGCCAATTCCGGGCGGCTCGATAAGGACGAATGGAAAAAGCTGTTCGACGCCAAAAAGCGGCTCGACAGGGCGCAAATCTACATAGACGATTCGTCCCTTACGACGCCCGTCGAAATACTATCTAAGTGCCGCCGCCTAAAACGCGAAAAAGGGCTCGACCTTGTTATGATCGACTATTTGCAGCTAATGACGTCGGGCAGGCGCATCGAGAGCCGTCAGCAAGAGGTTTCGGACATTACGCGAATGCTCAAAATCGCCGCGAAGGAATTGAACGTGCCGATATTGCTGCTTAGCCAAATGTCGCGCGAGGTCGAAAAGCGCAGCAACAAGCTGCCGCAAATGTCGGATTTGCGCGAGAGCGGCGCGATAGAACAGGACGCGGACATTATAATTTTTATCTACCGCGAGCACGACCCGCACGACGTTTCGGTGCCGGAGGAAACGCGCGACAAAACCGAGCTCATTATCGCAAAGCACCGCAACGGCGAAACGGGGCGCGTGGAATTAAGGTGGCTCGGCAAGTACGTGTCGTTCGCCGACGTCGATAAGTCCGCCGCCGTCCGCACGCCCCCGCCCGAAAACGTTTCGGGCTTCCGTATCGACGTAGACGACGGCGCGGACGCGGATATTCAAAGCGTTCCGCCGCCCGCGGACTCCGACGGCTTTAAGACGGTGAGCGGAATGGACGGAAAGGAAATTTTGGAATCGCCGTCGGGCGAGGAGATTTTGACGCCGCCGTCGGATAACGACGGGGACATTTTTTAAGCGCCCTCTTTGCCCGCTAAAATTTATGACGAATAAGGAGTAACATATTATGCCAAAGGCAGAAAAGAAAGTGGAAAGGGTCGAATTTTTGGGGCTGAAAAATTGCTTCAAGCTGTCGGGCGGCGGCGTCGAGGCTATCGTAACGACGGACGTCGGGCCGCGCGTTATATCGTACGCGTATAACGGCGGGCCGAATCATATGCGCGTATTCGAGGACGACTTTAAGATAAAAAAGTCCGACGTTTTTGTGCCGTTCGGCGGCCACAGAACGTGGCACGCGCCCGAGGTCGGCGGCAGGACTAACCTGCCCGACATTACCCCGTGCAAGTATACCGTAAAGCCCGACGGCATAACCGTTATGTCGTCTAACGCCTTAACAGGGCTGTCGCAGGGCTTCGATATAACGATTGGCGGCGACGGGCTTTTGACCGTCAACCACACTATCGCAAACGACTCTCTTTTCGACGTCGAGTTGTCGGTGTGGGCGCTTTCGCAGCTCGCCTTGGGCGGCGTTTTGGCGGTTCCCAATAGCCGCCTCGACACGGGCTTTATCGCAAACCGCGCCGTCGCCGTGTGGCCGTACTCCAAAATGAACGACCGCCGCGTCTACTTCGGCGATAAGTACATAACGGTAAAGCCGGACGCGCTCGATTCGCCGCCGTTTAAGTTCGGCTCGACCGTGGACGAAAACTATTCGCTTTACTTTAATCACGGTCAGGTTTTAGCCAAGCGGTTCGACTACTTTTACGGTGCGGAATACCCCAACTATTATTGCAATTTCGAAAGCTACACGAACGCCGAATTTATCGAAACGGAATCGCTTTCGCCGCTCCTCACCGTCGAGCCGGGCGAGGTCGCCGTTCACACCGAGGTTTGGGCGGCGGACGAATGCGAGGCTATTCCGGAGCATACCGACGAAAACGCTATTCAAGAGGCGGCGGCGTCCGTCCTTAAAAAGCTCGGCAGGTAGGGCGGCGCGCGCGTTGGATAAGAACCGGAACAAGCAAGGCGCCCTCACGGCGGCGGCGGGCTTAGCGCTCAACTTAACGTTGGGCGCGTTTAAGCTTGCCGCCGGAATTATCAGCGGAAGCGTTTCGGTAATATCGGACTCCGTGAACAACCTTTCGGACTGCGCGGGCTCGGCGGTCGCGGTAAGCTCGTTCGCGGTCTCGGCAAAGAGAGCGGACAAGGAGCATCCCTACGGCCACGGGCGGTTCGAGTACCTCGCGGGGTTTGTGATAGGCTTTATAATAATTTTCGCGGGAGCGCAATTTTTTGTGGCGTCCGTCAAAAGAATAATAACGCCCTCCGCCGTCGGATTCGACGCCTTAACCCTAACCGTTTTGGCCGTTTCGGTCGGCGTAAAGCTGTTTATGGGCTTTTTTTATACGGTTCGCAACAAAATAACGCGTTCCGAGGCGCTCAAAGCCGCCGTTTTCGACAGCTTTTCGGACGCCGTTCTAACGTCCGTCGTGCTCCTTTTTTACGCGCTGCGCCTTAGTCCGCGCCTCGACGGAATCGCCGGCGCCGTCGTTTCGGCGGCGGTCGTTTTGGGGGGCTTTCGCGTTACGGCGGGGCTTGTGGGCAAGCTTTTAGGCAACGGCGCGAACCCCGAATTGTCCAAAAAAATCTACGGCGTCGTCAACGCCGCCGACGGAATTTTGGGCTCGCACGATTTAACTCTGCACGATTACGGCCCGTTCGTAAGGGTGGGCGCGCTCCACGCCGAGTTCGACGGCGCGATGAATCTGGCCGACGTTCACGACATTGTCGACGGACTCGAAAACCGCATAAGGGAGGAAATGGGGATCGAGCTCGTTATTCACGCCGACCCTATCGACAGGCTTAATCCGCGCCTTTGCGAGCTGCGCGGCTTTATAAAAAGCGCGCTCGCTATGTACAAGGGCGCAAGCTTACACGAGCTGAAATTGAAGGAGGACGCGGGCGCGGCGAGCTTTCATATAGGGCTACCCGCGCGCTACGAGGACGGCGGGCGGGCGGTACGCGCCACGCTTTGCGAGGCTGTTAAAAACGAGTTCGGCTACGCCGCCGAAATCGAGGTCGACATTATTTACGAATGAGAAAATTCGCGGGCGGCAAACGCCCTAAAAAATTTTGCTTAGGAGGTACTTATTGTGGGTAATTGGATCGATATAACCGTTCTGGTTCTCTACTTTGCCGGTATGCTCGCCGTGGCGTTCTACACGCGCAAAAAAATCGGCACCGTCAACGACTTTTTGCTGGCGGGCAAGGGCGTTAACGGCGTTATGACGGCGTTCGCCTACGGCACGACTTACTTTTCCGCCGTCATCTTTATCGGCTACGCGGGCAAAAACGGCTACGTCTACGGTTTAAGCTCGCTGTGGATAGGCATATCGAACGCCTTTATCGGCTCGCTTTTGGCGTGGAAGCTTTTGGCAAGGCGCACAAAGCGCACAACCGAATTTTTCGGCGCGCGCACTATGCCCGAAATGTTCGGGGCGCGCTATCAATCCAAGCGCATAAAGCTGGTTTGCGCGCTCATAATATTCGTATTCTTAACGCCCTACGCCGCTAGCGTCTATCAGGGACTCGCTTACCTTTTCGAGCTCGTGTTCGGCATTCCGTTTTGGGCGGTCATCCTTGTGATAGCCGTTTCCACCTGCGCGTACCTCTTTTTCGGCGGCTACCTCGCCACCGTTCTGACCGACTTCTTTCAGGGGATAGTGATGCTTGCCGGCGTCGCCGTTATGGTCGGCTTCGTCGTCAATTACGAAAAAGTCGGGGGCGCTATCGACGGCTTTTCAAAGCTCCTTAACGACGACCTCGGATTTTTTCCCGCGTTCGCAAAGGGGGAGGGCGGCGCGCCGCACGGCTACACGCTTTTGACGCTTATACTTCTAACGAGCATCGGGGCGTGGGGCTTACCGCAAATCGTCCACAAATTCCACACCGTCAAAAGCGAGGCGGCGGCAAAACAGGCGGCGTGGGGTTCTACGGCGTTCGCCCTCGTAATAGGCGTCTGCGCTTACCTTACGGGCTGTTTCGCCCGCTACATTTTGGGCGCGGCGGAGGTCGGCGCTATGGTCGCGGGCACTGGCGGCAACGAGGATATGATTATCCCCAAAATCCTCGTCGAGGCGCTCCCGGCGGGCCTGCTCGGGCTTATAGTCGTACTCGTTTTAAGCGCGAGTATGAGCACCCTCGCGTCGCTTACGCTCGCGGCAAGCTCGGCGGTCGCCGTCGACCTCTACAAGGGCTACATAAACAAAAACGCGTCCGACAAGCGCGTCAAACTCCTTATGCGCTCCCTCTGCGTCCTCTTTATCGCCGTTTCGGTCGTCATCGCCGTAACGCGCCCGGCGGGAATCATCTCGCTTATGAGCCTCTCGTGGGGGACTCTCGCGGGCTGCTTTTTGGGCCCCTACGTCTACGGGCTGTACAGCCGCCGCGCCACCAAAAAAGGCGCCTACGCCGGCATAATATCCGGACTTGCCGTAAACGCCGTCCTCTACGCCGTGTCGCTCGTCCTAAAAGGCGCGGGTCTTGCCGTCGCCGCCGCGTACCTCTCGCCGCCCGCTATCGGCGTCGCCGCAATGCTCGCCTCGATGCTCGCCGTCCCGCTCGTCTCGCGTTTCACCGCCCCGCCGCCCTCCGAATTCACCGACCGCCTTTTCGCCGCGCTGACCTCCGGGTCGGAGTCCGCCGAACCGGTGAAAAACGTATAAAACGCCGCAACGCGTCCGTAAATCGCAAGCCGTGCCGCATTTTCGCCGCGCTTATCGAAAACTCCCCGCAAGCGGAGCGGTTCGGAAACGTATAAAACGCCGCAACGCGTCCGTAAATCGTTCCGTAAGAAAAACTCCGGGCAAGTTTAGTCGGCTTAAAGCCGCGTCTTTTTTGCCGTAAAGCGCCTTATTTTTTGCCGATAGCGGCGCTATTGCCTGCAAAACAAGCCGCTTTCCGTCTAAAAATCCGTTGCCTTAAAGCCGCCGCGTTTATCCGGAGTTTTCCCCGCAGGCGGAGCGGTTCGGAAACGTATAAAAATAATACGGTTTGTCTATAATCGCTCCGATAATAAAATTATACGTAAACCGGGCAAAATTCATTTTCTCCGGCTTGCGGGGAGCGTATTGCTTTGAAAAAATTTGTTATACTCCTAGCGTTTTGTTTTTTGCTCGCGGGCTTGCGCCTCTACGACAACGGGCTTTTATCGCTCGGCTTGCCCGGCGAATTCGGCGTCTGCCATAAGGGCGGCGCGGTTACAAAATACCCCGAAGCCGAACGGCCGACCCTCGACAGATTTTTCGGCTACACCCGGCTCGACACCCTCGGCGGCGAGGCGGAGCTTGCGCGCGGTCTCAAAGATCTTTGCGCCCGCGAGCTTTGGCGCGAGCAAATCGACGCCCTCACCGTCGTTTACGCCTATTCGCCCTACATTCAAAAATTCAAAACCGTCCTCGGCCGCCGCGTCAACGTTATGGCCGCCTATTCCTCGGCGAGCGACCGGCTTTCCTTCGGCTGTCCCTTGCTCGTCGGCTCATACTAGCGGGCCGGTCAAAAAGCCTGTCGGAGCAACGAATACGGAATCGCGACGATATTACGGGTACGCGGCGACATAAACCGCAAAACCGGGCAAAAACGCAAAGAAAAACGGCGTAACGCTCATTCCGTTACGCCGTTTGACGATGCGACGACACGATAAAAAGTCAATCGCAAAAACGGTAGGTTAATGACCTTTTGAATTCGCGACAAAATAGAAAGTTAAAGAGGCTTTGAATTTGCGACGGTTAAAAACAAACGGGTTAAAGAGCCATTGAAATTGCGACCGATTCAATGACGGCATAGAAAACCGCTAAAAGGCAAGCAGAATACGCCCCACACGCGCCCCGACGGCGCCACGTGCGCCACGTCGGTTCCGGACGGCTTCAAGCATAAGATTTGGCTGAGGTTCACGGTCAACTCGCACGATAACTTTGGCGTTTTTGTTTGCGTCGCATTATACTCCCTCTGCTCACCCCGCGGCTTACCGTACCGGGCGAACGTCCCAAAGCCCGCGCTATTTGAGGTATCCCGTAGCCCGCGCTTAAACCTTTTTAAATCTCTTTTCTTTCGCATAGGCAAATGAGTTTGCTTTTATTCGTCTTTGTGTTATAATATTCTCGGTTCATAGTTAATCCTCTTTTTGATGAATTTTGTTTTTTCAAAGTTATTCTACCATAAATCGATTCGACTGTGAACCCTTTTTTATCCGTTGCTTTCCATTTTACAATGCGTCCGACTCTTTTATACCTAAAAACGCTTGACAAAGATTTGTGTGTGTGATAGAATAATTACATTAGCATATGCTAATCGAATTTTTGAAGGGTTGTACATATCTATCTTTTGAGAAAATTTGAGGCATACTAATAAAAGGAGATTATTTTATGAAAAGGTTTTTTGTTCTTTTGAGCGTTCTCGCTTTGACCGCTATGTCCGCGTTTTCGTTCGCGGCGTGCGGCGGCAAGGTTACGCCCGGCGACAAGGCGATAAGCGTTGTTGCGCCCGACGGAGCGCCGCTGCTTAGCCTTACCAAAATGTGGGCGGAGGATTTTAAGATTGCGGACGGCTACGACGTAACGTATCAAAGTCTTACGGGCGGCGACCCGCTTACGACCGCGCTTATGAAGTCCGAACCCGACATCGCTATCGCGCCGATTAACGTCTGCGCCAAAGTGTACAACGAGGGCAAGGGCTACCGCTTTGCCGGGGTTTCGATTTGGGGCATAATGCACATCGTTACAAATTCGACGGCGCAAACCGTTGCCTTGGACGACATAAAGGGCAAGAATATCGTCGCGTTCCAAAAGGCGGCTACACCCGGCATAACGCTCCGCGCCGTTTTGACGCAGAATAATATCGGATTTACCGAAAATCTTAACGGAAGCGTCGAGGGCGATAAGGTGAATATTCTTTATTTGGCGGACGCGCCCGCCGTACAAGCGGCGGTCGTCGCGGGCAAAATTACCGCCGACGGCGACGAGATTGCGATTGAATACGCGCTCTTGCCCGAGCCCGTCGCCACGGCGATTACGGGCGCTACAAAGGATAAGCCGCAAGGGCAATTCTGGGCAAAAATCAATTTGCAAAACGAATGGAAGGCAAAAAACAACGGCGATATGTATCCGCAGGCGGGACTTATTTTCCACGAAAGACTGCTTGCCTCCGACAAGGCGTTCGTCGATAAATTTATAGAAATGGCGGCTATGTCCACGGCGTGGGCGGCGCAAAATCCCGAGGCGGCGGGCAACCTCGCAAAGGAAAAGCTCGGCTCGACCTTGCCGGGGGGAACTCCGATAAAGGCCGCCGTCAACGCGGGACGCTTGCCGTTAAACTTTACCTACGCGGCGGACGCCAAAACGGCGGCGGCGGCGTATCTCGGCATAATCTTTAACGATAACGGAAACAACCTTGTAGGCGGAAAGTTGCCCGATGACACCTTCTACTACGCAAAATAAGCACCTTAACAAAACGTTCTTTCGTTGGTTCGTTTTACCGATAATCGGCGCCCTGCTGATTGTCGGGTTTTGGTCGTTGTTGGCGTACGCGACGAGGGACGTCGCCGGCGTGATTTTAACGCCGCTCGAAACGCTCAAAACGATAGGCGCCGAGGCTAAAAAGCCGAATTTTTACCGCGCGGTATTCGGAACGCTCTCAAAAAGTTTTTTCAGCTTTTTGATTTCGTTTTCGGCGGCGGCGGTGTTGGCGGTCGCCTCTAATCTGCAAAAGTGGGTCAAGAGTGTTATCGGCCCGCTGATTTCGGTCTTTCGCGCGCTCCCCACCGCCGCGCTCATTCTTATACTGTTGCTGTGCGTAGGCAGCCGTATGCTGCCCACCGCCGTGGCGTTCTTGGTCGTCTTTCCGCTTTCGTACCAAAACCTTTACGCCGCTATCGAGAACGTCGACCGCGACCTTGTTCAAATGACGCGCGTATTCGGTATGAGTACCGCTCGGCGGCTTCTGCACGTCTATTTGCCGGGGGTGATTCCCGCGATGTTTTCGTCGCTCATAGCGTCGTTCGGGCTGAATATCAAGGTCGTTATCGCCGCCGAGGTTATGGGGCTTCCCACCGTTTCGATCGGCTATATGATACTCATTTCAAAGCAGGGGTTCGACTTTGGCATAGCGTTCGCGTGGCTCGTTATAGCCGTTTTGATCAGCTTTGTTTGCGAGTGCGTTTTGCGTATCGCGGCGCGGCTCGCGATGCCCTACCGCTACCCCGACCGCAAAATTCTTAAACGCTTTTTTTGCAAAATCGGGCGCGTATGCCGCCGTATTGTCGGGAGGGCGAATAGGTGATAGTATTCGATAACGTGTCGTTTTCGTTCGGCGAAACGGCCGTCCTAAAAGACTTTTGCGACTCGTTCGAGGGCGGCAAAATCAACTGTATTTTGGGCCCGTCCGGCAGCGGCAAAACTACCGTTCTTAACCTTATAGCGGGCTTGTTAAAGCCGCACGGCGGCCGTATAGAGGGCGCATCCGAGCGCGTTTCATACGTCTTTCAGGATACGCGCCTTATACCGCAAAAAACGGTCTGCGGCAATCTCGACGTTATATTAAAGTCCGTCTACCCGCAAAAGTCGGCCCGCGCCGCCGTGATAGAGGAGTATTTGACGCTCGCGGAGCTTTTCGGCGAGCGCGACAAGTACCCGCACGAGCTGTCGGGCGGTATGCGCCAGCGGCTGTCGCTTATACGCGCGTTCGCTTACCCCTCGAACATCCTATTAATGGACGAGCCGTTTAAGGGACTCGATATTCAGCTTAAAGCCGACATAACCGACGCGTTTTTCAAGCTGTGGACGCGCGAGCCGCGCACCGTCGTATTTGTTACGCACGAGATCGACGACGCGCTTTATTCGGGCGACAACATTCATATTTATTCCAATAAACCTATTACGGTGCAAAGCGTGATTCAAATTCCGCCGGAGTCTGTCCGCGCCAAAATTTACGGTGCCGTCGCTTTGGACGTAAGGAAAACGATTTGTACGGAAGTCGCCAAATGGGGCAAGAGCGAGTGAGCGGACAAACGGCGCCGTTAAAAAATTCCCCGCTTATCCGGAGTTTTCCACAGAGGGGCGGCAACGGAATTGACGGGGCGGTCTGCTCATAAATGACAACCACCCCGTCGGCGTTCGCTGCCACCCCTCCATAGAGGGCATTGTCAAAATGGTGTTGATTTGAAGAATAGTGATATAAGTGAAGAATAAAGGAATTGAGTGAAATACACAACAATTGTTCAAAGAATAGTCTGTTTTATGGCTGTATTTAGTCCAATCATCACAAAAATAACCATTTTATTATTTTGCTGTTTTTCTCAATTCCTTCGTTTATCAACGTATTCGTGACAATGCCTCCATAGAGGGGAATCGCCGCCGCCCGTTTAATGAACGGAAATAACAAAAAGGAACCGATATTCGCAAATATGTCCGATAAAAAGCAAAAGATAGTCATAGTGGGCGGGCCTCCCGCCGCCGGGAAAACCGCCGTAATTACGCAGCTTATACGGCTTATAACGGCGGACGGCAAGACGGCAGCCGTCTGCAAAATCGACTGCTTAAAGACGGGCGACCGCGAAACGTACGCGGCGCTCGGGGTGGCGGCGGCGGTCGGGCTTTCGCGCGACGTTTGCCTCGACCACTTTTTGGCCGTCAATTTAGAGGAGATCGCCGCGTGGGGCGCGCGCAAAAACGCCGATATTCTTATTATAGAAACGGCGGGGCTTTGCCACCGCTGCGCTCCCGCCACCAAAAATACTATCGCCGTTTGCGTCCTCGACTGTCTTCAAGGCGTGCGCGTCCCCGACAAAATCGGGCCCGTTCTTAGCGATTGCGACATAGCCGTAATAACTAAGGGCGACGCGGTTTCGCAGGCCGAAACCGAGGTTTTTTGGCAGAGCGTGCGCGTTCTTAACCCGACGGCGGAAATCGTCGAGGTCAACGGCGCGACGGGCTCGGGGGCGCAGTACCTTAAAGCCGCCATCGACGAAAGGCAATCGGCTTGCGGCGTGGTGGGCGACGAGCTCCGCCGCGATATGCCCTCGGCGATATGTTCGTACTGCGTGGGCGAGCGGCGGATCGGCAATATGTATCAGCAGGGGATAGTTACAAAAATGGAGTTTGACGAATGAAATTCGACGCTATAACTATTTTGGGCGGCCGCGACAAGGACGGCAACCCCGAAAGGGTCGGCTCGCTTACCGTGCGGCGCGGCGAAATTTTTAGCGTTATCGGCTTTACGGGCAGCGGCAAAAGCCGGCTCATACGCGACATAGAGCAGCTTGCCCAAGGCGACACGGTTACGGGCAGACGCGTTTTGACCGACGGCGAAGTTCCCGAATACCGCTTCCGCCGCGAGCCACAGTTTAAGGTGGTGGCGCACCTTACCCAAAATATGAATTACATAACCGACCTTAAATGCGGCGAGTTTTTGCGCATAAGGGCGGAGTGCCGCAAAATTCCGTCGCCCGCCCTTAACGCCGAACGCATTATCGAAACGGCGAACGGCCTTTGCGGCGAGCCGATCGCCGCCGCGACGCCGCTCACCGGGCTGTCGGGCGGTCAGTCGCGCGCGCTTATGATAGCCGACACCGCCGTCAACGCCGCCGCTCCCATCGTTCTTATCGACGAAATCGAGAACGCGGGCATAGATAAGGCGGCGGCTATGCGCACGCTCGTCGACGGCGACAAAATCGTGCTTGCGGTAACTCACGACCCGATGCTCGCCCTCGCCGCGAAAATGCGCGTGGTAATGCGTAACGGCGGTATGGAAAGGATTTTGGGCGTAACCGACGGCGAAAAGCTCGCGCTCGAAAGGCTGACCGAAATCAACGCGTACAGTCTTGAAATTCAGCGGCGCTTGCGGTTGGGGGAAACGTTATAAAGCGTCCGAACGCCGCTCCTCGTACGCTTGCGCTTCGGCGCTTACGATAAAAAACTCGGAGAAAAAATAAAGTGAAAAAACTTAAAGTATATTGGAACAATATTTGTCTGCTGCGCAAGGGCGAGGAGGCGTTTATTAACGCGCATATCGCCGAAAATCCCGACACGGAATTTTGCGTCGAATACTTCGGTTTGGGACTGCCGAAAAAGCTGCGCGGGCAAATCGCCGCCGATTTGGAGCGGATAGGGGAGCCCGACGCGGACGTAATCGTTTCGACGGAGCTCGATATTTTTTGGGATAAGCGGCTGCTGAACGGCCGGGATTTTTTTGCGCCGATAGCCGGTAGTTTTGACGTTTGCCCTCTTATTAAGGATGCGCCGTTTACCGATCCCGCTAAAACGTTGGCGGTTTGCCAGTGCCTGCCTATGCCGGTTTGCGTCAACGAAGGCGCCCTAAAAGCGGCGGGGTTGCGCGAGCCGACGTCGCTCAAAGACCTTTGCGCGCCCGAATTTAAGGGCAAAACCGTACTCGGGGGCGCGGATACGGCGGCGGGGCGCATAGTGGCGGCGTCGATAAACTATCTTTACGGCGCGGCGGCGACGGAGGCTTTTTTGTCGAACGCGGCGTTCGCGTCGATTCCAGCGGCGGCGCTCTCGGCGGCGGCGCGCGGGGCGTACCCCGTATGCGTGCTGCCGTCGGTGCTTTGCGGCAGAGGGCTAAAAACCGTTTTTCCGTCCGACGGCGTTCCCGCTATCCCGACCTACGCCGCCGTAAAAAAGACCGCCCCCGCGGCGGAGTCGGCAAAATTTTTGGATATGCTTTTTAGCCGCCCGATGCAAGAATTTTATTCGGACAGGGGGCTTGTAATTTCGGGCCGCGCCGACGTTCCGCCGCCCTCCGCCATGTACGGCGCCGCGCCCTATAAGCCGCTTTATCCCGATTGGGATTGGCTGAATAACCGTTTCGACGCGGCGGGCTTTTCGGCGCGAATGGATAGAATCAAGCCCTTTTAGCGGCGAGCGGGGGGGGAGTAACGAGCGGCAAATTTAGCGGCGTTTATTGCGCCGCTTGACTAACCCGACAATTACGCTTAGCGCCAAAAAGAACAGCACGGAGGCGGCTAAAACGGCGAATTCCGCGCCGACGGAAATTTCGGCGCCGACGAATTGCGGCGTCAAAATAAAGTGGCCGGTTATCCGCTCTTGCGTGGCGGCGGGCAAATCTACCGCCTGCGACAGCATAAAAAAGCGTCTGAACAGGTTCGCCGAATGCGCCCCGGGTACGAGCGTCGCCGCCTTTACAAGGCCCTGCGGAAACCACGACAGCGGCATAAACGCGCCCGTAAAAAAGCCGATCATAACGCTGAAAACGCCCGAAAACGCGCCCGCCGCCGCAAGACTTCTAAAAAAGCCCATAACGAGCGTCATCGCCGCCACCGCGCTGAGCGCCGACACTATAAGGTTACAGATTATCAAAAACACGTCCGCCGCCGTATACGTCGCCCCGCCGCACGCGCAGTAAATAAACGCCGCCGCTAAAAGCGCACCCGACACGGCGAGCGTCAAAATCAGCGAGGATATATAGTACGCCGCCGTAACCGTAAGCGGATTTACGGGCGAGGCGGTAAGGTCGTTTACGACTCCGTTTTGCTTGTCCGCCGCCATAATAAAGCAGCTGTTGAGCGCGACCGACATTATACTCACCGACAGCACGCCCGCAATAAGCCAGCCGTCCACGATGCGCTTTGCGAGCTCCGTCGGAATCGAGGAGGACGAATCCCAATAGCCGCCCTCGGTGTGCGACACGTACATTTTGCGCAGGAACATCGTGTACAAAACGAGTATTATAAGCGGCGAAACGCACGTAAAAAGTAGCGTCGCCTTGTTGCGCAGGAATATTTTTATATTGCGGATTATCAAAGCTTTAAGCATTTCTATTTCCTTGTTTTTTTGTTACGCGCAAAAACACGTCGTCCATCCCGCCCTTCACAATCTCAAAATCGGCGAATTCCTTGCGGGCGTGCAAAAAGTCCAGGGCGGCGCGGACGGACGGGAATAAGGCGGTGTAAGCGTTTTCGGCGTATGTAAATTCGATTCCCGAATCCGCCAGAATTTTGTCGGTTTTTGGCGTTCGCGGGGCTATAATCCGCGCCGAATCCGACGCGTAAAGGCTTTTAAGGCCGTCGGGCGTGCCGGACGCCGCGACGGAGCCGCCGTCGATAATGACGACCTCGTCGGCGCGCGCCGTTTCCTCCATATAGTGCGTCGTCAAAAAAACGGTCAGCCCGCGCGATTTCAGCCGCCCGAGTATGTCCCAAACGGCGCGGCGGGCGGCGGGGTCTAACCCGGTCGTCGGCTCGTCCAAAAAGAGGAGCTTGGGGGATGACAGCATAGCCCGGGCGATGTCGACGCGCCGCCGCTGCCCGCCCGACAGCCTTGAAAAGCGCCCGTTCAAAACGTCGCCCAGATTAAAGCCGTCTATGATTTCGGTCAAATCCCTCACGGTATCCTTTTTGTAGAACGCCGCCCGCGAGCGCAGGTTTTCGAGTACCGTCAGCTCGTTGTCGAGGACGCTGTTTTGAAACACGACGCCAACGCGCTCCTTAACGCGCCGCGAATCCGAATCTATGTCGAGTCCGTCGATTAAAACCCGCCCGCCGTCCTTTTTAAGAATTTGGCAAAGTATGTTGATGGTGGTCGATTTACCCGCGCCGTTCGTCCCCAAAAACGCAAAAAGCGAGCCGCGCCCGACGTTGAACGAAACGCCGTTCACGGCCGTTACGCCGCCGAACCGCTTTAATAAATTCTCTATTTTTACTATTTGCTCCACAATCTAAATCGCGCCGTTTTTAAGGGCGGCAAGCATAATCTCCGCGCTCTTGCGGTTTGTCGCAAGCGGAATGGACTGCACGTCGCAAAGCCGCAACAGCGCCGAAACGTCCGGCTCGTGCGGCTGGCTCGTAAGGGGGTCGCGCAAAAATATAACAAGGTCGAGCCGCCCGTCCGCTATCATCGAGCCTATCTGCTGATCGCCGCCTAGCGGCCCGCTTTTCATCCTCGTTACGTCGAGTCCCGTTTCGCCCATCACAAGCGTTCCGGTCGTACCCGTGGCAAAAAGCTCGTGCTTACTAAGCACGTCCCTATACTCGACCGCCAAATCTATCATATCGGCTTTTTTCTTGTCGTGAGCTATAAGCGCTATTCTCATAAATGTTTGTTCTCCGTCCTTCTTATAATCATTTATTCTCCGCCGCCGAAAGCGTATCTATGTATTCGGCGAGCGCGGCGTAGGTGTCGGCGTCTATCGCGGAGGCGTGGCTCTGTAAAAGCTCGCTCCTCGCCGCCGCGTCCGGCTCCTTGTCGAGCTCCTTGCAAAGCACCTTATAAACGGCGTCGCTTTCGGCAAAAATATCCGCGCCGCGCCCGGTATTTTTTATGTCCGCCAAAAGTCCGTCCTTGTCCGTTTGCGTTATGTCGTGCGTTATAATTGCCTTTTTGCCCAAATATTTAATGTCGATTTTTCTTATACGGCGCAAAACCTCCGTTTCCCACGTCAGATAGTCCGCGCCCGTTTTTATCTGCCGCTTTATTCCCGCGTCGTCCTCGAACTCGAAAATTATGCTATTGTACGGCGTGCCGTTCACGTACATTCCGCAGACGCCGTCTAAAAACGTTCCCGTGTCGTCGCGCCCGACTCTATATATGCGCGCGTAGCCTACCGCCCTTGCGACCTTTACCCAAAACGCCGCCGTCATTCCCGCGCCCACCGCGCCGAACGCAAGCACGAATATCCAAAAGAACCACGACCCGGTCGCGCCGCCGGACTTAAAATCCGCCGCGACCGCGCGTCCGTTAAGGTATTTGATTTGAATAACGCCCGCGTCCTTAATAGCTTTCGCCTCGCGCTCCGTGTACGCGTCGTTCGTCCTACCCGCTTTAATTTCGCCGTTTTGGTCGGCGTACTCGAACTCGATTCTGTAATACGGCTCGCCGTTGACGGTCGTATTGGTGCGTACGGCGGTAACGGTAGCCGTAACCTCCGTTCCGTGCTTGGCGACGTGTTTGTCGGCGATATTCGGCATAATAAGCCCAAAAAAGATTCCGATCGCCGCTCCGCCGAAGGTTACCCCGAACAGTGCGTAAATAAAAAACATAGAACCCAAACGTTTCTTTCTCATAATCGGTATTATACACCTTTATTGTGCGGCTGTCAAATATATGTACGAACAGAAAATTTTTGGCGAGGGTGCAAATTTTAGTTGAGTTTTTTTGATAGATTTGGTATAATGAAAAAAACGGACGGAGGAACGCCTATGGATTACAAGGAACGGTTTGAATATTGGACAAAAAACGTCGCCGATTCGGAATTGAAAGCGCTGCTTCTAAAAATGAAGGACGACGAAAACGCGGTCAAAAACGCGTTTTATAAGGAACTCGAATTCGGGACGGGCGGTTTGCGCGGCGAGATAGGCGCGGGGACCAACTGCCTTAACGTTTTGACTATCGCCAAGGTTACGCAGGGCATAGCCGACAATATGAAAAGTAAGGGTCAAACGACGGCGGCTATATCGTACGACAGCCGCATAAAGTCGGACGCGTTCGCAAAAACGGCGGCGGCGGTGTTCGCCTCGAACGGCATAAGGGTCTATATAACGGCGGAGCTTATGCCCACGCCGTTCCTCTCGTTCTTGACGCGGACGGTAAAGGCCGACGTCGGCGTTATGATAACGGCGAGCCACAACCCCGCAAGATACAACGGCTACAAGGTCTACGGCGCGGACGGCTGCCAGCTTACCGACGGCGCCGCCCGCGAGATGATCGGCTTTATAAACGGAGTCGACCCCTTTAAGGTTAAGTCCGACGGCTACGACGCGCTCGTTAAGTCGGGAATGATAACGGTCGCCGATCCGTCGGTCGAAAGGGCTTATACGGCGGCGGTAAGGGAGCGCTCGCTCGGGAGCGCGGACGGGCTTAGCGTGGCGTATTCGCCCCTTAACGGAGCGGGCTACCGGCTTGTGCCGCAGATTTTGCGCGAAAGCGGCGTTCGGGATATTTATATCGTTAAGGAGCAGGGGACGCCCGACGGGAATTTTACGACCTGCCCCTACCCCAACCCCGAAAAGCGCGCGGCGTTGGAGCTAGGGTTAAAGCTGGCGGAGCAAAGGGGCGCGGACTTACTTATAGCCACCGACCCCGACGCCGACAGAATGGGCGTCGCCGTAAAAACGGGGGACGGCTACAAGCTCCTTAGCGGCAACGAAACCGGGGTACTTTTGACCGACTATATATTCGCGGCGCGCAAAAAAGCCGGAACGCTGCCCGCAAAGCCCGTTTTGGTAAAAACGATAGTAACGACGGATTTAGCCGTCAAAATCGCGGAACAATACGGCGCGGAGGTGTTCGACGTTCTGACGGGCTTTAAGTATATCGGCGACGTTATCGGGCGGCTCGAAAAAAACGGCGAGGCGGACAGATTCGTTTTGGGCTTCGAGGAAAGCTACGGCTATTTGTCGGGCTCGTACGTGCGCGATAAGGACGCGGTTGTCGCCGCGATGCTCACGGCGCAGATGGCGGCGCACTATAAACGCGCGGGCAAAACGCTCGCCGACAGACTCGGCGAGCTTTACAAGGAGTTCGGTTACTACGAGCACCGCCTTATATCGTTCGAGTTCCCAGGCGCCGACGGCAGCGCAAAAATGGCGCGGCTCTTAAAGGAGCTTCGCGCCGCCCCGCCCGGTTCGCTTGCGGGCGAGCCGGTAACAAGGTCGGTCGACTACCTTAACAAGCCCGAGCCGGATTTGCCGCCGTCGGACGTTTTGCGCTTTATAACGGACTCGGGCACGTCGCTCGTAGTTCGTCCGTCCGGCACCGAGCCGCTCATAAAAACTTATTTGACGGCGTGCAAAACTCCCGCCGAAAACACCCTGGTATTTGAAAAACTTACGGCATATCTAAATAAAATATTCGACTAGTCGCGACAAAACCACGTTAAAAGGATAAAAATGAGTAAACCACGAGAAGAATGCGGAGTTTTCGGAATAATCGCGCCAAAGCCGTTCAAAGCGGCGGCGGTCGCGGCGACCGCGCTTTTGGCCCTGCAACACAGAGGGCAGGAGGGCGCGGGGATAGCCTATTTTGACGACTCGCAGACTACTTATTTTACGGAACCGCAGCTTGTGTGCCGCAAGGGCTTGGGGCTTGTGGCGGACATTTTTACAAAGGACGAATTAGCCGCCGTACCCGAAACGCTCTCGGCGTCCGGCCACGTCCGCTATTCCACAACCGGCATAAACAACGTCGAAAACACTCAACCCATAGCGACGACGCACTCTAAGGTTACGTTCGCCCTGTCGCATAACGGCAACATAACCAACGCGGCTTTTTTGCGCGACAAGATGATAAGGAGCGGCAAGGTGTTTCACACCACGAACGATTCCGAGGTTCTCAACAAGCTGATTATCGACGCGGTCGTCGCGGGCGCGGACTTTTTCGACGCGGTTTTCAATCTGCTTAACGTGTGCGAGGGCGCGTACTCGATAGTGATTCTAACAAAGGACAAGCTCTACGCCTTGCGCGACAAAAACGGTTTTAGGCCGCTTTGCACGGGCAAGGCGGGCGGCGCCACGGCGTTCGCGTCCGAAAGCTGCGCCCTCGACGCCATCGGCGCGGAATTTACGCGCGACGTTCTGCCGGGCGAGCTTGTTTGCGCCGACGGGACGGGTATCGTTAAGACTAAGCGCCACAATTGCAAGGACGCCAAGCGCGGGCTTTGCGTGTTCGAGTTCGTCTACTTTGCGCGGCCCGACAGCTTTATCGACGGCATAAGCGTCCACACGGCGCGTATCGAAATGGGAAGAGCCTTGGCGCGTCAGCGTAAGACCGACGCCGACATAGTTTGCGGCGTGCCGGATTCGGGGCTAGACGCGGCGTTCGGCTACCATATGGAGTCGGGCCTCGAATACGGTCAGGCGTTCGTAAAAAACCGCTACGTGGGCCGCAGCTTCATCGCCCCCGACCAGCTTTCGCGCGACAACATAGTTCTGACAAAGCTTAACCCGCTCAGGGTGTCGGTCGCGGGCAAGCGCGTGGTTTTGGTCGACGACTCGATCGTGCGCGGAACGACGAGCGCCAAGATTATAGCCGCCCTAAAACGCGCGGGCGCAAGCGAGGTTCATATGCGCATCTCGTCGCCGCCCTTCACGCACGAATGCCACTTCGGCACCGACATCGACAGCAAGGATAATCTTATAGCCTGCCGCTGTAACGTCGAACAGATTCGCGAGCGCATAGGCGCGGACAGCTTGGAATATTTGAGCTTAGAAAATCTTTGCTCGCTCAACGGCGGCAAGCCGGGCTTTTGCGCGGGGTGCTTTACGGGCGACTATCCCGTCGGGGTCGCCGAAACAAAAAAAGACAAATTCGACGATTGGAAGAATTGAGGTGAACGGTAATAATATGGAAAAAGCGTATTTGATTTTAGAGGACGGCCACGTGTTCGACGGCGTGTCGGTGGGCGCGAGGGGCGAGGCGGTAGGCGAGGTCGTCTTTACTACGGCTATGGTCGGCTATACCGAAACATTAACCGACCCCAGCTACTGCGGTCAGCTTGTAACGCAGACGTTCCCGCTCATAGGCAACTACGGCGCGTGCGCCGCCGACGCCGAGAGCGACAGGCCGTATTTATCGGGCTACATAGTGCGCGAGCTTTGCGATAAGGGCAGCAACTTCCGTATGGACGGCGAGCTTAACGACTACCTTATAAGGAACGGCATAGTCGGCATAGCGGGGATCGACACGCGCAGTCTTACGCGTATTTTGCGCGAGGCGGGAGTTATGAACGGCGTAATAACGCCGTACAGAGTCGACATCAAAAAAAAGCTCGCCCGCGCCGCCGCGTTCAGGATTGAGGACGCGGTGGGCAAAACCTCGTCAAAGCAAAGGCGCGTCGTAAATAAGGGCGGCAAATACAGGGTGGTATTGTGGGATTTGGGCGCAAAGGCGAATATCGCCCGCGAGCTCGTTTCGCGCGGGTGCGAGGTCATAATAACGCCGCACTCCGCCACCGCCGAACAAATTCTTGCCGAAAAGCCCGACGGGCTTATGCTGTCGAACGGCGGCGGCGACCCCGCCGACAACGTTCAAATAATCGCCGGGCTAAAAAAGCTGCTCGATTCAAAATTGCCGACGTTCGGAATATGCCTCGGTCATCAGCTTATGGCGCTTGCCATGGGCGCAAAAACGGTCAAATTGAAGTACGGCCACCGGGGAGCCAATCAGCCCGTAAGGGACGCCGTTACGGGCAGAATCTATATAACGAGCCAAAACCACGGCTACGCCGTAGCGGGCGGCTCGCTCGGCTCGGCGGTCGCGCTTATGCGTTTTACAAACGCCAACGACGGCACCAACGAGGGGATCGACTACAAAAATATTCCGGCGTTTTCGGTGCAGTTTCACCCCGAGGCGTGCGGGGGGCCGCTCGACACGGAATTTATGTTCGACAGATTTATCGCGCTTATGAGAGGTGAAAACAATGCCTAAGGATTTAAGTATAAAAAAAGTTCTCGTCATCGGGTCGGGGCCTATCACGATAGGCCAGGCGGCGGAATTCGACTACGCGGGAACGCAAGCCTGCCGCACCCTCAAAGCCGAGGGCGTAAGCGTCGTGCTCGTCAACTCCAACCCCGCCACGATTATGACCGACCGCGCTATGGCCGACAAAATCTATATCGAGCCGCTCACCGTTCCCACGCTCGAACGCATAATCGACTTTGAAAAGCCCGACAGCATTCTGCCCTCGTTGGGGGGTCAAACGGGACTCACGTTGAGTATGCAGCTGGCAAAATCCGGCTTTTTAGAAAGCCGCAACGTAAGACTTTTGGGGATGCGCGTCGACACCATCGACAAGGCCGAGGATCGTCAGCAGTTTAAGGACGCCATGAATTCTATCGGTCAGCCCGTCGTTCCCTCGCTCGTCGTAACCGACGTAGAGTCCGCCGTCGAATTCGCCGCGTCCGTCGGCTACCCCGTGATAGTGCGCCCCGCGTTTACGTTGGGCGGCGCGGGCGGCGGACTCGCGGCGAGCGAGTCCGAGCTTCGCGAAACGGCTAAGGGCGGCTTGGAGCTGTCGCCCATAACGCAGGTCTTAATCGAAAAAAGCATCTACGGCTGGAAGGAAATCGAGTTCGAGGTTATGCGCGACGGGGCGGGCAACGCCGTCGCCGTCTGCTCTATGGAAAACCTCGACCCCGTCGGCATACACACGGGCGACAGCATAGTCGTCGCCCCTTGCGTAACGCTCGCCAACAAGGAATTCCAAATGCTGCGCTCGGCGGCGCTCGACATTATAACGGCGCTCGGGATCGAGGGCGGCTGCAACTGCCAATTCGCCCTAAGGCCCGACAAAAACGAGTACGCCGTCATAGAGGTCAATCCGCGCGTCAGCCGCTCCTCTGCGCTCGCGAGTAAGGCCACGGGCTACCCGATCGCCAAGGTCGCCACCCTAATAGCGCTCGGCTACACCCTCGGCGAAATCCCCAACTACGTTACAAAAAAGACGTGCGCCTGCTTCGAGCCGGCGATAGACTATATAGTCGTCAAGCTCCCCAAGTGGCCGTTCGATAAGTTCGTCTACGCCAAGCGCACCTTGGGCACGCAAATGAAGGCGACGGGCGAGGTTATGGCGATAGCCCCGTCGTTCGAGATGGCGCTTATGAAGGCCGTTCGCGGCGCGGAGGGGTGCGAAACGCTCTCGAATTCGCGCTTTGCCGAATGGGACGACCAAAAAATCGAGTCGCAGCTTATGCCCGCCCGGGATTTCCGCATATTCGTTCTGTTCGAGGCGTTAAAGCGCGGTATGAGCGTCGAAAAGGTCGCGGCTATCACTATGATCGACAAATGGTTCCTAAACAAAATCAAGAATCTTTGCGAATTCGAGGACGGGCTTAAAGACGGGCTTAGTCCCGAGCGCTATTTGCGCGGCAAAAAGCTCGGCTACACCGACCGCGCCCTCGAAAGGCTGTCGGGCGAAAAGGTCAAAAAGCGCCGAAACGCCGTCTATAAAATGGTCGACACGTGCGCGGCGGAGTTCGACGCCGAAACGCCGTACTTCTATTCGACCTACGACGACGAAAACGAGGCGTTAAGATTTAAGGAACAGCACTGCACGGGCAAGCAGCGCATTATCGTGTTCGGCTCCGGCCCCATAAGGATAGGGCAGGGCATCGAATTCGACTACGCGTCGGTTCACTGCGTTTGGGCGTTAAAGGAGGCGGGGTGCGAGGTCATCATAGTCAACAACAACCCCGAAACCGTTTCGACGGACTTCGACACCGCCGACCGGCTCTACTTCGAGCCGCTCACCCCCGAGGACGTCGACAACATTATCGCCACCGAAAAGCCGTGGGGCGTGGTCGTGGCGTTCGGCGGTCAAACCGCCATAAAGCTCACCGACCATTTGGATAAGTCCGGCGTAAGAATTTTGGGAACGCCCGCCGACAGCATCGATATGGCGGAGGATCGCAAGCGGTTCGACGCGCTTTTAGAGGAGCTGCAAATCGCGCGCCCGAAGGGGACGACCGTCAAAACGGTAACCGAGGCGTTAGCCGCCGGGGCGGAACTCGGTTACCCCGTTTTAATGCGCCCGAGCTACGTTTTGGGCGGTCAAAATATGATTATCGCTTTTAGCGAGGACGACATACGCGAATATATGGACGTTATCCTGCGCGAAAATCCCGACAACGTTATCTTAATCGACAAGTACGTTCAAGGCGCGGAAATCGAGGTCGACGCTATTTGCGACGGCGAGGACATTTTGATTCCCGGCATTATGGAGCATATCGAGCGGGCGGGCATTCACAGCGGCGATTCGATAGCCGTTTACCCGTCCTACAACACGACCGACGCCGAAAACGAAAAAATCGTCGACTATACCGAAAGGCTCGCAAAGGCGTTAAAGACTAAGGGACTCGTCAATATTCAGTATATAATCGCCGACGGGCAAATCTACGTCATCGAGGTCAACCCGCGCTCCTCGCGCACGATTCCGTATATATCGAAGGTTACGGGCGTCCCTATGATCGCGCTCGCGTCGGCGTGTATGCTCGGCAAAAAACTGCGCAAGCTCGGTTACGGCACGGGGCTTTACAAAAATTCGCCCTACACGGCGGTAAAGGTTCCCATTTTCAGCTTTGAAAAGCTGGCGGATCTCGACACGCATTTGGGGCCCGAAATGAAGTCGACGGGCGAGGTTTTGGGGGTCGGGAAAACGCTCGACGAGGCTCTCTATAAGGGGCTTGTGGCGGCGGGCTACAAGATGAAGCGCGAGGGCGGCATTTTGATTACGGTGCGCGACTCCGATAAGCACGAAATCGGGCGGCTCGCCAAAAAATACGCGGAATTGGGGTTCAAAATTTACTCCACGTCCGGCACCGCCGCCGTCATAAAGCGCGGCGGAATACCCGTTACGACGGTAAAAAAGATAAGCGAATCGCCGCTCGACAACACTATGACGCTCCTAAACGGCGGCAAAATCGATCTGTTCGTTTCAACGTCCACAAAGGGCCGCATACCCTCGCAGGACGACGTTAAGCTGCGCCGCCGCGCTACGGCGCTCGCTATACCGTGCCTGACGTCGATAGATACGGCGGACGCGCTCGCCGACTCGTTAAAAAGCCGTTACAGCCAGCTCAACACCGAGCTTGTCGACATCAACAATATGCGGACCGAAAAGCAAAAGCTGTCGTTCGTCAAAATGCACGGGGCGGGCAACGACTACATCTATATCGACTGCCTTAGCGCGCCCGTTACGAATATGGAATCGGTCGCCGTCAATCTGTCCGACCGCCACTTCGGGGTGGGGGGCGACGGCGTCGTCTTTATCTACCCGTCCGCCGTCGCCGACGCGCAAATGCGAATGTTCAACGCCGACGGCACCGAGGGGCTTATGTGCGGCAACGCCGTCCGCTGCGTGGCAAAGTATCTTTACGACCGCGGCCGTATCGCCCCCGACCGGCGCGACGTAACGGTCGACACCAAAAGCGGCGTCAAAAAGCTGCAACTTTTCGTGCGCGGCGGCAAGGTGCTGTCGGCGCGTGTCGATATGGGCGCGCCCGTCTTTACGCCCAAGCGCGTCCCGGTCAACCTCGACGGCGAGTCGGTAATTAACCGCGCCGTAACGGTGGGCGGCGAGCCGAATGTTATCACGTGCGTTTCGATGGGCAACCCGCATTGCGTTATGTTCGTCGACGACGTAAACTCCGTAAACGTCGAAAAAATCGGCAAAAAAATCGAGAACGATCCGCTTTTCCCTCAGCGCGTCAACGTCGAATTCGTTCAGGTTATCGACCCCACCCATATCAGTATGAGGGTGTGGGAGCGCGGCAGCGGCGAAACTATGGCTTGCGGCACGGGCGCGTGCGCGAGCGTCGTCGCGGGCGTCGTTTGCGGGTTTTTGCGGCGCGGTCAGGACGTTACGGTCAAGCTGTTAGGCGGCGATCTTATAGTCGACTATACCGACGAAACCGTCTTTATGACGGGCGGGGCTACGGAAGTATTTTCGGGGGTGGTTACGCTATGACAAAGTACATTTTCGTTACGGGCGGGGTCGTTTCGGGCCTTGGGAAGGGCATAACGGCGGCGTCGCTTGGGATGATGCTAAAAGCCAAGGGCTTAAAGGTCATCGCCCAAAAGCTCGATCCCTACATCAATATGGATCCCGGCACTATGAGCCCCTATCAGCACGGCGAGGTTTTCGTAACGGAGGACGGCGCCGAAACCGATTTGGATTTAGGACACTACGAGCGTTTTATCGACGAAAATCTAAACAAGTACTCCAACCTTACCACGGGGCGCGTCTATTGGAACGTCCTCGAAAACGAGCGCAAGGGCGTCTATAACGGCGAAACCGTTCAGGTAATTCCGCATATCACCAACGAGATTAAAAAGTTTATCTACGCCGTGGGTCAAAAGGGCGGCGCCGACGTCGTTATAACCGAAATCGGCGGAACGACGGGCGACATAGAGAGTCTGCCTTATTTAGAGGCGATTCGTCAGGTGTCGAACGAGGTGCGGCGCGAAAATTGCCTGTTCGTTCACGTAACGCTCGCGCCCGTAATAAAGCCGGGCGGCGAAATGAAGTCTAAGCCCACTCAACACAGCGTCAAGGAATTAAGGTCGGTCGGAATTTTGCCGGACATCATAGTGCTAAGGTGCGACCGCCCCGTCGACGGGGAAACGCGCCGCAAAATATCTATGTTCTGCAACGTCGCGCCCGACTGCGTTATCGAAAACAGCGACGTAAAGCTGCTCTACGAGGCGCCCGTTATGCTCGAAAAAAGCAACCTCACAAAAATAGTTTCGCGCGAGCTGTCGCTCACCGACCGTCCCCCCGACATTTCCGATTGGCAAAAAATGCTCGTCAAAGCCAAAAAGCGGAATAAAACCGTCGCGATCGGGCTTGTGGGCAAGTACGTCCGGATGTACGACGCTTATTTGTCGGTCGTCGAGTCGCTCACGCACGCGGGAATCGAGAACGGCGCCAACATCGATTTAAGGTGGATCGACGCCGAAAAGGTAACCGACGCGACCGCGGCGGGGCTACTGGGGGACTGCGACGGCATAATAGTTCCGGGGGGCTTCGGCGACCGCGGCATCGAGGGTATGATTACCGCCGCCAAATTTTGCCGCCAAAACGACCTGCCGTACTTGGGGCTGTGCTTGGGTATGCAAATCGCCGTCATCGAGTTTGCCCGCAACGTGGCGAACCTCGCCGACGCCAACAGCCGCGAATTCAACCCCGACTCGCAAAACAAGGTCGTCGATATAATGGAGGGTCAGCAGGGCTACGAAAACACCGGCGGCAGTATGCGCCTGGGGGCTTACGAGTGCCGCATCGCCAAAAACACCACGCTCGCGCGCGCGTACCGCAACGCCGAAACTATCCGCGAACGCCACCGCCACCGCTACGAGTTCAACAACGCCTACCGCGAATCGTTCGAGGCTTTGGGAATGACGTTCGGCGGCACAAGCCCCGACGGAACGCTCGTAGAGTCGGCGGAAATCACAAGCAGTCTGTTCCATTTGGGCGTACAGTATCACCCCGAATTCAAGTCGCGTCCGCATAAGCCTCACCCCCTGTTTGTCGAATTCGTCGCGATGAGCCTTAAAAAAAGGAGCGGCAAATAGGGTGGCTAACCGTTCAAAATTCCCCTCCGGGGAGGGGTGCCGCGATAGCGGCGGGGTGGTTGCTTGCCCGCCGAAAAATTCCCCTCTACGGAGGGGTGCCGCCGTACGGCGGCGGGGTGGTTGCCGGTAGCCAAAAAATTCCCCTCGAAGGAGGGGTGCCGCGATAGCGGCGGGGTGGTTGCCTGCCCGCCGAAAAATTCCCCTTTATGGAGGGGTGCCGCGATAGCGGCGGGGTGGTTGCCGGTTGCCTGCAAAGACCGTTAACCACCCCGGCAACTCCGTTGCCGCCCCTCCGTAGAGGGGAATTCAAGGGACGCGCCGAAAGCGGCGGACGCCGTCGGGGCGGTTGCCTGTCCGCCGAAAAATTCCCCTTTATGGAGGGGTGCCGCGATAGCGGCGGGGTGGTTGCTTGCCCGCTCTGCGATATAAAAAAATACCGAAAAAAGTTAAAGGAACAACAAAATGAAAATCAACAAAAATTACGCAAAAATGAAGGACGGCTATTTGTTCGCCGAGGTCGCCAAAAGGACGGCGGAGTATCAAAAAGCCAACCCCGACAAAAAGATTATCCGCTTAGGCATAGGCGACGTTACGATTCCGTTGTGCAAGGCGGCGGTCGAGGCGGGAGTGAGTGCGGTGCGTGAGCAAGGCGAGGCGGACACGTTTCGCGGCTACGGGCCTTACCGGGGCTACGAGTTTTTGACTAACGCGGTCGTAGACTACTACAAAAAACGCGGCGTTACAATCGACGAGTCCGAGGTTTTTGTTTCGGAGGGCGCAAAGAACGACGTCGCCAACATTCTTGATATTTTCGACGCCGGCAATACCGCGCTCATTCCCGATCCCGTTTACCCCGTCTATTACGACACCAACGTTATGAACGGCGCCAAAATCAAGCTTATCGACGCGAACAAGTCGAACGGCTTTTTGCCGCTTCCGCATAAAAAGCTAAAAGCCGACATAATATATCTTTGCTCGCCAAATAACCCCACGGGCGCGGTCTATAACAAGGAACAGCTTAAAGCGTGGGTGGACTTTGTAAGGGGCGCGGGCGCGGTAATACTGTTCGACGCGGCGTACGAGTTCTACGTGCGCGACCCCTCTCTTCCGCGCTCGATTTACGAGGTCGATGGCGCTAAGGAGTGCGCGATAGAGTTTTGTTCGCTGTCTAAAACGGCGGGTTTTACGGGAGTCCGCTGCGGCTATACCGTCGTTCCGAGGTCGCTTTATAACCTTAACGCGCTGTGGCTGCGCCGTCAGTCCACCAAGTTTAACGGCGCAAGCTATATCGTCCAAAGAATGGCGGCGGCGGTGTTCGGCCCCGAGGGGCAAAAGCAAATCGCCGACAATATCGGCGTCTATATGAAAAACGCCGCGTTAATAAGCGAAACCCTCTCCGATCTCGGCATATTCCACACGGGCGGGGCGAATTCGCCCTACATATGGCTCGAATGCCCGGGTCAAAAATCGTGGGACTTTTTCGACCTGCTTCTTTCAAGGGCGAACGTCGTCGGAACGCCCGGCGCCGGGTTCGGCAAGTGCGGCGAGGGCTTTTTCCGCCTTACGGCGTTCAATAATTTTGCCGAAACAAAGCAAGCGACGGAGCGTATAAAAGCGGTTTTGGGATAGCGGTTTAAGGTGAAAAAGACGTTTGAAATAATCGAATCAAGGTTGTACGCAAAGGCGGACTACACCCAAATGTTAGAAACCAAAAAACTTTTTGGGTTCGCGCTTTCGTATACGGAGCTGGAAAAAATCCCCGTCGCCTCGGGCGCGGTGTGCGTTTTCGACGCCTACGAGCACGCGGGCGTAAAGCCTTTTTTGCAAAAGTTCCCGGCGGGGGACTGCACGCCCTACGCACTGTCGGTTCAAACGTCGCTGGGCGAGCGCATCGCTTTCGCGGGCCTAAAATTTTCCGATAAGCCCGCCAAGGTCTGGAAGCTCGCGCTGTTCGACGAGCACGACGTTATAAAGCTCGCCCAGGAGAGCGATTCGGTGGTCAGCGCGGTAAATTCCGGCATAGTCTGCGTGGGCGATTTTGTGGCGATGCGCGAGTACGACGCGCTGGTCAAAAGCAGTATCGACGACTATCACGTTATGGATATGGCGGTCAGCTTCGACGGCAACACGGCGTTCGTTTACCGCATAGGCGGCGCGCCCGCTCTGGGCGTGTTTTCGAGCGGCTGGGGCGACGGCAGCTATCCCGCCTATATCGGCCTTGACGAAAACGGCTCGCCCGTAAACATAATCTGCGACTTCAATATGATCGAATACCCCAAACCCGCCGAAAAGCCGTCAAAAACGCTTTCGTTCGCGTTCGACATAAATATCGAGCAAATATACCGCAACGATCCGCGGCTTTCGGTCGACGAAAACAATATCGCAAAATGGTCGTTCGTCATCGAAAACGAATCCGAGGTCGATAATTTAACCCTCTACAAGGCGTACAGCCGCCGCGGCAATTCCTACCACAACATAGGCAAGTTAGAGGCTGCGCTCGCCGACTATTACAAGGCGCTCGCCATCGCCGAGCAGTCCGAAAAATCGGGCGATTTCCGCACGCGCGAGTGGACGCTTTACGATAACGCCGGCGCGATAAACAAGGAGCTAGGCAACACGGCGGAGGCAAAACGCCTTTTTGAAAAGGCGAGGTCGGTGGGCGACAGCTTCTATTCGGGCGCCTATTTGAATCTTATCGACCTCTACGCCGAGGAAAAGAATTACGAAAAAGCCCTCTCCGTCGCCGCCGAAATGGTTCGCGACCGCCCGGGCGACCCCAACGCCTATATGAAGAGCGCGGAGCTTTACGCCGCGCTCGAAAACTACGAAAAGGCTATCGAAAACTACGACGTTTTGATCGACCGATTCGCGTGGCAGGAGGGGATTTTAGAAAAAGTCTCGTGCCTCTTAATGATGTCGCGCTACGACGAGGCGCTCGAATCGCTCGAAGCCTACGCCGTCGAAAATAAGACGAACGAGTTTTACTACTACAATTTGGGCTTTTTGGAGTACAAGCGCCGCAATTACCGCCGCAGCTACGAATCGTTATTAAAGGCGTTTGAATATAATTCCGAATTCTTGCCCACCGTCCACCTTCTCATCGAAATCGACGACCTTATGATGAACAATCAAATGCTCGTCAAGTGGGCGGATAAATATGTCGAGCTACGCCCGCAAAGCGAATTCGGCTACAACGTGCGCGCCGGCGCGCTCCTAAAAACGCGCAACGCCGCCGCCGCCGTCAAGGATATAGAATATATAATCGACAATATCTCCGACGCCCCCGTCTACGCCCGCGCGCTCGTTTGCGCCCACCTTCAAAACCGCGACTTTTCAAGGGCTCAAAAGGCCGTCAAGCGCCTGCGCCGCCAAGGAGTCGCCCCGGATGTCTATAACGACGCCGCCGGACTCGTCTACACCGCCAAGGGCAAATTCGCCAAGGCCGAAAAGCACCTGACCGCCGCCCTCGACGCCGCCGAAACCGAGGAGCATTTTTCGGATTTATGCGCCCTCTACACCGCGTGCGGCGACCGCCAAAAGGCCGCCGCCGTCCTCGAACGCTTCCAAAACGAATTCCCCTCGTCCGACCGCTACATCGCCTGCGCCGCCGCCCTCGCCCTCAAAACCGGCGACTCCGACCGCTTTAACTCCCTCGTCAACGACTACGTTTCCGCCGCCCTTCCCGCCCTCGACGACCCCGAAATGCTCAAAAACATAGCCGCGTCCCTCAAAACCTCCCCCCTAATCTAGCCCCCTATACGCATTTATGAATAAAAGAACTTTCGCAATATTATCTTTTGTTTTGATGCAATGCTTGTTTAGCTTAACGGGCTGTATATTTTCTGCTTGTAAACAAACGCCGTTTAAGGATATGATAGTTTATACTGACGGTGGATTTGGATATTATAAAGAACATAAAGACGATGACGAGGTTTATTTGGTCGCACTTCCCGAAGGGTCGGAAGAAGAAAATACTACCAATGAGATAGTAATTCCTGAAAAACTTGACGGTTACAGAGTTAAAGCCTTGGGATATTTTTTAGAAGCTTATATGGCTAACGGTTTTCAATTATATGGCGGCGATAATACGGAAACCATTGTTATAAACTATTCGGTTGATGTTTATTTATTTGCAATTTCTAAAATGCAAAAGCTAAATGTTCTTTCGATAAATTGTACAAATGTAAGATTATTTGTTGGGTCAACCGTCGATACGTTAGATGATTTTATTAATCCGGAGGAGCGGACAAATTCGCCGTATACGACTTGGGGATTCAAATTTAATGTAGTTATAAATGAAAAAACAGATGTCAAGTAATAAGACGAGTAAAAAGGATATTTAGTATCAAAAAATCTTTAATTGCGGTTGTAACTTCCTTGTAAACTACTACGTTGCCGCCGTCTTTCCGAATTATTACGGGAAAATCAGAGGGTATATTTTTTATGATTACGTTGAATACAAAAAAAGTTTTATAGCCGCCGGGTTAAAAGAGCGGTAATCGCTTGGGGTTGTAAGATTCGCGTTTTACAGCTGCAAGATTTGCAGGGCGATAAGCTCCGCCATTTTGGAGCAGGAGACTTTTTTTGTTGAGGGGGTGTAAATGTCGGCGGTGCGGTAACCCGCGTCGAGGACGTTTTCGACGGCGAGTTGCAATATTTCGGTTTCGCGGTAAAGTCCGAGCGAGGTCGAAAGCATCATTCCGGCGGCTAAAACGGTCGCTATGGGGTTGGCGGTGTCGGTTCCGGCTATGTCGGGCGCGGAGCCGTGGATCGGCTCGTAAAGTCCGAGGGTTCCCGTGCCGAGGCTCGACGAGGGCAGCATACCTATCGAACCCGCCGCCATGGCCGCCTCGTCGGACAGTATGTCGCCGAACATATTCGGGCAGAGCATAACGTCGAACTGCGAGGGGTCGCGGATTATCTGCATAGCGCAGTTATCGACGAGCATATGATCGAGCTTTACGTCGGGGTAGGCGGCGGCGACGTGGTTTACGGTGCCGCGCCAAAGCCTGCCGCTTTCGAGCACGTTGGCTTTGTCGACGCTCGTAACCTTTTTGCGCCGTTTTTGCGCTATCTCGAACGCGATTTTGGCGATGCGCTCGATTTCGTGAACGCTGTAAATCTCGGTGTCGTAGGCGGTAAGACCCTTTTCGGTGCGCTTTTGACCGCGTTCGCCGAAGTAGATTCCGCCGGTAAGTTCGCGCACGACGACCAAATCTATGCCGTTTTTAACGATGTCGGGGCGCAGGGGACTCGAATTTTTAAGAGCGCCGTACAAAAACGCGGGGCGCACGTTGGCGTAAAGCCCGAGCGCGCTCCTTATGCCCAAAAGCCCTTTTTCGGGGCGCAGATGACCCGCGAGCGAGTCCCATTTGGGGCCGCCGACGGCGCCGAGTAAAACCGCGTCCGACTTTTTGCAAACGTCGACGGTTTCCTGCGGCAGGGGAACGCCCGTATTGTCGACCGCCTCGCCGCCCAAAAGCGGGAAGCTGTAAACGAACTCGTGCGAAAACTTTGTCGCGATCGCCCCGAGCGCCGTCAGTGCGGCGTCGGTGATTTCCGGCCCGATTCCGTCTCCGCGTATTACCGCGATTTTTGCTTTCATAATGTCTATCTCCTTATTTTGTAATCGATTTTAATAAGCCGCCCTCAATTCCCGCTCCGCGGAGGGGAATTATAAGCGGATTGCCGCCGCCGTGCTATAAAGAGCAACCACCCCGCCGCCGTACGGCGGCACCCCTCCACAGAGGGGAATTATAAGCGGATTGCCGCCGCCGTTTGTAGAGCGTGCGGGCTAAGCCGGACAACGCGGGCGGGACGGCTCCGCAGAGAGGGGACTTAATTCGGGCGTTTTAACAGCCCGCCGCGGGCGATAATATCGCGTATCTCGGGCGGGAAGGGCGGCGTGGGGTAGGTTTTGTTTTTGGTCGCGTTGGTTATGACGCCCGTCGCCAAATCCACGCTCACGATGTCGCCGCCGTCGGTTTCCGCCGCCGCTTGCCGCGATTCGAGTATGGCGAGTCCGATATTTATCGCGTTGCGGAAAAATATCCGCGCGAACGACGCCGCTATAACGCAGGATATTCCCGCCGATTTAATCGCCAGCGGGGCATGCTCGCGGCTCGAACCGCAACCGAAATTCTCGCCGCCGACTATAACGTCGCCGGGCTTTACTTTTTTAACGAAGTCCGCGTCGATGTCCTCCATACAGTGGGCGGCAAGCTCGGACTCGGACGTAGTGTTTAGGTAGCGGGCGGGGATAATTACGTCGGTATCCACGTTATCGCCGTACTTGTGAACGGTTCCCTTTATAGGCATACTATTTTACCTCCCCGATATAGCCCAAAACCGCGCTCGACGCGGCGATGTAGGGCGACGCCAAATAAACCTCGCTGTTAGTGTGGCCCATACGCCCCACAAAGTTGCGGTTTGTCGTCGCGACGCAGCGTTCGCCCTCGGCTAAAATACCCATATGACCGCCTAAGCACGGGCCGCACGTGGGCGTCGATACCACGCACCCCGAATCCATAAAAGTCCGTATGAACCCTTTTTTGAGCGCGTCCGAGTAAATTTTGTTCGTCGCGGGGATTATTATGGCGCGTACGCCCTTTTTGACCCGCCTGTTTTTCAGCACGGCGGCGGCGGCGGCAAGGTCGCCCAATCTGCCGTTCGTACACGAGCCTATCACGACCTGATCGATTTTAATTTCGCCCGCTTTATCGACCGTCCGCGTGTTCGAGGGCAGGTGAGGGAAGGCGATCGTGGGTTTGAGCGCCGCCAAATCTATAACGACCGCGCGTTCGTATTCGGCGTCCGCGTCGGCGTGTAATTCGACGACGGGTTTTTTGCAGTGCGCCTTTAAGTACCGCCGCGTAACGGCGTCAACGGCGAAAATTCCGTTTTTCGCGCCCGCCTCGATCGCCATATTGCAAACCGTAAAGCGGTCGTCCATAGACAGGTACTTAACGCCGTCCCCGACGAATTCGAGCGAGCGGTAAAGCGCGCCGTCCACGCCGATAAGCCCTATAAGGTGCAAAATAACGTCCTTGCCGGATATGTTTTTTGCGGGCTTATTAACAAGCTCGACCTTAACCGCCGCCGGAACCTTAAACCACGCCTTGCCCTCGCGCATACCGTACGCCATATCGGTCGAGCCGACGCCCGTCGAAAACGCGCCGAGAGCCCCGTAGGTGCAGGTGTGCGAGTCCGCGCCTATAACGCAGTCGCCCGCGCCAACGATGCCTTTTTCGGGCAACAGGGCGTGTTCTATGCCCATATCGCCCACGTCGAAAAAGTTTTCAAGCCCGCGCTCCCGCGAAAAATCGCGGCAGATTTTGCACTGCTGAGCCGACTTGATGTCCTTGTTCGGCGTAAAGTGGTCCATAACCAGACAGACCTTGTCTTTGTCGAACACGCCGCCGCCGCCGGACTTTTCAAACTCCTTTATCGCGACGGGCGAGGTTATGTCGTTGCCCATAACAAGGTCGAGCCGCGCCGTAATAAGCCTGCCCGCCTCAACCGATTCCAGTCCCGCTTTTTGCGCGAGTATTTTTTGAGTCAAAGTCATCGCCATAGATTTTTTTTGCCCCTAAAACTTTTTTTTCATAACGGCGCCCGTGTTCGCGCCGGTTACAAGGTTGGCGTAGCGCAAAAGCCAGCCGCCGGGGTTAGAGTCCTTGGGTTTCAACTTTTTGGCGCGGATTCCCATTTCCTTTGCGTTTACGTCGAGGTTCAGCTTGCCCTTGCTTATGTCGATTTCGATTTTATCGCCGTCCTTAATAAGCGCGATTTTACCGCCCGCCGCCGCCTCGGGGCAAACGTGGCCGATAGCGAGTCCCCGCGTCGCGCCCGAAAAGCGCCCGTCCGTAATAAGAGCCACGTCCTTATCGAGTCCCATTCCGGCAAGCGCGGCGGTGGGGGCGAGCATCTCGCGCATACCGGGACCGCCCACGGGGCCCTCGTAACGTATAACCACCGCGTCGCCCTTTTTGATACCGCCGGAGCTTATCGCGTTTACGGCGTCTTCCTCGCAGTCGAAAACCTTAGCCTTTCCGACAAACGTCATCGCCTCTGCCGCGACCGCGCTTCGCTTTACGATAGCGCCGTCCTCGCAAATATTGCCGCGCAAAACCGCCAATCCGCCGTATGGGGCGAGCGGCGACGCTACCGTGTGAATGACCTCGCCGTTAAGAATTTCCGCGTCCTCAAAATTTTGCGAAAGCGGCGCGTTGGCGACCGTGAGCGCGTTGCCGCTTATAAGCCCGTCGATTTTGTTAAGCTCGTTAAGTATAGCCGAAATTCCGCCCGCGCGCCCGAGATCCTCCATATCGTAATGCGAGGCGGGCGACAGCTTGCACAGGTTCGGCGTCCCGTCGCTTATCCTTTGAACGGTGTTAAGGTCGAGCTTTACGCCGCACTCGTCCGCGATCGCGAACAGGTGCAGCACGGTGTTCGACGACGCGCCTATCGCCATATCGACGGCGAGCGCGTTCATAAACGCCGCCTTAGTCATAATCATACGCGGCGTAATGTCGTTCGCCACAAGATTCATAACCGCCGCGCCCGCTTTTTTGGCAAGGCGCAGCCGCTCCGACGCGACAGCCGGCACGGTGCCGTTGCCGGGGAGCGCCATACCCAAAGCCTCGGCAAGGCAGTTAAGGCTGTTGGCGGTGTACATACCGCAGCACGAGCCGCACCCGGGGCATGCCCGCGACTCTATTTCGCTAAGGTCTTTAAGCGTCATTTTGCCGCTTTGAACGGCGCCGAGTCCCTCGTAAACCGACGAAAAACTTATTTTGCGTCCGTTATAAAAGCCGCTCAGCATAGGCCCGCCCGACACCATTACGGCGGGTATATTCACGCGCCCCGCGCCCATAAGCATTCCGGGAATAATCTTGTCGCAGTTGGGAACGAGCACCGCGCCGTCGAAGGCGTGGCCCAAAAGCATACTCTCCACGCCGTCGGCGATAAGCTCGCGCGAGGGGAGCGAATAGCGCATTCCCGCGTGGCCCATAGCTATGCCGTCGCATATTCCGATCGACGGAACCGCGACCGGCGTGCCGCCGTTCGCGTACACCGCCGATTTTACGGCGTCCGTCAGCGTGTCCAGGTGCATATGCCCCGGCACGATCTCGCTTTTGGCGCTTATGACCGCAATAAGCGGCTTAGCGATTTCCTCGTCGCTAAGCCCAAGCGCCTTTAATAAGGCTCTTTGCGGTGCTTTTTGCAGGTTTTGTGATAAGTCCTTCGACATTTACGTCCCTCCCGTTTCGGTCGCCGGAAAATCCGTGACGGCGACCTTGTATACACTACGACGTAATTATATCACTTTTTACAACCAACGTCAAATTATTGCGGCGCTAAAAGCGAATTTTTGTGCGGCTTACGGTAAAAAATAATATAAATTCGTATAAATATCCATAATAGGTTTATAAATCCGAAAAAGGGCAACAATCGCTATGGTTAAATATCAAATCGAGGTGAACGACGAATTGAACGCTTTACTTGAACAAAACGCGCGGCGCGCCGACGTTTCCATCGAACGGTTCATACAAGAAATATTGAACCGTTACGTATTCAGTCCGCATATATTAGAAAGTGAAGAGGTCAAAAGCGCTTATGCCGAGTGCGGCTCCGTCAATCTTGAATGGGCCAACCTTAAATAACCGCAAGCAAAAGAGGGATAATGGATATTAAACGCGGAGAAATTTATTATGCGGATCTAAGTCCCGTCGTCGGCTCGGAGCAAGGCGGCGTCAGACCCGTTCTGATTATACAAAACGACATAGGCAACCGTTACAGTCCCACGGTCATCGCCTGCGCCGTTACCGGTCAAATGACCAAAGCCAAGCTGCCCACGCACATAGAAGTCCGCGGCGGCTATTGCGGCTTGCCAAAAGATTCCGTCGTGCTGTTAGAACAAATTCGCACCCTCGACAAGCGCCGCCTCAAAGAGCGCGTCGGCGAGCTCGACCCCGCCACCATGCGCCGCGTCGACCGCGCTATACTTATTTCCCTCGGCTTCTTTGCCAAAAACGCTTAGTCATAAAACTCCGAACAAGTTTAGACGCCTTTAAGCCGCGTCTTTTTTGCCGTAAAGCGCCTTCTTTTTTTGCCGATAGCGCTGCTATCGCCTGCAAAAACAAGTCGCTTTTCGTCTAAAAAATCCGTCGCCTAAAAGCCGTCCCGCTTGTCCGGAGTTTTCCGTGGCGGTCAAAAGGGTTGTGATGACGGCAAATGCGTTCGCCGCCCTCGCTTACGTATTAAATATACGCGCGCGCCGGTCGGCTCGCGCCTTTACCGCCCTGACAACCCTTTTGACCGCCCCGCGTAGCCGTTAAGAATTAACGTCATTTTGCGTTACAGCCCGCATAGCCGTTAAGAATTAACGCCGTCCCGCTTGTCCGGAGTTTTCCGTGGCGGTGGAAAGGGGTTGATAGCGAACGAATACGTTCACCGCCCTCGCTTACGTATTAAATATACGCGCGCGTCGGTCGGCTCGTGCTTTTACTGCCCTGACAACCCTTTTGACCGCCCCGCGTGACCGTTAAGAATTAAAGCCGTCCCGCTTGTCCGGAGTTTTCCCCCGAAGGGGAATTCAGGAAAAACGCCGATAACGTGGGAGGGAATGCGCGGGCTAGTACCGTAATTTTTCGGCAAAGAATTCCTTCAATTTGGCGGCGGCGACGCGCTCCTGCGTCATCGTGTCGCGGTCGCGGACGGTTACGGTGTCGTCGGCTAGGGTGTCGAAGTCCACGGTTACGCAGTAGGGCGTGCCGATTTCGTCCTGGCGGCGGTAGCGCTTGCCGATGGAGCCGGACAGGTCGTAGGCGCACGAAAAGTCCTTGCGAAGGTCGGCGTAAAGGTTGTCGGCGTACTCCGACAAATTCTTTTGCAGGGGCAGCACCGCGGCCTTGTAGGGGGCAAGCGCGTTATGGAGTCTCAGCACGGTGCGCACGTCGTTTTCGCCCAGGGACTCCTCGTCGTAGGCGTCGCAGAGGAACGCCAAAAGCACGCGGTCGACCCCCAGCGACGGTTCTATGCAGTAGGGGACGAATTTTTCGTTCGTAACGGGGTCGGTGTACTCCATAGACTGACCCGACGCCTTTTGATGGCACATAAGGTCAAAGTCGGTGCGGTCGGCGATTCCCCAAAGCTCGCCCCACCCGAACGGGAACAGGAATTCAAAATCGGTCGTCGCCTTAGAATAGTGCGACAGCTCCTCTTTTTGGTGGTCGCGCAGTTTAAGGTTTTGTTCGCGCATTCCCAAACCGGTCAAAAAGTCCTTGCAAAAGTTTTTCCAGTAGTCGAACCACTCCAAGTCCGTGCCGGGCTTGCAAAAGAATTCAAGCTCCATTTGCTCGAACTCGCGTATGCGGTAAATAAAGTTGCGCGGCGTAATCTCGTTGCGGAACGACTTGCCGATCTGCGCCACGCCGAACGGCAGCCGCGCGCGGTTGGTGCGCATAAGATTACGGAAGTTTACAAAAATGCCCTGTGCGGTTTCGGGCCGCAAATAGACGGTGCTTGCCGTGTCCTCGTCCACGCCTTGAAACGTCTTGAACATAAGGTTGAACTTTTTTATGGGCGTAAAGTCCGACGCGCCGCAGTTGGGGCAGGGGATTTTGTTCGCCTTAATGTATTCGCTGAATTGCTCGTTAGTCCACCCCGCCGTCTTGTCGGGGCGCTTTTTTCGCGCTATATAGTCGTCCACTATATTGTCGGCGCGGTGGCGCGTCTTGCACGACTTGCAGTCCGTAAGCGGGTCCGAAAATCCCGCCAAATGGCCGCTCGCCTCCCACGTTTTGGGATTCATAAGCACGGCGCAGTCGATTCCCACGTTATAGGGCGACTCCGTTACGAACTTCTTCCACCACGCGGCTTTAACGTTGTTTTTTAACAGCACGCCCAAGGGGCCGTAATCCCACGCGTTCGCGAGTCCGCCGTAGATCTCGCTCCCGGGATACACGAACCCGCGCGTCTTGCACAGGGCGACCAGCTTGTCCATTGTGAGCGCGGACGCCGCCGCGGTTTTGCCGTTGTTGTTGCCGTCTGCCATAATAAACTCCTTTATGCGGCCCGGGGCGTTCCGCCCGAACCCGTGAATATCGTTACACCTATATATAGTATAGATTTTTTCGCGATTTGTCAACTCAAATTTTCAAAAAAGACTCACACAATCTAAGGTTTTTCATATTATGGCAGTAGGTATATATCCTTTGACCGCGGTTTTTACCAAAGATACGAAACACAAAAGACCGTCCGCACACCGGGCGGGAAGCGGCGCGTCAAAAATACCGGTCCCTTTTTGACGTATGCCGTGTTACTTAGGTCGGCGGCGAGCCGACGGGCTGTTCATCATATTCTTATAAGGAGGAAGTGCAATGTTTAACTCAGGTTGCGGATGCGGCGGCGGAAACGATATATTTTTGATACTCTTATTACTCTGCTGCTGCGGCGGCGGCAAGAACGATTGCGGCTGCGGCGGCTACACCAAGGGCGGCGGCTGCGATTGCTGCGATATAGTGCTCTTGTGGTTACTTATTTCCTGCTGCTGCGGCGGCAAGGACGTTTGCTGCAAATAGCCGACAATCGGCCCCGCGCAAAAACGAACGTAAAGGAATCACGGTTCGCGACTGAACTGTGATTCTTTATATTTGGGGGCTTACGCGTAAACGCGCAAGTCCCTGCCGCCCGCACGCAAATCGGCGCTACGCTTGCAAAAAACGAAGTTTTTTGCGCTTTCTTTTCCCGATTTGGGCGGACTCTGACAAGGCAAAAACAAAAGCGTCGTTTTTGTTTTTGGTCGTAATTTTTATTTTTTGATAGTATAATTTGACTTTTAGACGGCTTTTTGATAAAATTTAGGTATGCTGTTAGACGAGGTGATAAGGGCGGTTATAGCGTCGGCGTTGTTTGCCGCGATACCGCTTGTATGGTGGCTGATTACGGCGCGAACGGAAGAGAGTTTTTTTGCGTATATCGGAATAAAAAGGATGACGGTCAAAAAAAAGACCGTGTTTTTTGTGCCTTTATTTTTAACGGTCATTTTAGTCGCTCTTATGCCGCTTGTTTTAGACCCGCTTCTGCCGACCGATATACAGTCGGCAAACGCGCGGTTTGCGGGCCGCGGCGCAAGGGCCGTTTTGCCGATAATCGTTTTTGCGTTTTTTGCCACCGCCTTGCCCGAGGAAATATTGTTCAGAGGGTTCCTCGGCAAGTATTTAAGTAAAAGGTTCGGGTTTGTCGCGGGCAACACGGCACAAGCCGTTATATTCGGATTGTTGCACGGCGCGGATATGTTCGCCGCGCTCGGGTCGTGGGTGCCCATGCTTGTTATAGCCTTAACGGCGGCGTTCGGTTGGTTGACGGGCTTTGTAGACGAAAAGTCGGACGGCTCGATTATACCGGGTATCGTATTGCCGGATTGTCGAACGTATACGCCGCTTTAATCATAGCGTTTTAGGGCTTACGGCACGGCGGGAGTGAGCGTAGGCGATTCCCCTCCGCAGAGGGGAATTTTGGGGATATGCCGATTGCGGCGGATAAACCGTTAAACGAGATTGCTAAACGGCAAAAGCTATAAACCGCCGTTTTGTTACTCCTCGTGATTCCCCTCCGGGGTGGGGGGCCGCCTTTGGCGGCGGGGTGGTAAGGGTCATTGCAGGCGGCATATATAAACCGCCGTACGGCGGACAATCAACCACCCCGTCGCTAACGCGCCACCCCTCCGCAGAGGGGAATTCAAGAGATAAGCCGATTGCGGCTGACAAGCCGTTAAACGAGATTGCTAAGCGGCAAAAGCTATAAACCGCCGATTAGTTACTCGCCGCGATTCCCTCCCCGGAAGGGAATTGCGGACAGCCTGCTCTTACACCCCCTAAAACGCTTGCGCGTATCGGATATTTATGGTA
>JAISMM010000054.1 GCA_031276725.1 Clostridiales bacterium | reverse complement strand
GCGCTTTGCTGTTTAACGTTTTGTTACAATAAAATGCAGATTACGCCGCCGCGCCCCTCGTTGACAATCCGCGAAAGGGTGCGGCGCATTTTCTTTTGGGTGTCCTCGGGCATAGCGGTCAGCTTGTTGTTTAGGTTTTCGTTGACGAGCATATGAAGGGATTTGCCGAACATATTGGTGTCCCAAATGCCCTTGGGGTCGTTTTCGAATTCGCTTAAAAGGTATTTGACCATTTCCTCGCTTTGCGCCTCGGTGCCTACGACGGGGCTGACCTCGGTGTTAATGTCGACGCGCATAATGTGAAGCGAGGGCGCGGACGCTTTTAGCCTTACGCCGAAACGCGAGCCTTGCTTGACGATTTGCGGCTCTTCGAGGGTCATTTCGCTCATAGAGGGGGTTACCACGCCGTAGCCGGTCCGGGCGACCTCGGAAAGCGCCGCCGACAATTTATCGAACTCCTTTTTGGCGTGAACGAGGTCCTTTATACGCGCCATCAAGGCGAATTCGTCGGCGATTTCCGTTTCGCACTGCTCGCTTAACGCCGCGTAGAAAAGCTCCGGCTTGACCTGCAATTCGTAGACGATTTTGCCCGACGCAAGGTCGACCGATTCAAGATTAAGGCACTCGAAACGCTCGCTGCCCGTAAAGCACGGCGGCAGTTTTTTGTAGTCGGACATTTTGAACATCGCCGCCGAGCCGTTCAAAAACAGCGCGGAAAGCTCGGCGATTATGCTGTTTTCGAGCGGCAGCGCCTGCATCCATTTGTTGATTTTGACCTCGATATCTTGCAGCGGGAATTCGTAAAGCAGCTTTTCGAATATCGAATTTATGTCGTCCTCGCTAAGCTTGGCGGCGTCGAGCGCCAGCACGGGCGTTTCGTATTTTTCCTCTAACGAGCGCGCCAGCTTGCGCGTTTCGGCCGAATCCGGCGCTGTGGAGTTTAGCACGACGACAAACGGCTTAGACAGCGCTTTTAGCTCCGCTATTACGCGCTCCTCGGCCGCGACGTAGTTCTTTCGCGGAATTTCGGTGCTTATGGAGCCGTCGGTCGTCATTACGACGCCCACGGTGGAATGCTCGGCGATTACCTTTTTTGTGCCGTAGTCGGCGGCCTCGGCAAAGGGCATTTCCTTGTCGCTCCACGGCGTTTTGACCATACGGGGCTTGTCGCCGTCCATATGGCCCGTCGCGCCCTCGATAAGATAGCCCACGCAGTCCACAAGGCGCACCTTTATGTCGATATTGTCCCCCAGCGTTACGGCGACCGCCTCGCCCGGAACAAATTTCGGCTGCGTCGTCATTATAGTTTTGCCGTTCGCGCTTTGCGGAAGCTCGTCTTCCATACGCTCGCGGCGGTGTTTAGAGCCGATTTTCGGCACGATAAGCCTTTCCATAAAGCTCGTTATAAAGGTGGACTTGCCCGCCCTGACCGGCCCCACTACCCCCACGTATATATCGCCGTTGGTTCTTTCGCTTATATCCTTATAGATATTAAAAACTTCCATTTGCAGTCGCGTCCTCCAAAGACATTAATACTAGATTATATGACGGTGGGGGGTCGCTTTATGAAAAGTTTTTTACGCGGCGGTCAAAAAACGCGCGACGGCGGCGGTTGTTTAGGCTTTGCGTTTTTTGATGACGGTCTTGCTTTCGGTTCCGCAAAAGAGTTTGAGGATGTTTTTGCGGTGGGCTATGACGGTGAGGGCGAAAAGTCCGAATATCAGAAGGGCGGAAAAGAGGGCGTTGTAGGCAAGGTCGGATGCGGCGGCAAAGCCCTCTAACGCGAGCGGGAACGATATTACGAGGAACGAGGCGATCGAGCCCATACTTGTAAGGTAGATAAACAGCACGGCGGTCAATAAAAGCGCGGCGGCGCAAAGCGGCTGCAAGACGAGGCAAACGCCGATCGAGCTCGCTATGCCCTTGCCGCCCTTAAATTTTAGGAACACGGGAAAGACGTGTCCGACCACGACAAAGAACGCCGCCAAATGCGCCCCGAGCCGCGCCTGCATAAAGAGCATACCCGCGAGGGTGGGAAGCGCCCCTTTGAGCGCGTCGAGAACGAGTGTTAAAACGCCGATTTTTACGCCGAAGCTGCGCGTCATATTGAGGGTGCCGGGGTTGCCGCTGCCCTTTGTGCGCACGTCGCTTTTTAGGAGCTTGCTTATGATAAGCGCAAAATTGACGTTGCCTATAAGGTACGCCCCCGCGATGACGATAACTGTCTTAAATATATCGCTCATAAACCTATCCGTTCCTCCTTTCGGGAATTAAAAATCAGACGTATCGGCGTGCCGGAAAAATCGAATGCCTTGCGCAGCTCGTTTTCGAGATAGCGCTTGTAGGAAAAATGTACGAGATTTTCGTCGTTCACAAAGAACACGAACTTGGGCGGGTTAGTTTCGGGCTGCGTGGCGTAGAGGATTTTTAGGCGGCGGCCGGAGCGCGAGGGCGGCTCGTTCATCGCGACGGCGTCGGCGATAACGCCGTTGAGCGTGCCGGTGGAAACGCGGCGCGAGGCGTTTTGATAAACCTCGCAGCACAGCTTCAAAATCTTTTCGATGCGCAAGCCCGTCTTTGCCGACACGAACACGGATTTATAGTAGCTCATAAAAGCCAGATCCGCTTTTAGCTTGCGCTCGTATTTTTCGATTGTAAAGGCGTCCTTTTCGATAAGATCCCACTTGTTCATTATTACGAGTCCGCACTTGCCCTCCCCGTCGGCAAGACCCGCTATGCGTATGTCCTGCTGCGAGATTTCCTCGTCCGCCGACATAACGGTCAAAACGACGTCCGCGCGCCTTAGAGCCGCCACGGAGCGCATTATACCGTAGCTTTCGACCGACTCCTCCTCGACGGAGCGGCGGCGGCGCATTCCGGCGGTGTCGATTAAAATATATTTTTTGCCGTCGAATTCAAACGGCGTGTCCACCGCGTCGCGCGTCGTGCCCGGAGCGTCGCCGACTATGACGCGCTCGAACCCCAGCAGCCTGTTGACGAGCGAAGACTTGCCCGCGTTGGGCTTGCCGACAAGCGCTATTTTGAGCGCGTCGCTATCCTCCCCCGGCTCGACGCGCGGGAACGATTTTACAACCTCGTCCAAAAGATCGCCGATGCCCTTGCCCTGCTCGCACGAAAGCGGAATCGGCTCGCCTAACCCCAGCGCGTAAAAGTCATAGCACCGTTCGGTTTCAAAATTATCCAGCTTGTTGACCACCACCTTGACCGGCTTTTTTGCGCCGCGCAACAGACCCGCCGCGTCGTAATCGGACGCGACGAGTCCTTCCTTGCCGTCCACAAAAAAGAGTATGACGTCGGCGGTGTCGATGGCTATACGCGCCTGACGCAAAATATGCCCGAACATTTCGTCCGCGCTTTTAAGCTCGATGCCGCCCGTGTCGATAAGCGTAAAGTTGTAGCCGCACCATTCCGCGTCGGCAAAAATACGGTCGCGCGTTACGCCCGGCACATCCTTGACGATTGAAATTCTGCGGCCGCAAACCTTGTTAAAAAACGTAGATTTGCCCACGTTCGGCCGCCCCACGACGGCGACGATCGGTTTTGGATTCATATGATTATTATAACATAAATTCGGCGGGTTGTAAACGAATTTTATATCGGCGCAAAATATAAAAAGCCGCCGATTAGCGGGAACGTCGGACGGGGACAAACCCAAGTAGACGACCGCCGCCTTACCGGCGACTTCCCGGTAACTATAACGCAATTTTGAAAGAATGTAAACGAATTTTTATATAAGGATTTGCCGCCAAAAACTCCGTCAGCCTACTTTTTTTTCGCCCCGGCGGAATCGGAATCGGGGTCGGGCTTAAAGTAGTCCGCAAAATCGTCGTCGGTGTTTAGTGTGCTGATTTCACGGTTGGCAAAGTCGTTATCCTCGGCCGATTCCGCGTTGAGGGCGTTGCGGCCCACCCTGCGGCGGTTGACGGTGCGCCGCATCGCCGAAACGAGTTCGACGAGCGCGACGCCCAAAACGGCGGCGATTATAATCGAGTCGAACACGCCCGCGCCGCCGAGGGCTACCGAGTCCGCGCCCAAAACAAAGCGGTAAAGAACGTTGACTATAATGTCGCCCGCCACGATTCCGGTGACGGCGGCGATGGCGGTGGCGAGGCGCGTAACCGCTATAAGGTACGCCACCGAGCCGCCCACAAACCCGACTATGACGGCGGCCGTCGTAAGCGAAGCAAAGTTAACCGGCATAATCAGCATACGCGCGGCGACCGCGATGCCAGCCACCGCCACGGACGCGACAAACGCCCTTAACAGGTCGGAATTTGCGCCCAGTAACGCGCAAAACAGCGTTATTAGCGCGATCGGAATCAAAAAGCCGCTCACGTTCATCGAAAACCCCGCCCCTATCGTTATAGGCGGAACAACCGCGCCGATAACCAAAAGCAGCACTATTAAAAACGCGAGCGGATTCGACAGCCCCATTCTGCGGAAAAACCGTTCCGTTACCCCGAAAAAAATCAATATCGCCACAATCCCCAAAATCGCAAGACCGATCACCATAAAAAATTACCTCCGTACTCTTATTAGGTATGATAGGTAATTTTTATTATTTTTATACGGATTTTAGCGTAATAACTTCCTTACCGCAGGGACGCGCACAAAGCCGCAAACGCTCGGCGCGGGAATTTTTTAGCGGTAATTAAACACCCCGTCGGCGTTCGCCGCTATCGGCGTCAAACCCTCCGCAAATATTCGACCTCGTCGGGGGTAAGCTCGCGGACAAGACCGCGCCCGAGGCCGCCGAGGCGTATGTCGCCGATAGCGACGCGCTTCAAAAAGACGACCTCGCGGTTAATCGCCTCGAACATACGGCGCACCTGACGGTTGCGGCCCTCGCTTATAACGATTTCGACGCGCGAAACTTTGCCGTCGGCGGCGACGACCTTCGCCTTGCACCTGTTTGTCTTTCGGCCGTCCAGGATTACGCCCGCGCGGATTTTATTCAGCTCGTCCTCCGTTATGTCGCCCTCTATACGCGCGGCGTACGTTTTTGGAATCTCGTTGCGCGGATGCATAAGCCTGTTACAGAAGTCGCCGTCCGTCGTCATAAGAAGCAGACCCTCGGTGTCGTAATCAAGCCGTCCCACGGGAAACAGCCGCTTGTCCTTATACTTTTGCGGCACAAGCTCCATAACGGTTTTGCGGTCCTTTTCGTCGCTGACCGTGCATATAAAGCCCTTGGGCTTGTTGACCATAAGGTATATATGCTTATGTATCGGCTCGACCTTTTTGCCGTCGAGCGAAACCGTGTCGTTATCGCCCACGTCGCAGGCGAGCGCGTCGACTTTTTTGCCGTTTATTTGAACGCGTCCGTCCAAAACGAGCTGTTCCGCCTTGCGGCGCGATGCGGCTCCGCAAAGAGCCAGATATTTATTGATGCGCAAAATTTTTTACCTCTCTAAAACTCTAAATCGGGGCGTTTTCGCTTGCGTGAACGCGCCCCGGTTACTCGCGGCTCCAACCGTCGGCTATGTCCCTTAATCGGTCGGAAAGATTTTTTGCCCCGGCATCCTCTATAATATACAAATTTCCCTCAAAAAGCAACTCATTTTGCAGGGTTATTTTTAAAATTCCGACCTCCGTCCCCGCTTTTTGCGGCGCTTTGAGCCTTTTAACGCCGCAAATCTCAAAACTCAGCGCCTCCGCCTCGCCGTTTGCGAGCGGCAGCGTTATCATATCCAGCGAACCGACTTGGGTTTGTTCGTCGGCGCACTCCTCGATTTTTACCGCGCCCACGGAGTCGAGCGGTTGCAGAACCGCGACGGGCTTGTATTCGTTAAAGGCGCGGCTCATAAAGGCGGCGCACTCCTCGAACATAGGCCCGCAGTTAAGAACGACGCTCACCACGCGCATACCGTCCCTTGTCGCGCTCGAAACGTAACAGCGGCCCGCCTTGGACGTATAGCCCGTCTTAACGCCGTCGCACCCCTCGAACGAATCCAAAAGGCGGTTTTTGTTGATTATAAGGCGGCCGCCGGGCTTACCCGCGCGCGGGGCGGAATATCTTTTCGCGGCGGCGATTTTAGAAAATTCCGGATTTTGCAGGGCGTAAGCCGTTATAAGCGCAAGGTCGCGGGCGGTCGTGAAATGCCCGTCGCGGTCGAGTCCGTGCGGCGTAATAAAGTTGGAATTTTTTGCGCCCGCCTTGGCGGCCGTTCCGTTCATAAGCGCGGCGAATCCGCCAAGCGAGCCGGACGTAATTATCGCAAGCGCCTCGGCGCAGTCGTTGCCCGATTGCAGCATAAGCCCGTAAAGAAGATCCTCGACGCTCAGCGGCTCGCCTTTTTCAAGGTAAACCGACGACCCCTCGACGCCCGCCGCACAGTCGGGGACGCGGTGAATTTTTTTAATGTCGGGGCAATTTTCAAGCACCGTTATAGCCGTCAGAATTTTGGTGGTGCTGGCGTTGGCAAGCCGCGCGTCGGCGTTCTTTTCGTACAGCACGCGGCGCGCGGACGCCTCTAAAACGCACATTGCCTCGGCGGAGCTTTCGGCCGGAACGCCAAAAGTTATAACCGTCGGCGCCGCCGCGCCCAAAATCAGCGCCGCGAAAAACAATGCGGCAAAAAATAATTTTTTAACGTTCCCGTCGGGTTTTTTCGGCATACTATTTTTTCTTGCCGCCCTTGCCGCCGTCGGAACAGTCGCACTTGCCCGCGTCGTCTAGGAGGTTTGCCACAACGTCCGGAATCAGCCCCAAAATCTTGTCGAACGCGCTCTTGTCGTCCACGCCCACCAGCTTAACGGTCTTGCCGTCGCCCACCAAAAAGCCCACGGGCGCGACCGAAACGCCCGCGCCGCTGCCGCCCGCGAACGGATATTCCGTATAGCTTTGGCGGCTCATATCGCTGTACTCGCCGCCGCCCGTCAAAAACCCGATGGTAACCTTGCTTATCGGGATAATGCTAACGCCGTCGCGCGTCGTCACGGGACTGCCTATAACGGTGTCCGCGTCCACGAGCGCGCGAATCTTAGTAAACGCGTTGTCCATAATCCGCTCTATGGGATGCTCGTTATTGCGTTCTATAATCAATATTCTTAGCCTCCTGCCTCTTTCCGCGCCGTTTGCCGCCGTTCCTTGCGCCGCCGCAATTTCTTGAACGCCGCGCGCACGTAGCTATATATAATATCCGCAATCGAGAGGCTTATTATGCCAAAAAAATCCGACTCGAAGCGGTCGGAATTATATTCGGGCGTAAAAGTTTCGGCTATGTCCGCGTAAAAGCGGCTCTTTACGAACGCCAAAGCCGAATAAAGCATAATCCTAAGCGTTCCCAAAACCATCGTCGTAAAAAACGCGTCGTTGTTCTTGCCCACGCGCACGTCGAACGCCAATTCCTCTACAATCAGATTATCAAAAACCGGGTTCGACATAAGCCGCACAACCGACCGCCTGTCCCCCCTATCCGCGTTAAGATGAATTTCGTCCCTCTTATGCTTTTTGCCGTGCTCGATAATCAAATTGTTGTGCTTTATGTCGTTGCTCTCAAACCTAATATCGCCCCTAAACACCCTTACCCCGTAAATTCTCACCACAAAAAAGCCGTCGTTCTCTATCATATCGGCATGCCCCTCGACGCTCCCCCGCACCCTCAGCCCCACGACGGACAACACTATTATAACCGTAACCACCGCGACAATCATTCGCCCTTATTTTTCGCCCCGACCGTTCTTTTTATACGCAAAAAGACGCGGCTTAAAGCCGGCTAAACTTGTCCGGAGTTTTCTAAAACAGTTTGGACAGTTCCGTGAGCTTGGCGGAGGGATTGAGCTTGTAGGCGCGAATGCGGCCGTCGGAGCGGAGGGAGCGGCGCAGGTCGGCGAGGCTTTCGACGACGAAGAGGTCGGATTTGTCGACGCGGGGCGAAACTGAGCCGCCGAGGGAAACGACGCGTTTTATAATGTCGTCGAAGTCGTCGCGCCGCTCTACGCTCATCGCGAAGGCGACGGTTTGACCGTCGAGGGGGCCGGGGGCGGCAAATTCGCGGCAGACCCTTTGGTAATATTCGGTGAGAGTTATCGCGCGGCCGTCCTCGCCGCGTATTTTTTTGGGCGAAAAGTCGTAGCCCGACCGCGCGATTCCGAAGCGTTTTAGGGCGGCTTTAAGGCTTAGGTAATTGTCGGATAATCTAAGCGACAGATTGTTTGTGATAACGGCGTCGGCGGCGTAGGGCGTTGCGGCAAGGCGGTTGCCCGAGGCGAGTATAGCGCGGATAAGCTCCGACATATCGCGGGCGCAAAGCACCGCCGAATCGATATGGTAAGCCGTTCCCGTCCCTTGACCGAGCTTCCGCGTAAGGTCGAAAACGCGGTTAAAGTTCGCCGCCTTTTTGAGCGCGCCCTCGCCCATACCCTTATGGACGCAGCGACGGATAACGCCGCCGTAGAAGCCGCCGGGCGTAACGCCGTAGGCGTCCAAAAAGCGGTAAAGCCCGCCCGAAGCCTTACAGCACGCTCTTACGACTTCGAGCGCGGCGCGGGCGTCTTCGAGCGGATTGTGCGCATCGAACTCTACGCCGAACTCCTTTCCCAGCGCCGCGAGGGAGTGCTCGCCGCCGCTTATGCCTTTGAGGGCGTTATAGCAGACGTTGGTATCGATATAATCGAACTCCGGGAGCGCGAGCGAATACTTTTTGCAGACGTCCGCGATCATTTTGACGTCGTTTTCGAACGCGTGGCCGATTACGAGCGTATCGGGATCGAGTCCGCCCAAAATGCGCCCCGCGTGTACGGGGAACGTGTCGAGCGCGGCGAGATTTTTGGAGCGGAACGGGAACGTCATATCGGGGCCGACGAATTTTTCCTTTACGCCGGGGTTGACGATTATGTCGTAGGCGGCTTCGACCGCAAGGTCGACGCGCGCGACGATGACGCCCGCCCAGCAGACCGACCAGTAATATTTGGTGTTGTAAAGCTCGAAATCGAGCGATACTATTTTTTGATACTCTTTCGTTGTTGTGCGCCTTTCCTTTATGTTAGTTAGTTTTTAGCAACTTTTCTATAAGCTCGCCGACAAGCTTAGGATTACTCTTCCCCTTAGTCGCCTTCATAACCTGCCCGACAAGGAACGCCGCGACCTTTTGGTTGCCGGCTTTGTACTGTTCGGCGGCGGACGCGTTTGCCGCTATTACCTCTTTAACCGCGCTTTCAAGCTCGCCCGAGTCGCTGTTTTGGCGTAAACCGAGCCGCTCCACGGCCGCCAGGGGGGACTCCGCGCCGTTCCACACCGCGTCTAAAACGTCCTTGGATGCGGCGAGCGATATTACGCCGCTATCGATAAGCGTCAGGATTTCGGCGAGCGCCGCGGGGCTTACGCCGATTTCGACGTCCTCGCTCCCCTCGCGCTTACCCTTGCGCATAATTTCGCTCATAATGTAGTTCGACGCCTTTTTCGGATTCTTGAAAACCGCCGCCGTCCCCTCGAACAAGTCCGCGATATCCTTGTCCGCCGTCAAAATACGCGCGTCGTAAAGCGGAAGTCCGAGCTTTTCGGTATAGATCGCTATGCGCTCCTTTTTGAGCCTCGGAATGGCTTTCCGTATTTCCTCGATTTTTTCGCCGCTCAAAACGACCGGCATAAGGTCGGGCTCGGGGAAGTAACGGTAATCGTGGGCGTCCTCCTTGCCGCGCATAGAATAGCCGACGGACTTGTTGTCGTCCCAACGGCGCGTCTCCTGCGTAATCGTCCCGCCCGCGTTCAGCACCCCGCACTGGCGGTCGTACTCGAACAGAATCGACCGCTTGACCGCCGAAAACGAGTTCAGGTTCTTAGTTTCGGTGCGCGTGCCGAGCTTTTGCCCCGGCTTTGCGACCGACAGATTGACGTCGCACCTCAGCGACCCCTCCTGCATTTTTACGTCGGAAACGCCGATATATTTTAAGACGCTTTTAAGCCCGTCCAAAAACGCGACCGCCTCCGCCTCCGAATGCAAATCCGGCTCGGTTACGATTTCCATAAGCGGAACGCCGCTGCGGTTGTAGTCTATGCGCGACACGCCGCCCTCGTGAAGGAGCTTGCCCGCGTCCTCCTCTAAATGTATGCGGTTTATGCGGACGGTCTTAATTTTGCCGTCGAGCTCGTACTCGACGAATCCGCCCTTGCAAAGCGGCAGGTCGTATTGACTTGTCTGCCACGCCTTCGGAAGGTCGGGATAGAAGTAGTTTTTGCGGTCCCACTTGCTGTAACGCGAGATTTCGCAGTTGAGCGCAAGCCCCGTCCTTACGGTGTACTCGACCGCTTTTTCGTTTAGGACGGGCATCACGCCCGGAAAGCCCGAACAGACGGGGCAACAATGCGTATTCGGTTCGCCGCCGAATTCGTTGCGGCAGCCGCAAAATATTTTGGATTCGGTCTTTAATTCGCAGTGAATTTCAAGTCCCAGCGTCATTTCATACATCGGCGTTTCCTCCCGTAATTTCCTCGAACGCGCCCGCGAGCTCGAACAGATTTTTTTCGTCGAACGCCTTGCCTATAAGCTGCATTCCTATCGGCATACCGCCGCCGTCGGTTCCGCAAGGCACGGACAGCGCGGGCAGTCCCGCTATATTGACCGGCACGGTGTAGACGTCCTCTAAATATACCTGCGTGTGGTCGGACGTTTTTTTACCCGCCTTGAACGCCGACGAGGGCGCCGTGGGGCAAATAAGGGCGTCGCAGTCCCTTAACGCGTCCTCGTATTCGCGCTTTATAAGAGTGCGGACTTTGCTCGCTTTAAGGTAATAGGCGTCGTAGTAGCCGCTCGACAAAACGTAGTTGCCCGTCATTATCCGCCGCTTAACCTCGTCGCCGAAGCCCCCGGTGCGGCTCTTAAAATATATGTCGGTAAGGCCGTCGCCCGAGCGGTCGGAGTAGCCGTATTTTATGCCGTCGAAGCGCGCCAGGTTGCTCGCCGCCTCCGCGCTCGAAAGCACGTAGTAGGTCGCAAGCGCGGCGTTAAAGCTCTTTATCGACGTTTCCTTAACGACGGCGCCCGCCCCCTCTAACGCGGCGACGGCGGCGTTAAGACGCTTGCGGACGTCCGCGTTAAGCGTGTCGGGGAAGAATTCCTTGGCGATTCCTATACGCTTGCCCTTAACGCGCGGAACAAAGTCCGAATACGTTTTTTGCGGACGCGGAACCGACGTAGAGTCGCGCGGATCGGCAAAGGCAAGAACGTCGAGCATAAGCGCGCAGTCGCGCACGGTGCGCCCGAGCGGCCCGATTTGGTCGAGCGACGAGGCGAACGCGATAAGCCCGTAGCGGCTCACGAGCGAGTAGGTCGGCTTTAACCCCGCGACTCCGCAGTAGGCGGCGGGCTGGCGTATACTGCCGCCCGTATCCGAGCCGAGCGCCGCGAACACCTCGCAGGCGGCGACGGCGTTTGCCGAGCCACCGCTGCTGCCGCCCGCCACGCGGCTTCTTTCGCGGAAGTTTTTGACGGCGCCGAAGTAAGAGTTTTCACTGCCCGAGCCCATAGCGAACTCGTCCATATTCGTCTTGCCGACGATCGACGCGCCCGCGTTCCTTAACGCCGTAACGACGGACGCGTCGAACGGCGGCACGTAGTTTTGCAGGAATTTAGAGGCGCAGGTCGTGCGGATTCCCTTTGTTGATATGTTGTCCTTGACGGCGACGGGAACGCCCGCAAGCGGCCCCGGATCCCCGCCCAACGCGATTTTTTTGTCCGCTTCGGCGGCGGCGGCAAGCGCGGATTCGGCGCAAACCGTAATAAAGTTGTTAAGCTCCTTACATTCGGCTATACGCCCGAGCGACGCCCTTGTAAGCTCGACGGCCGACACCTTTTTAGACTTAACCGCCTTAACCGCCTCCGTAAGCGGCATTTGTAGAAGATTGTTCATATGCTTGTATGTTCCTCCGTTATTCGACTGCCCTGGGTACTATATAGCACTCGCCGTCGCGCTCGGGAGCGTTCGCCAACAGCGCGTCGCGCTCGAAGCTAGGCTCGGCTTTGTCGGGACGCAGCACGTTCACCTTGTCCAAAATGTGGGCGGTGGGCGGCACGCTCGACGTGTCGACCGCATCGAGCATCTTAAAATGCTCCGTCATTCCGGACAGGTGCGCCTCCATTTCGCGCTTCTGCTCCTCGCTAAGCTCCAACCGCCCGAGCGCCGCTATTCGCTCTACTTCCTTTCTTGTAACTTTCATAAATATCTCCTTGTTGTAACGTTTTATGCGCCCCTATTTGCCCACGCTATCTCATATCGATTCCGCGCCCGCGCAAATACTCCTTCAAGTCGCCGATTTTAAGCGTACGGTAGTGGAACAGCGACGCCGCAAGCGCCGCGTCCGCGCCGCCCGCGGTAAACGCCTCAAAAAAATGTTCGGGCGTCCCCGCTCCCCCCGAGGCTATAACGGGTATGCCCACCGCGTCCGCCACGCGCCGGGTGAGGGGCAAATCGTAGCCGTTTTTTGTGCCGTCGCGGTCAATGCTGGTAAGGAGTATTTCGCCCGCCCCGAGCCTCTCGGCTTCGGCCGCCCACTCGATAGCGTCAAGCTCCGTAGCCGTCTTGCCGCCGCTACGGTAGACCCGCCACGAGTTGCCGTTGTAAGAGGCGTCGATCGCGACAGCCACGCACTGACTGCCGAACTCGTCGGCGCATTCGCGGATAAGCGCGGGCCGCAAAACCGCCGCCGAATTGACCGAAATCTTGTCCGCGCCCGAGCGCAAAATCTTTTTGGCGTCCGCGACCTTCCGTATGCCGCCGCCGACCGTGAGCGGAATAAAAACGCGCCCGGCGACGCGCCGAACCATATCGGCGACCGTTTCGGCGTCGTCGACCGTAGCGGAAATGTCCAAAAACACGATCTCGTCGGCGCCCTCGCGCTCGTAGTAAGCGGCATTGTCGGCGGGGTCGCCCGCGTCCGATAAATCCACAAAATTTACGCCCTTTACCACGCGCCCGTCCTTAACGTCGAGGCACGGTATAATTCTTTTAGCGTTCATTTTTCACCCGCCCCTCCGCCGCCGCGTTCGCGGAATCCGCCGCGCCGCTTATTCCCGCGTTCGCGGAACGCGCTACTCCGGTCGTTCCCGCGTTCGCGGAACCCGCCGCGCCGCCCTTTTCCGCGTTCGGCAAAGCCGCGCCGCGACCGCCGCACATATCCAAGAAGTTGACGATTATTTTGCGCCCCGCCGCGCCGCTCTTTTCGGGGTGGAACTGACAGCCGAAAATGTTGCCGCGCTCGACGCACGCGTCGAAGACCCCGCCGTAGTCCGCCGTCGCCGCGACCGCGCCGCGCTCCGTACTTTGCGCCCCGTAGCTATGTACAAAATAGAAAAACTCGCCGTCCTTAACCGAGCTTAAAATGCGCCCGCGCTTAGCTATGTCTATGCTCGTCCAGCCTATGTGCGGTATTTTTTTGCCGGCGGCGGCAAGCCTTATAACGCGGCCCCCTATAAGCCCTAAGCCCTCCGCTCCCGGCGACTCCTCGCTGCTTTCAAAAAGCAATTGCAGCCCCAAGCATATCCCCAAGAACGGCACGCCGTCCGCCGCCGCCGCCCTCAACGCCCCGAACAGCCCCGACGCCCTTAAAGACGCCGCCGCCGCCCCGAACGCGCCCACACCCGGCAAAATAATCCCCGCCGCGCGCGCAAAATCCCGCGGACTCCCGGCAAGGACATACTCCGCCCCGACCGCACGCAGAATATTCTCGACCGACGTTATATTTCCGGCCCCGTAATCGGCAATCGCAACCATAAATTAATTATAGCTTATTTAGAATAATTAGTCAATGAAAATCGCGCCGAACGCATAAACGCTTATCGCCCCGCGCCGCCCCACTTATTCAGAGTTGCCCCCGGGACGGCGATTAGTTTTATGTCGCCGCAAATTACGTCCGAATAGGAAAACGACAGCTTGTTGACGTTTTTGTCGTCGCTGATTTTTAGGGTGAACACGCCGGGGTAAACGCCGTCGATTTCGCCGTCGTAGCGGACGATTTTTTTGCGCCCCTTGTTGACGCTGATTTTTAGCTTTTGACCGACGAGCGCGTGGACGCTGCGCTTGACCTCGTTTATACTTAAAACGCACTTCCGCATAATATCCGTCATTATGCCCGCTTAATAAAAATTTATACGCGCGCTAAAATTCGTCGTCGTCCTCGTCGTCCTCGTCAAAATCGTCGTCGTCCTCGTCGTCGAAGTCGTCGTCGTCTTCAAAATCGGCTTCGTCGATGTCGAAATCGAAATCGTTCGGTTCGGAGTACGCCTCGGACAGCTCGTCGAGATCCTCGTCCTCGAAAAGCTCGTCCTCGCCGGCGATGACAAGCTCGTCGAGGCCCGGTTCAAGCTCGAGCCCCGGTTCGACGGCGTCGTCGTCGGACTCGATAATATCCCAACGTTCGTCGGCGTTTTTAAGCTTTTCATCGCGCTCCTTTTGACACAGGAAACAAATCTCCTCGTCCTCGCCGATATAGTTGACGCGGCATACGGGGCAAAGCTTTTCGACTCCCAGCTCCTCCTCGTCGGGTATAAGCACGCTCGGGTCTATAAGCCCGATCTCGGCCTTGCATACGTTGCAAAGCTTGTCTTTTTTGTTGATATAATTCAATTCGCAGCGCGGACAAATTATATATACGGGTTTTTCCTCTTTTTTCACGCTCGTTCTCTCCGTTTTTTTAATGGCAATTTTGAAAATATTATATTCATTTATTCGGGTTTTGTAAACTGTTTTGACGGTGTTTTTCAAAATTTTTTTTAGAACGGGCGTTTTATTTTTTAGATTTCGCTAATAGCGGCCAAAAACAGCTCCATATCCGCGTCCGAGCCGACCGAAACGCGGATGTAATCGGCCGTGCGCGGAGCGTCGAAGCGGCGCACCAAAACGCCGTTCGCGCGCAAATCCCCGTACAGCTTTTGACCGGAAAGCCCCTTGCCGCTTTTGACAAAGAGGAAGTTCGCCGCCGAATCCAAAACCGTAAAGCCGGATTTTTTTAGAGCGGAGGCGGTTTTATCGCGCGTCGCGCTCACCCCTTGGCGCGCGGCGTTAAAGTACACGGAATCCGACACGGCCGCCGCCGCTATCGTTTGGCAGAGCGCGTCGAGCGGATAGCTGTTGAACGAGTCCTTGACCTTAAAAAGCGCGTCGATTAGGTGCGCGGCGCCGATAGCGTAGCCGCAGCGGATTCCCGCGAGCGAATAGCTTTTTGAGAACGTTTTAACGACGAGCAGATTGCCGTACCTATTTATAAGCGGAACGGCGGAGGAATCCGGCGGGGCGAAATCTATGTACGCCTCGTCGACGATAACGTTGCAGGAATTAGTCTTGCAAACGTCCTCTATAAAGCCGCGCGGACACAAAAGCGACGTGGGCGCGTTCGGGTTTGCGATAACTATGCCGCCGTAATTCTTTTTGATATAGTCGGCGGGATCTAGCGTAAAGCCGTCCGCGAGCGGCAAAATAATATCGGATATGCCGTAAAAGCGGCAATAGACGGGGTAAAAGCTGTAAGTTACGTCCGCGTAGGCGACTGCGGCGTCGAACAGCGCGTAAAACGCGAACGACAAAACCTCGTCGGAGCCGTTGCCGGCAAAGACGTTTTCGACGCTTACGCCCTCCCTCGCCGCGATCGCTTTGCGCAATTCGAGGGCGGTCGGGTCGGGGTACAGCCTTAAAGCCGCAAAATCAAAAGCCCGCGCCGCCGCGACCGCCTTGGGCGAGGGGGGGTACGGGTTTTCGTTGGTGTTCAGCTTGATAAGCCGCTTGTCCTTGGGCTGCTCCCCCGCCGTATAGGGACGGAGCGCGGCCGCTCGCGCAGATAACGGCGTCATGACGTTTTTAACAAATCCTTATACGCCTTGGGAACCGTTTCGTAAACCTTTTTAACGTTGGTATAGTAATTTATGCGCGTGTCCCGCCACGTCGTGAATTCGGTTTCCTCTTTCTTGGTTTTGATATTCGCCCTTATGATGTCCCCGTAGGTCTTGTGTTCGGCGTTCGATTCGTAGTCGTAAAGCGCGATTTTGCCGGGCGTAACGCGGCTTGCAAAGTACATAATGTGAACGCCGTAATCGGTAACCGCGCCGTAGGGCAAAACGTCTCCCGGCCGGTAATTTTTGTTAAGGTCGCGGGCGGCCTCGGCGAACTCGACCATATAGGTCTCGGATTCGCCCTCGCCAAGAGCGTCCTCGACGACGTAGCCCTTGGCGCTGTCGAACATACCGGGGTCGGTGTTATACTTATAGATATATTCCTCGAACTTTCTTTCGGCGGCTTTAAGACTCGCGCCCGCCGCCGCCACGCCGTTCTTGATTTCGGCGAATACGGCGTCCACCGTGGTCGGAGCCGTCTTGTCGTCCTCGCCGTTTACGTGCGGATAGACTACGATTTCGTTGACGAGCGCGGCGCGAAAGTCCTCGATTTGTTCGGGGGTACGCGTTCCCTTCGTCTTTTCGGCGTCGAGCCGCGCCTTTTGCGCGTCGTCGAACGGCAACAACACGTGCTTGACGTAAAAGTACTTTTTGATCGGGTGATAAAGCACCGTAGTCGCGGAGTCCTTTACCGCCGTCGCGTACGCCGCCGTATCTATGTTAAAGGTCTGCGTTTGACCGTTGACAAGATTGTTGTAGGATTCCAGCACCTCGGCGTCGTCTACGTCGTCCGCCCGCGCCGTAATGTGGGCCTGAATTTTGTCGAACTTCACCTGCTGCAAGGCATTTTTGCCCAAAAGAAACTCGACGTAATACGTGTCGGCCAGCATAGGGTAAACGTACTCTATGCCTTGGGCGTTGATAACGTCGTTAATTTGCTTTTCGGCTTCCTTGAATTTTTCCTTATCGGATTTCGACGCGGTGTAGTTGTCGGTGCAGCGTTCCTTTAACATGGCGACGAGCCGGCGCATAGATTCGCGCTCCAACGACTTTTGCTCCTCGCTGCCGTAAACGCCCGGCCAACGGGCTCTGTCGGGCGCGAACACCTCCGTTTGACGCTCCGCGGGCGCGTCCGCGTCGGCGGCGTCGTCGGAGGGCATCAAGGGGTACGTCGTTTTGTCCGCCTCCTCGGCGAGAGTGAGCTCGGGAAGATCCTCGTCGTATTCGCCGTGTATCTCGTCGCGGATAGTCGAAAGCGTCGAATCGAGCGCGTCGTATATCAATTCCTTTACGCGGTTAGTGTCGGTGTAGTCCGTTACCGTCTTTTTTTCGTAAGCGTTCGTGTCGGGGTTCAATTCGTTCCAAACGTGCTCGCCGCCGTTCCACTCCATCTCGCCGAACGCGATAAGCCGATCGGCGTCGTTTAGCACAAGCTCGCGCATAAACAGCTGATTCAACAGCTCGTCGATAACCTTGTCGATCGTCATTCCCTCTTGCATCATCGACTGAGCGTTAGCGTTAAGCTGATCTATAAGCTGATACTTATAGATTTTTTTGTCCTCGGTCGTGAACGTTATTCGGTTCTCGCCCTCGCCCTTAGTCTCGGTAACGGGCTTTATCCTCGCCACAACCTGCGTCAAATACTTTTCGTTATCGCGCACAAAAAGATTGCAGCCGCTAAGGACGGCAACGCACATCGCGAGTGATAAAACAAGACATAACAGTTTTTTTAGCATCGTATTCTCCGTAACCGCTTCGATTATAAACGTAGCTATCACCTATTATACAAGAATATCGCCAAAAAAGCAAACATTTTAACGCGGTTAAACAAGATTTTTGTTTCGCGCCCGGATATTTCTAATTTATGCGGGATCGCTTTGCGAAGCGCTCAAGGCCTACGCGAATAACTTTTTTAGCAGGTTAAAAAAATTATCAACCTCGGTCGCGTCGAGGGAGGAAATATATTCGGACAGCTTGCGGTAGTTGTCGGCGGCGCCGCCGTCTTTAACGACGGATTTGGAGTAGGGGTTGTAGTACTTTACGCCTCGGTTAGAAAGCGACGACATAATTTCGTTCACGCGGTCGCGGTGGTGGGTTATCATACTGCGGTACTTGTTTTGCAGCCGCAAAGCCTTTTTTGCGTCGCCGCCCGCCATACGCGCGATAGACGACCTTACCGAAACGCCGTCGGCCTTGCCGCAAAGAATCGTTTCGATAAGATTGCGGATTTCGTCGGGCGTAAAAAGCTCGAAATCGGGGCGGCTCGTTTCGATAAGCTCCACCCCCAGGTCGGCGGCCAAGCGCGGCACAAGGCCGAACATTTTTAGCTGGCTGTAATAGTAGTTGCGCACGCTGTTGACGGAACGACCCGCCCGTTCGCTCATTTTAGAGAACGCCCACACAAGCCCTTTGCCCGATTCGTGCGCCGTTTTAACGAGCGAAAAAAGTTGTTTGGTCTGCTCGATACTCCAATTGTTTTCCATAAAAATCCGTACTCCCGTATAGAATATTTGTGAATTAATTATTTTCAATTCTGCTATTTTTATACATACGGATTTGATAATTCTAATATAATAGGGTATGGAAACTGTCATTCATATACGGGCGGCCTTTAAGTGCGTCTACCTGCTAAACGGCGCGTTCGTCGAAAACGCCGACGCCGTGCGCTACGACGACCGCGAGCCTATCTATATAACCGCGCTGCCGCTTAGCGCCCACCACCTGCCCTACACCGTTAAGGCGCTCGGAGGCGCCGCGCTCTCGAACCCCGAGCTTGCCTCGATTTACACTCTGCCCGAGCGCCATTACTACGTCAAGCTCGCGCCGCGCTATAACTATGTGTACTCGCCCGAACACCGCGAAACCGCTCCCGCGCGAACTCTTACCGAAAGTTTTTTCTTTAACGTGAAAGGCCTGCGCCCGAAGCTTGCCCGCGAAGCGCTCACCCCGTCGCTGTCGCAATCGATAGACGACGCCGCCCTAAAATCCTTCTTTGACGGCTACGTCGACATAATCGAAAACACCCTGACCGGCAATCCCCCGAACGGCTGGTTCCTAATAGACAAACTCAACAAAGGCTCCCTTTTTGTTTTTGAAATGAAGGACGGCCTTATCGACAACATCGTGCAGGTGTAACCGCCGCGATGCCGTACGGCGGACTAACAACCACCCCGGCAACTCCGTTGCCACGAACCGAGCCGCCAAACGGCAAAGCCGTTTGCGGGGCGTGTGAGCTTGCGAGCTAAGCCCGTCAACAAGGCGAGCACTCCATAGAGGGAAATTTTGGGGAGCAACCGAGTGCCTATCGATAACTTTTGCCGTTTAATAATCTTTCTTGATTGTTTGTCCGACGCTATCGGCATATCCCTTGAATTCCCCTCTATGGAGGGATGGCGGCGAACGCCGACGGGGTGGTTTATTGTTTTTGTAGGTCGCCTTGTAGGACCGTTGAATGTCCGCCGCACTGCCGCTCAATATGCAGCCTGCAAAGCCCCTTACCACCCCGGCAACTCCGTTGCCACCCCTCCCCGGAGGGGAATTCAAGAAAACAACCGAGTGCGGCGGCTAACAACTACCCCGGCAACTCCGTTGCCACGAACCGAGCCGCCAAACGGCAAAGCCGTTTGCGGGGCGTGCGAGCTAAGCCCGTATACGCGGGCGAGGAACTCCATAGAGGGGAATTTTTTGCTGCAAAAAATAGGATAGATTTAGTTGTCGATATTTTTTTATGCACTACGCCTAAATGTGGGGTATGACCCGTCCTCAAAAAACCAAATATCCTCGCTCCAACCAAGGTTAGCTCTTTGCCAAGTTTCCGATATAAGACTTGTATAGTCTGCACCGGTGGCTTGCGTCGTGTCTATAACAATGCTCTCATAAATTCCGTTCTCTTGGTATGACGCGTCGCTGTTAAAGTAGCAATCTGTCAGCTCAAAAAGATTGTTTTGAGTAGCTGAAAGTTTTGGCGGCAAAATGCAACCGACAAACACATTCATGGTGCCTGACGGAGTAACGGTTATTACACCGCTATAAAAACTTTTTTGTATAATGGTGTCCGTGCTTGACGTTGCATTCCCATAGCCGTAAAGACCGCCCACACACACTGCCGATCCCGAATTGACGTCAATATCCATATCCGAATAGCAATTTGCCATTTTTATACGTGTCTGCCCGCCTATACCGCCGATATAAGTCGGAGTAGTGGTTTCGTGTAAATCCGCTTCGATTGTCCCTACGCTGTAACAATCTCTTATCGTTGCGCCGTCTTGTTCATAATATATATAATAGCCGAATATGCCGCCTATCTGTCCGCGACCGCCCGTTACGGATATATCGCCGCTATAATATGATCTTGCAATAAGCGGCGCATCCTCAACCCGACCGACAACTCCGCCGACAGAAATTGCATCCCCGGATGTAGCATCGGCGGTTTCGACTATTATATCGACCTCGCTTCCGCAATCGGTTATCTCGGTACCGGAATAAGTATAACCCACTATACCGCCAACATATAACAATATCTTTCCGGCTTCTTCATCTTTGCTTACGGTCAAGCTTCCGCTTGCGAAGCAATCTTGTATACTACCCATGCCCGCAATTAGTCCCGAATTAACACGCTGATTATTTATAAGCTCATCGCCTAAAGTTACCGTAAAACCCAAATTCAGTACAGTCAAATGTTCTATATATCCGTAATTGAAAAAACCTAAGCTAACGTTATCAGTACGATTGTATAAAATATTTAGTTCAACATTACTGATTGTCTTGCCGTTGCCGTCAAAATTAGCAACATTTAAGTTTATAGGAGCGGTAAGCGCCGGCTTTTCCGCAAACGAAATGTCGTTGTCTAACCTAAAATATTGGCCCGTTTCACCGTTTATCGCCGTTAAATGCTCGTAGGTTTTAATTATATACGGATTTGACTCCGTGCCGGTACCCGAATAATAATTTGAAATCTCGACAACGCCCACGGTGAACGCTTCACTTAAATAATGCGTATCCGTTTCTTTATACCGCACTTTGATAGTCTTTTTGCCGTTTGTTGCGTATGTATGTGTAGCAACATCGCCGAAGGTTTCTCCTCCATCAAACGAGTACTCGGCGTTCCCCCCCCGCCGGTAAGCGTAACCGTTTTATCCGCCTGCCCGATGGTTATATCCTCCGCCGCTTCTACGGAATATTTTAACGTTTTTACCGTTTCGGAATACGCTTCGCTTTCGGCAAAATCGTTATTTTTCCTTACTCTTACGTATATTGTGTACTCCGTATTCGGACTAAGCCCGGTAAACTGCGATTCGTCCTGCCAATCGCCGTCGTTTAGCTTAAACTCCGGCTTTTCGTTAGACGGTCTAGACTCTGTAACACTAACCGAGATCGCGTCCGCCGTCGGCGTAATTTTTACCTTTGTATACGGTTCAAATTTCAAATTCCCTCCGCAAGCCGCTAAGCTTAAAACCGTTAGCAAAACTAAAACCGTCGCGATAAGTACCTTTTTTGCATTCTTGATAGTCATAAAATATATTCTCCTTATAAATAATTTTTTATAACGGTCTTATTCTAAACCGACAAAAAATCGGTCGACAAAAATGCCGACCGATCCGTATGCGCAACCGTCGTGTTGAGGAGTTCTTTTAAAAAGTATCCCCCCCCGCCTAACCTTTTGTTCATTTCTGCCAATTTAACCATATGTTGATTATATACCGGTTTTAGGAATTAAGCAAGCGTTTTGCCCGGCTTTTTTGAAATTCGTTGAAATTTATTGCAAACTCCTGAAAACTCCTCGATTTTTACGGTAAATCGCTTTACAAGCGGGAGCAAATGTTGTATAATCATAAAGGTTGCGCGGGAGTTCGGGAAAATCTAAAAGGGCCCGAAGGACGCGCGGCGAGATTAATTAAATTTTTCCTTGGAGGGGAATGTTATGAATTTGCAAACACCGAATGCCAATGACGCCACTCGGTCTGCCAACCGTTCGCGGAACGTTGTTCCGTGCAGCGGTCTGTGTTCGCGCTGTCTTGACGGTTGCAAGGGCAACTGCGAGGTTTTTAGGGCGACGTTTAGGGGGCGGGAGCTTATCTATCCCGGGCCGTTCGGCGAGGTTACCGCGGGCGGCGACAAGAATTACCCCGTGGACTACTCGCACCTGAACATTCAGGGCTACGCTAACGGCGCGGAGGGGCTGCCGAAGGGCGTTGCGCCGGGGCCGGACACCGCGCGGTTCCCCGCCGTTAATACCGAAACGGAATACGGCTGGGACAAGAAAGTCAAAATGTCCGCGCCGATTTTTACGGGTGCGCTCGGCTCGACCGAAATCGCGCGTAAGAATTGGGAGCATTTTGCCGTGGGCGCGGCGATCTCGGGCGTTACGATAGTGTGCGGCGAGAACGTGTGCGGCATAGATCCCGCGCTTAAACTGAGCGCCGACAAAAAGGTCGTCGAGGCGCCCGATATGGACAGGCGTATAGCGGCGTATAAGCGTTACCACACGGGCAACGGCGAGATTCTGATACAGATGAACGTCGAGGACACGAATTTGGGCGTCGCCGAATACATAATCAATAAGCATAAAATCGAAACGATAGAGCTTAAATGGGGTCAGGGCGCGAAGTGCATCGGCGGCGAAATCAAGGTGGCGCAGTTAGAGCGCGCGTTGGAACTTCAACGGCGCGGTTATATCGTTACGCCCGACCCGTCCGACCCGATAACGCAGGCGGCGTATAAGTCCGGCGCGATTAAGGAATTTGAGCGCCACAGCCGCTTGGGGTTCGTTACCGAGGAGGGCTTTATGAACGAGGTCGCGCGGCTGCGTAAGCTCGGCTACAAGCGCATAACGCTCAAAACCGGCGCGTACAGCCTTAAAGAGCTGGCTATGGCGATTAAATACTGCTCGAAGGCTAAAATCGACCTCTTGACTATCGACGGCGCGTCCGGCGGCACGGGAATGAGCCCGTGGCGTATGATGGAGGAATGGGGCGTTCCGTCGCTTTATCTTCACAGCGCGGCGTACGAGTACGCGTCGGTGCTTGCTAAAAACGGCGAGCGCGTACCCGACCTTGCCTTTGCGGGCGGATTCAGCAGCGAGGACGGCGTGTTTAAGGCGCTCGCCTTGGGCGCTCCCTACGTGAAGGCAGTTTGTATGGGCCGCGCGTTAATGATTCCCGGTATGGTCGGCAAAAATATCGCGCAATGGATTAAGGATAAGGATCTTCCTAAAACCGTCGCCGAGTACGGACAAACTCCCGAGGAAATTTTTGTCAACTACGAAAAGGTTAAGGATATAGTCGGCGCCGCCGAAATCAAGAATATTCCGCTCGGAGCGATAGGTATTTACAGCTACGCCGACAAGATTAAGGTCGGCTTGCAGCAGCTTATGGCGGGCGCGCGCAAATTCAAAATCGCCGCCGTAACGCGCAACGAGCTTATGTCGCTGACGGAGGAGTGCGCTAAGGTTACCAAAATCCCCTACCTTATGGACTGCTACCGCGACGAGGCTATGAAAATTTTAACCGCAAAATAAGGCGCGGGCAATATAGCGGCGCCCGTGCGGGCCGCGTGTTTCGGTTCGCCTCAACCGAGCGCGTCAATGTACGCTCATTGCGGCAAGCCGAAATCTGTTGTCCGCCCGAACACCGCTCCTTGCCCGCTCCCGACTCCACTTGTTCACTCAGCACAAAATAAATTTATTTTATTATGACAAGAACCCCGTTTGCGTAAGCAAACGGGGTTCTTGTAGTGTGCGCAAAAGGCCCGTCAAAGCGCCGGCGGGGGCGCGGCTGTCGGTCTAAGGGAACGTATTTCACATACACGATCTTGACCGGGCGTTCCGCTCCTCGACGCTGTCACGGGCCTTTTGCTCAACCTAATTAATCGGGCTTCATTTCAAGCCGCAGCGGATAGTCCCCCAAATGCTTGACCTTAAAGCCGTTCTTTTTGTAGGCGGCGTAGTCGAACGCCTCTAATTCGTCGATCGCCAGCTTGTGAAACTCGTAAAAGTTGTGCCACCATTCGTAGCCGCTCCCGAGCTCCGCGTTAAGGTAGGCGTCGGCTATGTCGCATCCCGTTTGCGGCGCCACATAAAACGCGCCCATCGCAAGCACGTTGACGCCGTTGCCCGTTATCGCCCGCAACGCCGCCGGAACGCTTTCGACCACGCCCGCGTGTACGTGCGGACACTTGCTTGCCGCGATATGTATGCCCATACCCGTGCCGCAAAACAAAAGCGCCCGCTCGAACTCGCGCTCGGCTATCATAGCCCCCACCCGCAAGCCCACGCGGTGAAACATAAGATCGGTGTCGTTCGGATCCGAATCCGCCCTAACCCCCATATCCGTTACCGTCCAGCCCTTAGCCCTAAGGTGCGCCGAAACCGCTTCCTTTAACGGAAACCCCGCAAAGTCCGCCCCGACGACAATTTGCTTGTCCTTAACCGTTTTCATATTATTTATTCCTCCAAAAAAACTATACCCCTATTATACACCCTTTCGCCCCCGATTACAAGCGTTTTTGCGCGAAAATAAATTGGCAACGGGCAGGGCTTACGCATTTATGCGCAAACCCTAATTTGTTCTCTCCGACACCCGCAAAACACTTGACAAATATCCCGCTTTATAGTATCTTTAACAGGTAGCCGCTTGACAAGCGGTCGTAAACCCCGAAAATATCAATGCACCCTTAGCTCAATTGGATAGAGCGTCGGTCTACGGAATCGAAGGTTGGGAGTTCGAGCCTCTTAGGGTGCGCCAAAATATAGTTAAAAGAGGTTTGTAAAATGTTAAAAAAAGACGGCGAAAGAATTACGCTCACTTTGAGCGTTAAAAAAACAACTAAGCAGACGCTTGAAAAGGTGGCGGCTGAAAACAACCGCCCGATTGGGCGGCAACTTGACGAAATTGTCGAAAACGCTATAAAAAAAGCTTGACAAAAAAAATTAAAAAATAATATACTAAAAGAAGTCTTAGTATGTCTGAAAATGGTGTGATAGTATCAAAGGCGTAAAAAAGCGTGGACGTAATGCCGCGCTTTTTTTTGCTCCATAGCCAAAAAAACTTAAAAATATTTTGAAAAACTTGTAAAAAATACCTGACAAACAGAACAGTATGCGATATATATGTGATATAATAATAACATAATAAAGGAGGTCGCCCAAATGCCGTTAACACCAAAAAAAGGATTAAACACTTGTGCAAAAACGGCTTCGAGGTCGTCGGTCAAAAAGGCTCGCACATTAAGTTGCGCAACTCAAACACCGGAAAACAAACCGAAGTTCCTATGCATAATAAAGATTTGGGGAAAGGACTTGAAAATGAGATACTTAAACAGGCGGGGCTGAAATAAAACCCGCCTACTTGGTAAAAATAACATAAAGGAGCATAAAATTATGAAACAAGGAAAAATATATCCGGCAATCTTTCAAAAGGACGGCGACTACATTATGGTAACTTTCCCCGATTTGCCCGGTTGCGTTACGCAAGGCGCGGACTTTAACGAAGCGTATCGGTGCGCCCGCGAGGTTTTGGTCCTGCATTTAGACGATTTTACAAACCCGCCCGAAGCCACCAAAATAAACCGTATAGCCGCCCCCGCCGACGGTTATATAATGTTAATTGAGGAGGATACCGCCGACAATATCGTTTATCGCAAGCGCGAGGAAGTGCCGCAAATTATAAGCCAAAAATTAACGGAACGCGGATACACAAAATATAAGCTCGCAAAGGTTTTAGACGTTAGCGAAAGTTATATAAATCTTATCGCCAAAGGAACGCGCCGCCCGTCGCCCGAAATGGCAAAGCGTATCGCGCTTGTGTTGGACTTTGATTGGCAAGTATTTTTCGCTTAAAACAAAATAATAAAAGCCCGCGACTTTATTCGGCGCGGGCTTTTATTATTTTTTGATATTAACGACAATACCGAACAACCCTTTGACGAAAAAATAACGTATTTCGGACGAGGTGTTCGGATATTGTCGCGTATGTGTGTAGACTACATAAAGTATTACCGAAACGCAGTGTCGGCTACATAAAGTATGACGGTGAAAATCAAAATTAATCAAATTCGATAGGCGGATGTGGGCAAGCGCCGTAAATCCA
>JAISMM010000047.1 GCA_031276725.1 Clostridiales bacterium | reverse complement strand
TCGCCGCGTTCCTTTACATGGTGTCGATCGCGTTGCGGTCGGATAAAAAGCACAGAATCCGCAAGGCGGTACGGGCGTGCGACGCGCCGCGCTTCGGCTTTGATAAACGCACGTACGTATCGTACGAGATATTCGTCGCCGCGGTTTTTGTTATAACCGTTTTTGCCGTCGTTTTGGCGGCGCTCGCGCCCGACGCGCTGTCGATCGCGGCCGCCGCGCTTATGTTCGGCTCGCTTGCGGCGGCGGTTGCGTCGCGCTTTGTGCTGTTTAAGGCGAACAAGGGCAATATGCGGTTTATAGACGGCGACGCTCCTATCGATTCCGACGGCGGCGCGGACGGCGGCGACGCTCCCGCCGATTCCGATTCAGACGGCGGCGGCGCGGACGGCTAAACCGTGAACAAATTTTCACGTGATTTTCATTCGATTCCGTTGCAATATTTTTGATATTAGACTATACTTTATATATGAAAAAGGCTTTCGGGTTCTGCTTAAAATATTGGCGAAGTATTATTTTTGTGTTCGCGCTGCTGCTTATTCAGGCGTGGTGCGATTTGGCGTTGCCCGAATATATGTCCAAAATTTTGGCGGAGGGCGTCGCCGGGCAAAACTCCGCGCTCGTTTGGCGCTACGGCGGGATTATGCTCGGCTACGCGTTCGGCGTTTGCACGGCGAGCGTTACGGTGGGGTACCTTTCGGCGCGGATCGGGGCGGGCGTGTCGCGCGATATACGCGCGGAGCTGTTTTCGCGTACGGCGGACTTTTCGGGCGCGGAGTTTGACAGGTTCGGCGTTTCGACGCTTATAACGCGGGCGACGAACGACGTAACGCAGATACAAATGTTTTTGATAATGCTTATACGCATCGCGCTCTACTCGCCTATCGCGGCGGCGGGCGGGATCTTTAAGGCGTTAAAAACGGGCGGCGGCGCGGGCGGCTCGGCGTGGATTATAGCCGTCGGCGTGGGCGCGCTGTTGACGTTTATAGCCGTTCTTTTATTAACCGTTCAGCCAAAATTTTTGAGGCTGCAAAAATTGACCGACAAAATTAATCTTTTGGCGCGGGAGCGGCTTAACGGTATGACGGTAATACGCGCGTTCGGCACGGGAGCCTACGAGCGCGGACGGTTCGGGGAGGCGAATACCGCCCTTACCGATACGTCGCTGTTTGTAAACCGCGTAATGAGTCTGTTGTTCCCCGTGATAAACCTTATAATGTACGGCATAATGGCGGCCGTAATATGGCTGACGGCAAAATCGGCGGTTTCCGCCCAAAGCGTCGCCGATATGACCGCCTTTATTCAATACGCCGCGACCGTTATAATGTCGTTCCTTATGCTTACGATGATATTCGTTCTGTTCCCGCGCGCGGTCGTGTCGGCTAAACGCGTGGGCGAGGTTTTGAGTACGGAACGTTCCGTAAAGGATTCGCCCGGCGCCGCCGACATAGATACCGTTACGGACGGCGTGGAATTTAGGGACGTAACGTTCAGTTATCCGAATTCCGAAGCGCCGGTTTTGAGCGGCGTGAGTTTTAGGGCGGAGCTCGGGCAAACCACCGCGATAATCGGCTCGACGGGCAGCGGCAAAAGCACGCTCGTTTCGCTGATTCCGCGGCTTTACGACCCCGGCGGCGGCGAGGTGCTGTTTAGCGGCCGCTCCGTTAAGGATATAACCCTGCGGTCGCTCCGCAAGAACGTGGCGTTTGTGCCGCAAAAGGCGACGCTGTTTTCCGGCACCGTTAAGAGCAACATTCTGTTCGGCGGCGACGGAAACGACGGCGGCGGCGAGGACGCGCGGATGCTCGAAGCGGCGGAAATTTCGCAAAGCGCGGAGTTTATAGGCGAAAAGAGCGGCGGCTTCGACGAGCCTATCGACAGGGGCGGCGCGAACGTTTCGGGCGGTCAAAAACAGCGCCTGGCGGTCGCGCGGGCGCTTGCGAAAAACGCGCCCGTAATAGTATTCGACGACAGCTTTTCGGCGCTCGACTTTAAGACGGATTCGGCATTGCGCGCCGCGCTGAGGGAGCGGTGCAAATCGGCGGCGGTGATAGCGGTCGCCCAGCGCGTGGGAACCATTATGAGCGCGGACAAAATAATCGTTTTGGACGGCGGCAGGCTTGCGGGCGAGGGCACGCACGGGGAGCTTATGAAAACGTGCGCCGTCTACGCCGACATAGCCAAATCGCAGTTATCCGAGGAGGAGCTTAACAAATGAGCGGCGGCAAAATCAATAAAAACGCGCCCCGAATAGGCGGAATGCGGCGCGGCCCGGGCCACGGCCCGCCGGGAGCGTTCCCCGTGCAAAAGGCGGAAAACTTTTCGCTTACGCTAAAAAAACTTATACGCTATATGAAGGGCTCGATCCCCGCCGCGATCGCGGCTATGCTGATGACGGTGGGCGCCGTGGCGGCGACGATTTTTATACCCAAGGCTATGGGCGACGCCGTCGACCTTATGATTAAGGGGCTTACGGGGGGCGGCATAGACGTTAGCGCCGTTTTGCAAAGGGTGGGGCTTATGATAACGTTGGGCGTGGCGGCGGGCGCCTTGCGGTACGGGTCGGGCTTTATATTCGCCGGAGTTTCGCAAAAAATAACGTTTAATTTAAGGCGCGACATATACGCCAAAATCGACAGACTGCCGCTTAAATACTTCGACAAGGTTTCGAACGGCGAGGTTTTGAGCTACCTTACGAACGACGTGGACACCGCCTCGACTACGCTCAGCCAAACGCTGTCGCAGGTCGTGATGAGCGCGGCGACAATCGCGGGCGTGCTGGTTATGATGTTTATGAGCAGTTGGATTTTGACGCTTATAGCGATTCTTATAATTCCGGTGTCGCTGCTGCTGCTTATAACGGTCGTTAAATTTTCGCAAAAATATTTTACCGCGCAGCAAAAAAATCTCGCCGACGTAAACGGTCATATCGAGGAGGCGTTCGCGGGTCACAACGTAATTACGCTGTATAACAATCAAGACTTTTCTAAGGCGCGGTTTGACAAGCTGAACGGCGAACTTTACGACAGCGCGCGCAAGTCGCAGTTCTTTTCCGGGCTTATGATGCCCGTTATGATGTTTACCGGAAATTTGGGGTACGTGCTGATTTGCGCGGTCGGCGGTCTGCTTGTTATAGGCGGCGTTATGTCAGTCGGGGCGGTCGTCGCGTTTATGCAGTATTTGAGGGAATTTAACCAGCCCGTCAATCAATCGGCGAACATAATAAACACGTTACAGTCCACCGTCGCCGCCGCCGAAAGAATTTTCAAATTTTTGGACGCCGACGACGAGCGCGAAACGGGAACTCTGACGGCGGACGACGTTTTGGGCGACGTGGAATTCAAAAACGTGCGGTTCGGATACGAGCCCGATAAAATCGTAATCAACGATTTTTCGTGCAAGATTACGGCGGGGAGCCGCGTGGCGATAGTCGGGCCGACGGGCGCGGGCAAAACTACCGTGGTAAAGCTGCTTATGCGCTTTTACGACCTTGACGGCGGCAATATCGCGCTGGACGGAGTTAATACGGAGGAGTTTTCGCGCGGGGGCTTGCGTAAGCGGTTCGCTATGGTTTTGCAGGACGCGTGGCTTTTTAACGGCACGGTGCGCGACAATATCCGTTACGGAAAATTCGACGCGACCGACGACGAGGTTCACGCCGCCGCCGCGACCGCCTACGCCGACCGCTTTATAAGGAGTCTGCCGGGCGACTACGATTTTGTTCTTAACGAGGAGGCGGACAATATAAGCTTGGGGCAAAAACAGCTTTTGACGATCGCGCGGGCGGTATTAGCCGACCCGAGGGTGCTTATACTCGACGAGGCGACGTCGAGCGTCGACACGCGCACGGAGCTTTTGATTCAACGCGCTATGGAAAGCCTTATGCGCGGCCGCACCAGCTTTGTTATCGCCCACCGCCTGTCCACGATCAAGGACGCCGACACGATATTGGTTATGCGCGGCGGCGACATTGTGGAGCAAGGCCCGCACGACGAGCTTATACGGCGCGGCGGGTTTTATGCGGAATTGTATAACAGCCAATTCGAGTAGGCGCGCGCCCTGCAAACGGCAAGCCGTTCGGCGGCTCGGCAAGCCTCGCCTCTTTGACGGGCTGTGCTCCGGTAGGTGCTCGCCCTGCAAACGGCAAGCCGTTTGACGGCTCGGCAAGCCTCGCCTCTTTTGCCACACCGTTCTTTCTCTGCCACACCGCTCCCGACCCGCTTACGGAAAGTGAATACTTTTATTGCGTTTTTATCGCCCGCCGAAAACTCCGGACAAGCGGAGTGCGTTTAAGGCGCCTAAACTTGTCCGGATTTTTCGTCCGTTTCGTAATACGCCATATCGCCCGCGGGCGGCAGAATGGTTCCGGCGACGGCGACGAGCAGTCCTATACGGCGGCCGGACGGCGACATAACGTTGTACTCGCCCGTGAAGGGCGCGGGCTGATCGGCGGTGAGCTTCATAATGCTATTATTGATAACGCGACGGCAAATTATGCGGCTACTGCCAACGCTTTAAGAGAAATGCGGAATTCAGCACGACGAGGACGCTGGAACAGTTGTGGATGAGCGCGCCCAAAACGGGATTCAGGAGCCCGAAAAGGTTGAGGACGAGCGCGGCGACGTTTATAGTCATAGACATTACGATATTGAATTTGATCGTCTTTAAGACCTTGTCCGCAAAGCGTTTGAGCGCGGATATGTTTTTGATGTCGCCGTTCATAAGCGCGATATCGGCGGTTTCGACGGCGATGTCGCTGCCTAAATTCGCAAAGGCTATCGAGCAGTCCGCCGCGGCGAGCGCGGGCGCGTCGTTAACGCCGTCGCCCGCCATACACACGCCGCCGCTCTCTTTTAGACCGTTGATTATTTTGAGCTTATCGCCGGGCAGGGTTTGGGCGTAAACCGCGTCTATGCCGACAAGCCTTGCGACAGCCTCGGCGGAGCGGCGGTTGTCGCCCGTTATCATAGCCGACGCGACCCCCATAGCGGCAAGCTCCCTAACGCAAACGTCCGCGCCCGGCCGAACCCCGTCGGTGAGCGTAAGCATTCCCGCAAGCGTTCCGTCCTCTATTACCGCGACGACCGTTTCGCCGTCCCCGATATGCGCGGCGGCGGCGGCTTGAATTTCGGGCGGAATTTCGGCGATAGCGGCGGCGGCGTCAAAGCGGCACACCGTGATTTTTTTGCCGTCCACCTCGGCCTCTACGCCCGTTCCGACGAGCGCCCTGCCGTTTTTAACGCTCGGAAGCGCGCCGAACGAGGCGCAGTATTTTGTTATGGCCTTTGCCAGCGGATGCGACGAAAGACTTTCGGCGGCGCCCGCGACGGCTCTTAAATGTTCGGCCCCGGCGGCGTATGGGTAGACGCCGCGCACCTCGACGTTCCCTCTTGTAAGGGTACCCGTTTTGTCGAACGCCACGGTTTTGACCTTTGCGAGCGCCTCTAACGCCGCGCCGGACTTTATTAGTACGCCGCGCCTCGTTCCCGCCCCTAAGCCCGCCGCGACGGCGGTGGGAGTCGCGAGGGCGAGCGCGCACGGGCAAAAGACCACAAGCATAGTTATGCCGCGCAAAACGGCCTCGGCCAAGTCGTTTTTTGCAAACGCGAAGAAGGTCAAAACGAAAACGGCGACCGACAAAATTATCGCGCCCGGCACTATGTACGCGGCCCACCTGTCCGCCGTGCGGCTTATGGGCGCTTTTTTGCCCTCGGCCTCCTCGACCATTTTTTTGAGCTTTGCGACGGTCGATTCGTCCGAGGTTTTTGTAACCTCGACCTCTATCGCGCCGCCCAAATTCTGCGTGCCGCCGAACACGTAATCGCCGGGCTTTTTGTCGGCGGGAATCGATTCGCCCGTCAAAATCTGCTCGTCGACCGACGTTGTTCCCGATATTACAAGACCGTCCACGCCGACGGTGTCGCCCGGCATTACAACCGCCACGGAGCCGATTTTAACCTCCGACACGGGCGTTTCGACTATGCCGTTTGCGGTTTTGATTTTAGCGACGGACGGCGCGAGCGCCATAAGCCGCGTTATGCCCGACCGCGCTTTCGCGACCGTAACCTCCTCTATGAATTCGCCGAGCGCCATAAGGAACGCGATCTCGCCGGCCGCAAAAATGTTGCCGTGGTCGGGATCGCCGCCGTTCAAAACGTTCGTTAGCGTGAGCGTTTCGAGGACGACGCAAGCGAGTATCGCGACCGAAATAAGTACGCCCGACGTAATCTTCTTTTTGCCGAGATTCGCGAGCGCGGATACGAATATGGGCGCGCCGCAAAGAATTACCGCCACCCACGCGACGTCCGCGTAGCGGAAAAATTTGGGTATTCCGACACCGCTTTCCGACTTCGTAAACGGCGACAGAACGAAGCTGACGACAAGCGAAACGAGCGAAACGCCCAAAATTATAAGCGTCGCCCTTTTAGACTTTTCCTTTTCGCCCGCGCAGCAGCCTTTTACCCCGTCCGGCTTTGCGCGACAACAACTTTCGGCGTCCGCGTTTTCTTTATGCCGACGGCTCTCCGTTTTGCCGCGGCGGCAACTTTCGACCGCCGCTTGCCGTTCCTCACGGCGGCAATTTTCGGTTTTATCTTGTTTAGTTTTCATTATAAGTTTCTCCTCTGTCTACTTGAAACGGCTTTTGCGGATTCGCTCCGCAAGAGGACGCTTATCGGAGTCCGGCCGGGACGGATCGGGCAAGCGTAACGCGGCGCCGCCCCGCGCGCGGCAGGTAATTAAAGCTATCGTCAAAAAACTCCGCGCCTTAAAGCCGCGCGGGCTTAATCGGGAGTTCCGCTATAAATACATTTCCAAAATCTTGTTGAATTCGGTAATGTGCTTTAACAGATGCTCCTCGTCGCCCGCCGAGCCGATTATGCAGGTGTTAAGATGATTGCGCAATATTTTGACGCTCGTCTTTTTTACGGCGCGTTCCACCGCCAAAAGCTGCGTAATAACGTCGACGCAGTACTTATCGTCCGCAATCATCTTGCGCACGGCCTTTATATGCCCCTCGATTGTGGCAAGCCGCCCGTCTATGTCGTTTTTGTATTCTTCCGTCATATTACTCCTACCCCCCCCTCCCCCACCCCCGTGGGTGGCGAGTTATAAAAACATTATACCCGCTATACGGTATAATGTCAAGCATTTTTTATAAAAATTTATTTAATTTTATGTTAATTTATATTATATTTGGCGATTTCGTGCTTTAATTCGTCTAGGTACATAGAGGCTTGGGCGGTTAGGCGGGCGGCGGAATTGACGATGCAGCCGACCTCGATTGAGTCGTCGATAAGGAGCGGCACTGATTTTATGTTGTCGCCGTTAAGGTCGGCGCTGACGATTCCGGTCGAAACGGTGTAGCCGTTTAGCCCGATCATAAGGTTAAAAATGGTGGCGCGGTCGCTGACGCGGATACTCTTTTTGTTGATCGCCGTGCTTAAAAGCTCCTCGGAAAAATAGAACGAATTGTGTTCGCCCTGGTCGAAGGTAAGGCACGGATAGTCCTCTAAATCTTTTAGCGTAACGGCTTCCTTTCGGGCGAGTGGGTTTGCCGCGCCGACGAATATGTGCGGTTTGGCGGTAAAGAGCGGGCGAAAAGTCAATCCGTTATCGTGCAAAATTTTTTGCAGAACCTTGCGGTTGAACGGACTCATATACAGAATGCCGAGCTCGCTCGAAAGGGTCTTTACGTCGTTGATGATTTCGTAGGTGCGCGTTTCGCGCAGGGTAAACTCGTACTCGTCCGCGTCGGTCTTTTTGACCATATTGACGAAGGCGTTGACCGCGAAGGCGTAATGCTGTGTGGAAATCGCGCAGAGGCGGCGCGGCGGCTTTTTGTTGAGGTAGCGTTCCTCTAAAAGTCCCGCCTGCTCGACGACCTGACGCGCGTAGCCCAAAAACTCCGCGCCGTCGTTCGTGAGTGAAATGCCGCGCGCCGTCCGGCGAAAAAGCTCGACGCCGGTTTCGGACTCTAATTCCTTAACGGCGGCGGACAAGCTGGGCTGGGCGATAAAAAGACTTTCCGCCGCCTTGCTGATCGAGCCGCCGTTGACTACGGCTATAAAATATTTTAACTGTTGTAATGTAATTAGAACCACCCCGCCGCTAGCGCGGCACCCCTCCATAGAGGGGAATTTACTTATGAGGGGAATTTGCGGTTTACTACCCTACTCCTCGGAGCTTTCCCCGGCGGCGATATCGGCTTCGTCGTCCTCCTCGGCCTTCGAGACGGCGACGCAAACGACGTTGCCCTGATTTTTCATTTTCATCATTCGCACGCCTTGGGTGTCGCGGCCGATTTTAGAAATTTCACGGGCGCGCATACGGATAATGATTCCGTTGTCGGCGATGACCATAATGTCGTCCTCGGGATCGATAAGTTTTAGGTTGACGAGCTTGCCCGTCTTTTTGCCGAACGTACCCGCCTTGATGCCCTTGCCCGCGCGCGACTGCAAGCGGTAATCCTCGAGCTCGGAACGCTTGCCGTAGCCTTGCTCCGAAACGGTGAGAACCTCGTAGCCGTCCTTAACGACGGTCATATCCACAACGTAGTCGCCGGAATTGAGCTTCATCGCCTTGACGCCCTGAGTGCCGCGCCCCATTAAACGGACGTCCTCCTCGGAGAAGCGTATGCACTTGCCCTCGTGCGAGGCGACAAGAATTTCGTCGCGGCCGCACGTGAGGTTGACGGCGATAAGCTCGTCGCCGTCCAAAAGATTGATGGCGATTTTGCCGACCTTGCGGATCAACGCGAACTGCTCTAAATCCGTCTTTTTGATGAGTCCGTTGCGCGTCGCCATTATAAGGTTGCCGTGCGTGTCCTCCTTGATGGGGATAACGGCGTTGACTTTTTCGTCCGGTTGCAGCTGCAACAGATTGACTATCGCCCGTCCGCGCGACGTGCGCTCGGCCTCGGGAACCTCGTACGCCTTTATGCTGTAAACCTTGCCGAAGTTGGTAAAGAACAACAGGTCGTCGTGCGTGCACGTAACGAACATATTTTCTACAAAGTCCTCTTCCTTGGGCTTGTGCGCCGTGATGCCCTTGCCGCCGCGGTGCTGGGCGCGGTATTCGGCGGTGGGCAGACGCTTAATGTAACCGAAGTGCGTCATCGATATAACGACGTCCTCTTTTTCGATAAGGTCGCCGATGTCGATTTCGTCGTAGTCCACGCAAAGCTCGGTGCGGCGTTCGTCGCCGAACTTTTCCTTAATTTCGGTAAGCTCGGCGCGGATAATCTCTTTAAGGCGGTCGGGGTTGGCGATAATGCTTTTAAGGTCGGCTATAAGCGCCTGCAAATCGGCTAGCTCCTGCTTCAAATGCTCGACTTCGAGGCTGGTAAGGCGCTGCAAGCGCATTTCCAAAATCGCGTTAGCCTGCTTGTCGGACAATATGAACGCGGACATTAACGCCTCGGCCGCCTCGATTTTATCGCGGCTTTGCTTGATTATCTTGATAACGCGGTCGATATTGGCGAGCGCCTTTACAAGTCCCTCGACGATATGGGCGCGTTCCTGCGCTTTTTCGAGGTCGAACTTGGTGCGGCGTAAAACAACCTCCTTTTGATGCTCCAAATAGTAAAAAAGCATTTCTTTAAGGTTGAGAATTTTGGGCTCGCCGTTTACGAGCGAAAGGAACGTTATGCCGTTCGACACTTGAAGATTGGTGTGCTTGTAAAGCGTGTTGAGTACGACCTGCGCCTGGGCGTCGCGCTTGACCTCGATTACGACGCGCATACCCTGGCGGTCGGATTCCTCCTTTATGTCGGAGATGCCCTCGATGCGCTTATCCTTGACCATATTGGCTATCGCCACTATAAGCTCGGCCTTGTTGACCTGGTAGGGAAGCTCCGTAACGACGATGCGCGTTCTTGTGGCGCCGCCCTCCGCGCCCGCGCGGACGGGGTACTCCTCGATTTCGGTTTTGGCGCGCATAACTACGCCGCCGTGCCCCGTGCGGTAGGCGTGGCGGATATTCGCCCTGCCCATAATCATACCCCCCGTGGGGTAATCGGGCGCGGGAATGTGCTGCATAAGCTCGTCGACCGTGATTTCGGGGTTGTCTAAAAGCGCGAGTACGCCGTTTATGACCTCGTTAAGGTTGTGCGGCGGTATGTTCGTCGCCATACCCACGGCGATACCGTCGGAGCCGTTGACCAAAAGATTGGGGAAGCGGCTCGGCAAAACCGCCGGCTGTTGAAGAGTGTCGTCGAAGTTGGGGTACCAATCGACCGTTTCCTTGTCGATGTCGCGGAGCATTTCGGACGCGATTTTGGCGAGCTTGGCCTCGGTGTACCTTTGAGCCGCGGGCGGGTCGCCGTCGACGGAGCCGAAGTTGCCGTGACCGTCGACGAGCGGACAGCGGATCGAAAAGTCTTGGGCGAGCCTTACGAGCGCAAAGTAGACCGCGCTGTCGCCGTGGGGGTGGTACTTACCCAAAACGTCGCCGACGATACGCGCGCACTTGCGGTAGGGCTTGTCGTGGAATAGGTTGAGCTCGCTCATAGCGTAGAGTATGCGTCGGTGGACGGGTTTAAGACCGTCGCGCACGTCCGGAATAGCGCGCGAAACGTTGACCGCCATAGCGTAGGCTATGAACGATTTTTCCATTTCCTCTTTGACCTGACGCTTTACGACGGTGGTATTGTCGGTAATGTTCAATTCCTCGTCGGTCAGCTTGCGTTTGCCTGCCATTATCTGTACTCTCCCGTTTTCATTAAATATCAAGCTCCTTGACGAGCTTTGCGTTGTCCTCGATGAACTTGCGTCGAAGCTCCGGCAAATCGCCCATCAATATGGTAAAGATTTCGTCCGCCTCGAACGCGTCGTCCATGGTAACCTGTAAGAGCGTACGCTTTTCGGGACTCATCGTGGTAAACCACAGCTGTTCGGCGTTCATTTCCCCCAGGCCCTTATAGCGCTGAACGTCGCAGCCCTTGCGCCCGAGCGAATTTAGGACGTCGTTTAATTCCTTGTCCGAATAGGTGTAATATTCCTGCTTGCCCTTGACCACCTTGTAGAGCGGCGGCTGGGCGATATAGACGTGACCGTTTTCGACGAGCGGACGCATATAGCGGAAAAAGAACGTCAGCAAAAGTATGCGGATATGGCTGCCGTCGACGTCGGCGTCGGTCATACAAATTATTTTGTCGTACCTTAGCTTAGCCTCGTCGAAGTCCTCGCCCACGCCGCATCCGAACGCCGTTATCATCGCCTTTATTTCGGCGTTTTCGAGCACGCGCGCGAGCCGCGCTTTTTCGACATTCAAAATCTTGCCCCTAAGCGGCAGAATCGCCTGGAATCTGCGGTCGCGCCCCTGCTTTGCCGTGCCGCCCGCCGAATCGCCCTCGACTATATAAATTTCGCAGTGCTTGGGATCCTTGTCGGTGCAGTCCGCAAGCTTACCGGGCAGCGTGGTGGACTCCAAAAAGCCCTTGCGCCTCGTCAATTCGCGGGCGTTGCGGGCGGCGTCGCGCGCCCTTTGCGCCGTTATGCATTTAAGAATAAGCTCCTTCGCCTGAGCCGGATTTTCCTCTAAATACGTTCCCAACCCCTCGGTGAGCGCTTTTTCGACGTAGCCGCGCATATCGGAGTTGCCGAGCTTAGTTTTGGTTTGACCCTCGAATTGCGGCTCGGTCAGCTTGACGCTTACGATTGCGGTAAGCCCCTCGCGGACGTCCTCGCCCGCCAGCTTTTCGTCCTCTTTTATAATATTCTGCTTGTGGGCGTAGTCGTTGATAATCTTGGTGAGGGCGTTCTTAAAGCCGATCAGGTGAGTGCCGCCCTCCTCGGTGTTGATATTGTTGGCGTAGGTGTAAATGATTTCGTTATAGCTGTCGTTGTACTGCATAGCTATTTCGACGGTGTTGTCCTTATAAACCTGCTCGGTGTAGACCGCCGCGGGGAAAAGCGTTTCCTTGCTGCGGTTAAGGTAGTCGACAAAATCGAGTATGCCGCCCTCGAACTTGAACGTTTCCTGCTTTTCGCGGTCGGGCCGGCGGTCGGTAAGAGTGATTTTTAGACCCTTGTTAAGATAGGCGACCTCGCGCAGGCGCGTGCGCAAAAAGTCGTAGGTAAACTCGACCGTCTCAAAAATATCGGAGTCGGGAAAGAACGTAACGCGCGTTCCGTTGAGGCGCGTTTTGCCGACCTCGGCGAGCGGCCGCTGCGGAACGCCCCGGTTGTACTTTTGGCGGTAGAGCTTGCCGTCCTTATAGACCTCGACCTCGAGCCACTCCGAAAGCGCGTTGACGACCGAAAGTCCCACGCCGTGCAAGCCGCCCGAAACGGTGTAGCCGCCGCCGCCGAATTTGCCGCCCGCGTGGAGCTTTGTCAAAACAAGCTCGAGCGCGGAAATCTTCTCCTTGGGGTGAATATCGATAGGTATGCCGCGCCCGTTATCGGTAACGGAACAAGCGCCGTCGGGTAAAATCTCGACGTCGATGGTGTCGCAAAAGCCGGCTAACGCTTCGTCCACGCTGTTGTCGACGATCTCGACGACAAGGTGGTGAAGCCCGCGCTCGTCGGTCGAGCCGATATACATACCGGGGCGTTTGCGGACGGGTTCTAAGCCTTCCAACACCTGTATGTCTCTGGCGTCGTAATGCTGATCGGTTTTCTTTGCCATAATCTACTCCTATGCAAAGATTATACCACAAAACGCGCCAAAAATAAAGCGTTTTAACGCCCTAAAACGCTTTTTTATACCGTTTTGCCGAATTTATTTTTTATAACGTCGTTTTTAAGCCCCTTAAAGGGGCATACACGGCGCGAAACAGCCAAATCGATAAGTTATGCCGTACATTACGGCGCGGACAACCGCCCGTCCTTGCGGAACGGCGGGCAACGGTCGCCGAACCGCCGGAAAACCCCGGACGATTTTTGCCGACTTTAATACGCGCCTTGGCGGCGTTACGCTTATGTGCGGTATAAATTCAGGACGGCTTCCTTTTGGCGCGGAGCGAGCGTTTTTAGCATACTTATCAGCTGTAAATCTAATTTGTAGCTTTGCAGGTCGGAGTAAAAAAATTCCTCCGGCGTGGAACCGCAAGCCTCGATTATCGCAAAAAGCGTCGTAAGCGACGGCTCAAAGTTCCTCTTCGACTCCAAATGATTTATATAGCTGTCGTTTTTGCCGATCGCGAAGCTGAGCGCGCGCGCGGATAAGTTAGCCTTTGTGCGTAAAAAACTTATTCTGTTTATAACCTCGTTCAAGTCCATAAGCCCGATACCGCCCTTTTAATCTTTGTTACTACTATTGTAACCCGCGATTGCGCCGCCGTTATAGGTGCGGTATATCGTAAATAGTAAAAAATATGGTATATCACACCGTAAATACTTGACATATACCGCATTATATGGTATATTATGCTAGATTAAGCGATGTTATGCCGTAAAGACATAACCTTTGCCGGGAAAAATCGCGGATTCTTCGGTTTCGCGCTTTTATATAAAAAAATTTACGGAGGACAGAAAAATGACACAATTTAAGACCACTGCAATGCCGCTATCGGTAATTACCGGGGTTCCGGCTAAGGAGCTCGACACGGTAGCGACCGCGAATAAGGCGTTAGCGCCCTATTCGCAAGCCATTCAGGACGAAGCGCGCGGCGGGTGGACGCTACACTCGATTACCCCGTTTTCGGCGTTTATCGTGCGAAAAAAGGGAATTTTAGAAATTTTGCTCGGTTGGATTCCCGTTATAGGATTCTTTTTTAAACCGAAAAATCTTTCGGAGAGCGACCCGCTTTACCCGCACGATTATATGGCGTTAGTTTTTTCAAAGGAAAATTAAGCGAAAGCCCGACGCAAGCGCGGCGCCGTTAAGGTGCTTAAACTTGTTCGGAGCTTTCGGCGGTCGGCGAACCGCCCGTCCCGCGAACCGAAGCGCGGGCGCGGCGGCGAGTCGAATGTTTACGTAAGGAGCAAAAAAAATGTCGTTAGAAAACGGTCGGTGTGAAAATTGCGGCGGTACCTTGATACTCGATAACGCAAAGGAAAAAGCCGTCTGCAAATATTGCGGCGGCGAGATTGTTATATTGCAAGCGATTCAAAAATGCGCCGTGGACGGCGTTGTTACCTTTGACGCGAGATTGCTCGCGGCGCAAAGGGCGGCGGAGCTTGACGGCGATTTTGATAAGGCGCGAAAGGAATATAAGGAAGCGTTGAGCCTTAAACCGGACGATTACCGCGCGCTGTGGGGCTTGTTTGCGTGTGAAATCGATTCCATAAGATGGGACAAGCGGCACAAGGGCTTTGTTCAATTCCCCGGCGATATTAATAATAATATCCGAACCGCCGTCGATAGGTACGGCGAACGGGCGTTAAGGAACGCCCCCGACGAGATAAAGCCGTATTACGATCGCAAAATAGAAGAAGCTAAGGCGCTGTCGGAAGGCGATCGACAGCCGCAAAAAAAGGGTTGTTATATCGCGACGGCGGTTTACGGATCGTATAACCGACCGCAGGTTTGCGTGTTGCGGCGCTATCGCGACGAGCGGTTGAGCGCGACGCGGCGCGGCAGACTGCTCATAAAAATTTATTACGCCCTTAGTCCCGCGCTTGTAAAAATGTTCGGCGCAAAAAAAACGTTCAACGCTTTTTGTAAAAAGCGTTTGGATAAGCTGGTGACAAAGCTGCTCGCACAAGGCATAGCCGACACCGAATATAACGATAAGTAAACCGCCCCGCTTGTCCGGAGTTTCCCTTTGCGGGGGAGTTGCCGCTCCTAAGTGTAATCGTTGTTGTTGTTAATGCGCCGCCTAACACGCAGCCGCGCCCCGACGAGCCTTGCCGACTCGCGGCACTTTTCGATTTCGGCGGGCGGGATTACGTCGACGACGGTCATAACGGTGTTTATGCCCGCGCAAACGCAGCGGCGGCAAAAATCGAGTATGGCGGGGTAAGCGTCGAGTCCGTAGGCAGGGCGGCACAGCGCGGCGTAGCGGGCGGCGTCGGACTCGTTGAGCGACACCGAAACGGCGTCGACATTGCCCTTTAAGTCCGGCACTATGTCGCGGCCGTTGATAAGGTTGCCGAGTCCGTTCGTATTAAGGCGCGTCGTCTTGCCGAGCGGACGGACGTAGCGCGAGATTTCGACGATTTCGGGAACGCGGTAGGTGCTTTCGCCGTAGCCGCAAAAAACGACCTCGCCGTATTGAAACCCCGCCGCCTTTATAGCGTCGACGACCTCGCTTGCGGACGGCTCGCGTTCGAGCCAAAGCGTGTCGCCCTTTATGCCGTCGCCGTTCCGACGCAGGCAAAAGACGCAATCGTTGCAGCATCTGTTGGTCAGATTGACGTACAGTCCGCCGTTAAGGCGGTATATAAATTTGGTGTCCTTTTTCATTTTAACCCGCCGAACAATCTTTTTGCGTTATCGGCCGTTACGCGCGCGGCTTCGGCAAAATCGGTTCCCCACAGCGCCGCCAATTTTTCCGCCACAAGACGGACGTAGCGCGGATAATTGGTTTGACCGCGGTAGGGGTGCGGCGCCAAATACGGGCAGTCCGTTTCGATAAGCACCCGCTCGCGCGGAACCGCCGCGATAATTTCGGGATAGCTTTTGGCGTTCTTGAACGTGAGCGTCCCCGAAAACGAAACGTAGAACCCTAAATCGATATAGCTTAACGCTTCGGCGGCGGTACCCGAAAAGCAGTGCATAACCGCGCCGCGTTTCAGTCCGTTTACGTTGCGTTTTAACGCTGCGTACATATCGGCGTACGCGTCGCGGACGTGGAATATTACGGGGAGCGCGGCCTCCGCTGCAAGCTCTACTTGGGAATCGAGCGCGTAGGCTTGCGCCGCCTTATCGGTGTCGGGATAATGGTAGTCGAGTCCGATTTCGCCCACCGCGACGCATTTAGGGTCTTTTGTGAGGGCGAGAAGCCCGGGTATAAAGTCCGTCGAAAAGTCCTTTGTGTTGGACGGGTGAATCCCGACGGCGCAGTAAACGTTTTTGTGCTTTTTGGCGAGCGCGGACGAAAACCGCGACGAGGGCATATCGTAGGACACCGCTATAAGCGCGTCTAAGCCGTCGGCCGCCATAGACGCGACTATATCCTCCCCGCCGCCGAACACGGGGTCGCACAAGTGCGCGTGGGTATCGATCAGCATACCTTGGCTCCGCTTTTAACGGCCTTTTCGGGCGATATAAGGACGACGTTTTCGCCGTCGTCGGCGCAAAGGAGCATACCTTGACTTTCGATTCCGCGCAGCTTTGCCGGCGCGAGGTTATAGACGAGTACTACTTGCTTGCCGATAAGCTCCTCCGGCGCGTAGTACTTGGCTATGCCCGAAACGACGGTACGCGTTTCGCCGCCGACGTCCAGCGTAATCTTAATCAGCTTGTCGGATTTTTCGACCCGCTCCGCCGCCGTTACCGTCGCCGCCCTAAGCTCCGTCTTAAAAAATTCGTCGATCGTTATCATACCCTCGTTCTCCTTTCGGCTTTCCGCCTTATCCGCATTTTCCTTTTTATCCGGCTTATCCGTCGGCGGCGGCGCGGTTCCGCCGTCCGTTTGCGCAAGGTCGGCAAGCTCCTTTTTTATGTCGACGCGCTTAAACAGCGTTTCGATTTCGGTCGTTTTATATTTTTTTACCGCGCCGTACCTCGCGCTCTTAAAGTCGGTCGGCGCCGTAACCCCCAGCGCGGCGAAAACCCTTTGCGGCGTCCTCGTCAAAAACGGCATAAGCATAACGGAGCTTACGCGGAGCGCCTCGGCAAGATTATATATGACGTTTTGAAGCTTAGCCTTTTCGCCGCCGCGGTTAAGCTCCCACGGCTTGGTAAGGTCTATATACTTGTTCGCCGCCCCGATAACCTCGAACACCGCCTCTAACGCGCGGTTAATGTTAAGGTTGTCCATTCTTTCGGTAACCGCCGCGAAAAGTCCGTCGATTTTCGCCGCGAGCGCCGCGTCGAATTCCGTTTTTTGCTCCGCGCCCGCAAGTGCGAATTCGCCGTTAAAGTACTGCGCCGCCATAGCGAGAGTGCGCTTTGCAAGGTTGCCGTAGTCGTTTGCAAGGTCGGCGTTGACGCGCGTCAAAAATTGCTCGGACGAATACCCCGAATCCTGACCGAACGAGATTTCGCGCAACAAAAAGTAGCGCAGGGCGTCCACGCCGTAGCGTTCGCTCAACACGAACGGGTCTACGACGTTGCCCTTGCTCTTGCTCATCTTGTCGCCGTCGAACAGTATCCAGCCGTGGCCGTAAATCTTTTTGGGCAGCGGCAGATTCAGCGACATTAAAATCGCGGGCCAAATTATGGAGTGGAACCGCACGATTTCCTTCGCCATCATATGAAGGTCGGCGGGCCAATACTTATCGAACAACGCGGTGTCGCCGCTCCCGTACCCCAGCGCCGTTATATAGTTTGTAAGCGCGTCTATCCATACGTAAACCACGTGACCGTCGTCGTCCGGAACGGGTATGCCCCACTTGAACGAGGTGCGCGAAACCGCCAAGTCTTCGAGTCCCGCGTCGATAAAATTGTTGACCATCTCGTTGACGCGCGAGGCGGGCTCCAAAAAGTCGGTTCGCGTCAACAGCCTTTTGATTTTGTCGCCGTACTTCGACAAGCGGAAAAAGTAGCATTCCTCCTCGGCGTCGGCGACCTCGCGCCCGCAGTCGGGGCATTTGCCGTCCTTTAACTGCGACGCCGTCCAAAACGATTCGCACGGCGTGCAGTACTTGCCCCTGTATGTCCCCTTATAAACGTCGCCGTTCGCGATAAGCCGCCTAAAAATCTCGCGGACGGCGTTTTTGTGCGCGGCGTCCGTCGTTCGGATATACTTATCGTAGGATATGTCGAGAGTTTTCCACAGCCGTTTAAGGTCGGCGACAAGCGCGTCGACAAACTCCTGCGGCGTTTTGCCGGCCTCTAACGCGCGCCTTTCGATTTTCATACCGTGCTCGTCCGTGCCGGTAAGATAGAACACGTCGAACCCGCTCATACGCTTAAACCGCGCCAACGCGTCGCAACAAACGGTGGTGTAGCAATGCCCTATGTGCCATTTGCCGCTCGGATAGTAAATCGGCGTGGTAATGTAATACGTCGGTTTTTTTGCCATAAATCGAACTCCTTAATGTACGTGCAACTATTGTAACACATTCCCGCCGTTTTGTTAAGCGTTTAGCGCATAGTTTTGCCCGGCCGCCGCGACGGCGCCGCCCTAAAATCTTGACAAATCGGCAAAAAGCGTTATATAATGGAACAACCGCAACATACGGAGGAGTAAGCTATGACGACTTTTAGATTAGAGTACCGAAAGCCGCGCAAATTGTCGTTCGACGTCTATTACGACGGCAAACGCTTAAAAAACAAACGGCGATATTCATTCCGCCCCGACGGCGTTATTACGCTTATAGAACAAAACGAAACGGCGGGACGGCTCCGTTGGCTATTCTTTTTTATAGGAATCCTCGCCGCTGTATTAGGGAGTCCCGAGGATTGGAAAGACGTGCGAAAAGTCCGCAAAACGGTCGTTATCCGCTTTGACGGATTAACCGCCGATACCCTGCGGCTTGTTATCGGCAAAAACGCCGAAGCCTACTCTTTGGACGGCGTAAAAGCCTATTCTGTCGAAAGCGAAACCGAAGAGGACTGCTCCGCGCAAGTTGAAAAACGCGTACGGTTCTACAAAAAAACCGTGGTTTTTGCGGCGTTGGGCTTTTTGACCTGCCTTGCGATCGCGATAATAATATCCGTACTGTTGGGGTAACGCAAAAGCCGACTGCTTATAACTTATAGCGCTTACTTGTGTTTTCATCGGCGCAAGCCCCTTTTAAAGGCGCGGCTTAAAGCCGCCGCACTTGTCCGGAGTTTTCCCTAGCAATCCCTAAACGCTCCTAAAAACGTATCATAACCCCCGCGCGACAAAAGGCTTTCGGCAAGACCTTCGGCGGAGGCGGAGAATTGCACCGAAAGACCGCAGCCGACCGAGACCGACCGGGGCGTGCCGATTAGCTTTGCTGCGACGCCCTCGCGTTTGAGCGCGTCGTAAAACCTCATACTTTGGTTGCGTGAACGGAAAGAATATATTAGACGCATAGTCCCCTGTCCTTTGAAAACTCCGGATAAGTACGCGCGAGTTTTACCGCGAGATTTTTTGAAGATTTTTAGATTTGTGAGGAAGGCGCGGAAGCCGGGCTACGAGCCGACGAATAAAACTAAAAAGGGCAAAAAAGATGCCGTAAAACCGCGCGCCCGTCCGGGTTTTGTGTTTTAGGGTATCTTTTCGGTTCTTTTCCGCGTTTTTCGCTCCGTGCGTAGCGCCACTACGCATTTCGCGAAAGAACGCGCAAAATCCTTCGAAAATCTCTCCCTCAAACACAAAATACTTATCCGGAGTTTTCCTTTGAAAACTCCGGACAAATTCGGGCGGTTTTAAGCCGTCCCGCTATTCGGAGCTTTTGTTTGGATTATTTGTGCTAGTCCGCGTTCGACAAAAATATAATAATACTACCATTATACTGCATAAATCAAGGGTGTGTGTAAAAGAATGATATATCTCGACAACGCGGCGACGACCCGCTACAAGCCCGAAACGGTTATAAACGCCGCGAAAAACGCCCTGAAATACCTGTCGGCGAACCCGGGACGCGCGGGGCATTCGGCGTCGGTGAAGGCGGGAATGCTTGTGTACAAGACCCGGGAGCGGGCGGCGGCGGCGTTCGGGTGCGCCGACCCATCGCGCGTAATTTTTACGTCGGGATGCACGGCGGCGCTCAATTCGGCGATTTTCGGCACGGCGAAGCGCGGCGGCAACGTAGTTGTCACGGTGCTCGAACACAATTCGGTTTTGCGGCCGCTGTTCGAGCTTCAACGGCGCGGAGTCGTAAGCGTTACGCCCGTTCCCCCGAATTTTGACGGCGCGGTTACTCCCAAAATGTTGGAGCAGTACATAGACCGCAACACGTATCTTTTGGCGGTTACGCACGTATCGAACGTTACGGGCGCGGTTTTGCCGCTCGCCGACATAGGAAAATTCGCCCGCTCGCGCGGCATTCTGCTGCTTGCCGACTGCGCGCAGAGCGCGGGCTACCGCGAAATCGATATGGAGCGGATGAACATAGATATGCTGGCGGTCGCTCCCCACAAGGGATTGCACGCCGCGCAGGGCGTCGGAATCTTGGCGCTCGGCGAGCGGGCGGATATTAAGCCGATTCTGTTCGGCGGCACGGGGACGAGCGGCGAAAGTCCGTTCCAGCCCTCCGAGCCGCCCGAGGCGCTCGAAAGCGGCACGCTGCCCACTCCCGCGATCGCCGCCCTTAACGCGGGTTTAAGGTGGTCGGAGCAAAACCGAACCGCGCTCGCGCAAAAGCTGCGCACGCTGTCGGAATTCCTTATCGACGGACTCGATAAAACCGACAACGTAACCGTCTACACGCCGCCCGCCGGAGCGGACGGAATGTCGGCGTTTAACGTAAACACGCTGACCTCGGGCGAGGTTTGCGGAATTCTCGACGGTCAATACGGAATCTGCGCGCGCGGCGGTATGCACTGCGCCCCGCTCGCCCACAAGCACCTTAAAACGCTCGAAAAAGGCATCGTCCGACTTTCCTTCGGTTGGGACAACACCTTCGCCGAGGCCGAATTTGTGCTGCAAGCTATTAGGGAAATCGCGTCGAGCAAGTAAGTACGGCGTTCGCCGAAATGCCCTTATACGTCCTCGCCGTTTATGAGAGTTATAACATTCCTCAGCTTTTCGTATTGAACGGCGGACAAATGAGGACGGAGCATATCGACGTAGGCGCTCATTTGCGACGGATTATAGGTGCCGTCGGCGCGCGCGGTGCGGACGGATTCAAGAAGGCGGCTTATAAGCTCGTCCTCGCCCATACCGTCGTACTTTTTGAGCGCGTCGGCTACGGCCGGATTGTCTTTTAGCCCTTGCGCGTCCGCGCCTTTGTTAAAATTACGTAGCTGTTTCAAAAAAAATACCTCCCGCGTTAAAATCACGTTACTATTATATATATGCCCGCATATACATAATAGTGCAAAGAGTTCGGGGCTTACGCATAAATGCGTGCCGCTCTTGCCGCCCAAACGCAAATCGGCGCTACGCTTGCAAAAACCACGTTTTTGCGCTTGCTTAACCCGATTTGGGCGGACTTAATAAGGGCAAAAAACAAAAAGCGTCGTTTTTGTTTTTTGAATTCAAGTCCGTTTACGTTATCTGCGCGCGTAAGTCTGTCGGCGACTTGCCCGACTGAACGCCGTTCTTTGACGTTCGACGGAACATGCCGCTCTTGCCGCCCACACGCAAATCGGCGCTACGCTTGCAAAAAAACAATGTTTTTTGCGCTTGCTTAACCCGATTTGGGCGGACTTAATAAGGGCAATAAACAAAAAGCGTCGGGTTAGTTTTTTGTATTGAATTCAGTTTTAGTTATTTGCGCTCCTTAGTCGCGGTTAATATGCGGCT
>JAISMM010000001.1 GCA_031276725.1 Clostridiales bacterium | reverse complement strand
AGAACTAGCTAATAAAGACAAAAAGAAAAATCAAACAGCAGTTGCCAAAGAAATAGGAATTACAAAACAAATGCTTACAAATTGGAAATCGGGATATAGTGAACCTAATATTGACGATTTGATTTTACTTGCAAGCTATTTTAATACTTCAATTGACTATTTAGTAGGCTATGAAAACGAGGACGGAACAAAAAGCTATAACATAGCTAATAGCTTTAACCAAAACAAAGGCAATATTAATTTTAAGGGCTAACGCTTGATTACTACGTAACCCAAGACATCAAAACGGTTATGACGTTTTTTAATGACGGCTTTTCTTTATAGAGGACAAAAGATAAAGCGCCAAAAGAAATATATTTATGTTTCCTTTGCTCCTCTCGTTTGGCTTGGCGCGCTACGACTCTTATGCGTGCGGTGCTGTTAGCACCTATTTTATTGTAAAAGTATGTTTTGGAGCGCGTGGGCGTGTGGGAACGACTTACTACTTTATGCTTGGTTTAAAGGTGGGACGCTTTTTACTTCGGGCGGCTTTTCGTTATCGCACGGCTTTATTACACGTTACAACGATAGTAGACGTTTTACGCCCCACGCGAGAGCGGAGCGAGTGCGGAAAGTTGCGTGCGCTACGCGCGACAACTAATTAAGCGGTTGATTGACTTTGTACGGTTAACCTACGGTATTAAGAGAATAAAAGAAAATATTTTGGTATTTTTATTCCGATCGGGAAAATAACTAAAAGTATCGACGACGTCGAGAAAGTTACGGAATATAATATAAAAGCCCTCTGTAAGAGGGCTTTTATAAGCGGTTATTTAAAAGTAAGGAACTCATTGCCGTTTTCGTCAACCTCGTAAATTGAGTATTGTTTTAAGGAGTTATCGAGGTAATAAAACATTACCTCGGCGAGAGTGCTAAACTTTTTTGCGCGGTCAACATCTGCAATACAACAGGAAAAGCCGAGAGCAGAAAAACGTTGAAAATATTTGTTAGAACCTTTAAGCTTTAAGACGTACATTAGTTATCACCCCCTTTTACGACGAATTCGGAATAAAACTCGTTTATAGCAACAGCACGGTCCATTAGTTTTCTAAACATAGCGTCATAATCGTATTCGGTTATGATAATGTCGCCGTCGAAAAGGTCAATGTCTTCGTCATCGTCCGGATAATCTGCACGGTCAGCGAGGTCAGCAAGGTAATCGAGGTAATCGGAATTGATTACATCAACGGTCGGGAAATTGTAGTAAAGAACAGATTTTGAGTCGGACATATAATCGGCGGCAATCGCTAATTCTTGCCAAGGGTCGATATAGATGTTAACAAAATTCATTGCTTTGTCGCACAGTGATTTTAACTTGTTTTTATAAAAGGTATCTCGACTAGTAATAAGGCTATTTTTCATAATGGTTTACTCCTTTGCCCGTCTAACCGATAGCGCAGTTTTTTTTTTAAGGGTTAGTTAACTTTGACATTTTGCATAAGGCTAACGATAATATCGATATTTTCGTTACCGTAACCGCAAGATAGTAAAGAACGTTTGAGAGTATCCAAACCGCTATCGCTGAACATAGGCGCGTAATCGTCTGTAAAGTTTTTGACGTATACGAATTCGCCGTTGCCCGAATAAAGGCTTTTGAATGTTTCGACGTTTTTCGCGGCGCGGACGACTACATAAGCGTTCATACCGTCTTTTACTACCGACTCGTAGATTTTCATAATACCCTACTCCTTTGGCTATGAGCGCCACCAGATTTTTAAGGTACAAATATTTTGTACTCTTATAATACTATTATAGTACAAATTCTTTGTACTGTCAAGCAAAATATGCTATATTTTACAAATTTATTTTTATTAATTTTATTCGCGTTTCGAAATGTCAGCGAGGACGGTTACGGTCAGCGGATAGTTAGCAAAGGGTGTCTAAAAACGTTTTATTTAACATACGGTTACAAGAGCAGAAAAAGAGAGCCAAAAAAAAATAGCCTTTTAGGCGAGAGTGGGATAAATGCGTTAGTCGGATAATAAAAAGAAAACCGTAGACCCGAAAGTATACGGTAGATATTGAAACGAATGTATGACCTTTATTTTACGCATAGTTATGTATATGTTCCCCTACTTCGGAGTATGATTTTTATTATATTCTTATGTATCTTTTGGCGGCTTTAAGTCCATTAGGTCGGACAGGTCGACTATGCCGTCTTCCTCGGAGCCTTCGGGGTCGAATTCGACATTGTAAAAATTTGAGTTTTTGGGAACCTTGCTGTACTTTGGCGGCGTTTGAGTCGATAAGTACAGCTTTTGAGCGATCGGCGAAACGCTTTTGAACGCGAGGTTGTACGCCGCGTCGACGGCGCGAAACATTGCGATTTCGGCGTTCGGCGCGTCTAAAAACAGCGTGTTCCAGCGCAAGGGTTCCAATCCGTAAGCCGGTACGACGACGTCGGGAAACTCCTCCCGCATAGCGTAAAGCTCCCCGTCGGGCAATCGCGCCGACAGTACGTCGCGGCCGTCCTTATACTTGTGCAGCAGCGCGAACATACGGTCGCAAAACAAAAATTTGACCCATTCCCATTGCGGCCGCGCTTTGACCGTTACCGCCCGTTTTGACAGAATATACCTTGTTAAATCGTCGATTTTCACGTGTTTCTCCATAGTATGTCAGACATAGTAGTAGTATTTGGCGTCGATTTGCATCATAAACACGCCGCGCGAATACTCGATTTGTCCGCAATTTTCTATCAGCGGATTCAAATTTCCGTCGAGGAGCGAATAAGTTCCGCCCGGGGTAAGAACGGCAAAACGACCGCCGCACGGCGTTATTTTGTCGTACGCGCCCGGAACGTAGTCGCGGCCGCTAACCGAAAAGAAACGCGTCCCATCCTCCGTAATTATGTAGTCCGAAAACACGCGGTTATACATAAAGGTCGACAGCGATATGCCGTCTATTTCCGCGCCGCCCGCGTCCGCGACGCCGATAAAGCCGCCGCGCCGAAAAACCAAATACTTGCCGTCGAACGAAAGCGGCGTAAAACCGATCTCGTTAAAGGCGAACACCTCCGCGCCGCTCCTATCCAAAACCGCCGTTCCGGATTGCCCGCCCGCTACCGCGTAGCCGTTTGCGAACGGCGTCAAAAACGAATAGCGCGGACTTACGACGACCCCGCCGTTTGGTGTGCCGTAGCCGTAAAAATTGCCGTCGGTTATGAACATAATCCCCTCGGTTATGTCCGACGCGACCGCGTAACCGCCGCAAAAAAGCCGCTCGAACCCGAGCGAAAAGTATTCCGCTTTATCGTTATACAAAAGTCCGCCGTCGCTCAATTTTACGTCGCCGTAAAAATTTTCGCGTACAAGGACGCCGTCGTAATAAGTCGTTTTCGTCCCGTCCGCGCTTTCGCACAGAACCGCGCCGCCGCCAATCCGGATTTTTGTGTAGCGCGGTTCTATAAGCGTCCGGCCGAAAATAGTTTTTACGCCGTACAGACCGCCCTCGCGAAAAATATATTTGTCGTCGATAAGCTCGTAGCCGCCCAAATTTTCACAGAAAACCGCGCCGCCGTCGCGCCCCACGATATAGCGGTCGCCCTCGACGGCCGCGTACGCGTATTCGCCGTTGAACGCCGCCGCGTAGCCGAACCCGAAATCGACGAGCGGAGTAAGCCCCGCGATTTTAGGCGCGGGCGGATAATCGCGGTAGATTTTAAGGTTCCGCAGCCGCTCGCCGTACCCCTCTACCCTGCCGTAAAACGTATAGCCGCCGCACCCGCTCAACAATTGCAGAGCAATAACGATTACCGCCGCAAGCCCGGCCGCCCTCCGCTTTTTCATACCGACTCCTTCAAATAGCCGTTTAAATCCCTTTCGATAAGCGCAAGCGAAATTTTTAACGCCTCTACCCGCCGAACCGCGAGCGCGCGTTGCGCCGTTCCGTCCCGTAATTTTGGGACGCACTTTTCCAATTTGCGAAGCATCGACCCGATTTGCCGTTTAGCCTCGTTTAATTCTAATTCGGCGAATTCGCTCATAAAACAGTCCTCCGTTTCTCAAATTGCGAGTCGCGTTAATATAGATTTCGGAGCGGCAACACTTAGCAATTCCATTTGCACTTCACGGGCTTAGGCTCGTTTTCGATGGCGACGGCCGCAAGCGCCGCGGCGTAATCGGCGCAAACCTCCTCGGCGATCCTATCGTATTCCGCTCCGTCCGCGTCGAATCCGAGACGGTCGTAGGCGATCGCCGCCGCCGCGTAAAAGTAGAGCCCGAGCGAATGCGTCGCGGCGTGTACGCTTGCCGCCGCCTGCCCTACCGCCCTTGCGGCGGCTTGCGCCGCGGGGTTACCGTCGAGCTCCCGCGCGGCGGCGTGGCATTCGTTCAAAATAATATTCCTAACGTACGGCAGCTTGACCCTTCCCGCAAGCCATTCGCGGGCGGCCTCTATCGCGCGCGCCGGACGCCCGTCGTTCGGGCAACGCTTTTCGTACAGCGGAATCATTTTCCGTTCGGCGTAATCAAGCGCCCACTCCGCCACCGTCGTTTTGCTTTGCGTTTCAATCAGCCGCATAAGTCCGACGACGGACGGCGATTCCGCGCTCCCCAGCGTTTTTCGTAATTTTTTCATTTTTGATTATCCTTACAACACAAATTCGGGAAAGTCCAAACCTACGTTTAATTATATCCGAAAATTTAATCGCTGTCAAACGATTTTCGCGGGCGGGCGGCCCGAAAGAAAGCTTTATATTCGCGGGCGGCTTCGGCGACGGCGCGGGCGGCAAAGACCCGCGCGTAAAACGCGTAAACTCCGCCGCTATCGGTATAGCATAGTAATAGCCGAGCGGCGTTTGAGGAGGCTGCGGACGGACTTGTAATTCGGTATGAGTTTGGCGACCTCGGCCCAAAATTTTGATGAATGATTGTGGTATAATGTGTGACATAGCTCGTGAATTATCACGTAATCGGTCAAAAACGGCTCCGTCATAATGAGGCGCCAATTCAGGCGGATTACCCCTTTATTGTCGCAGCTGCCCCATTTTGTTTTGGCGTTTGTGAGCTTAAAACCCGCATACGGTATGGCGCACCTAACTGAAACGTCGTCGAGGCGGCGACTTAATTCGGCGGCGGCGGTATTTTTTAGCCAACGGCCGAGCGCCCTTTTTAGAGCGGCGTTATCGGAATTTTTGCCGTTTGCGGCGAGCTTAAAGGGAACGGCGAGCGATTCGGGGCGCAACTCGATTTTTTTAACGGCGTCCGAAAAGGCGATCGGATATGTTCCGCCGTAAAGTAAGACGGCTTTACAATCGGCGACGTCTTTAAGGGCGAGCGCGGTTTCGGCGTGGCGCGCGAGCTTATCGGCGATCCAAGCCTCCTTTGATTCGACGAATTTATCTATGGCGGCGCGTGGCGTTTTTAGCGGCGCGCGAACGGTCAAGGCGCCGTCCCTTATTATGACGGAGACGGTTTTTCGTTTTGACCTTTGCAATTCGTAGCCGCGCATCAGAGCGGCTCCCAACCGATTACGGCGCGGAAAACGGCGCCGCCGTCCCCCGCCTTAGCCGCCTCGAAATACGATTCGTTACCCGCGTCGGCCTTTTGAACGGCAAAGCGTTCGCCCGCGAAAAGCTCCGACAAAAAATTAATATCGAAGCGCTTAATCGTCCGGCGGTTAAGCTCGTCCATAGCGCACGTATCCAAAACGACGTCGCCGTAGCGGGCGTTGTTCATATGGCGGTTGCGGTCAAGGTCGGTTATGCGCACGGCGTACTCCGCTTTTTTGACGTCCGAAGCCTCAAAGCCCGAAACGGCGCCAACCTTTCGGCAGCCGCCCTCGACGGGAACGGACGAAAAGTATTCGTCCTCGCCGTAGCCGAACATATGCGCGCAGCCCTTTACGGCGCGGGTGGTAATATCGAGCAGACACCACTTGGACGTGCCGCCGATCATAACGTCGCCGTCGCCGTTCAGAATATAGCAGTCGCGCACGGCGGCGGCGTAGCGCGGTTTTTGCGGAAAGGTAACGGCCGTAATAACGTCGCCGAGGCGCGGATATTTTGCCGCCCTAAACGACATAGCGCTCATAACCCAACAGAGATTTTGAGCGAGCATAACGTCGTAACCAAGACCGAGTATGGCCGCGTGCGTCGTCGCCAAATCTTGAAAGTACTGCATTACCGCGCCGGGTTTAAGAATTTCGCGGTAATCGACCTCGTCGACCGCGACGGTAAAATTTTGCTTGTAGTTAAGATGTTTTTTTGCGTCAAAATTTAATTTCATTGTCGGGCGTTTAACTCCTTTTAACTATTATATAACATTACCGAATTTCTTGCAAACAATTTACCGTTATTACGGACATTTTTTACGCCAAAATTTGAAAGTACTATGCCACAAATAGTATTCTATCTGGCAGAATATGCCGTTATCGGCGCTTATTAATATAAAAAATCGCCGTATTCTATTGACAAGGATACAAAAAAATAGTATAATATGTGTATAATGTTAGACATAGAATGCGGCGGTGGCTAAATGCTCAACACAATCAACAGCGATTTAATTCGCGGACATATCAACACTATCATTCTTAAAGCTCTGTTCGAGGGCGACCGGTACGGCTACGATATCGTTAAGGAGATAGAACAGAAAAGCAGCGGCCAGTATAAACTGAAACAGCCGACCTTGTATAGTTGCCTTAAAAGGCTTGAAATTCAGGGCTTTATCCGTTCGTATTGGGGCGCTAAAACAAGCGGCGGCAGACGTAAATATTACACGCTGACCGATATGGGCCGCGAGCTGTTCATAAAAAATCAATCTGATTGGGAGTATTCGCGCACAGTAATAAACAAGCTCATATCCGATAAGGAATACGATTTGTCGCAATTCGATTCCGACGGCGAGGACGCGCCCGAAAGCGAATCCGAAGCCGACGAGTTTACGGAACCGGAATCCCCTCTTATGTCCCCCGGAGTCGCCGAAACCGCGCCCGAAGCGGCATCCACCGACAAAACCGCGCCGGAACAATTCGCCGACGGGGACGCGCAAAACGCGCCGGAACAATTCGCCGATACGGACGCGCAAAACGCGGCGGAGCCGTTCGCCGACGTGGACGCCGAAGCCTCCCCCGACGCCGACGAAAACGAAAAAGACGACGCGTCGTCCGTTTTGGACGAGCTGTTCAACAGTCAAAGCGGCGAGAACAGCTACGCGCAAAAGCTGGCGGCCGAGCGCGTAAAAATCGAAACGAATCAAGCGGACGCCTCGCGCCCTTACTTTAAGGACTTTTTGCCGGACGCCGCGCCCGAGACCGAGACCGACGCCGAGACCGAGACCGAAGCGGGACAAGCTCCCGCCGAAACCGCGCCCGGGCAAAACGCCGCGCCGGAGGCCTCGCGCATAGAATTTTTAAGCTACCACACCAAGCCCGCCGGCGCCGACGCCGCCGACGACAAAAAAATTATCGAGCGCGAATACCGCAACGTACTCGGTAAGCTGGTCAAAAAAAGCGGTTCCGAATACGTTACCGAGGAGCACGAGCCCGAAAAATCCGAGAGCGTGTTTATGGAGTCCAATCTGCCCGCGCTCGACCCCGACAAATCCGCGGCGGCGATACTGTCCGGCACGGGCGGTTCACCCTCCGTCGTCGGCGGCCGCTCCGCCCGCGACTACGGACTCGGCGAAAACCTGAGCCGTTTAAGCGAGTCCACGCTGTTGAATATGGGCGACTCGGTTAAAACGCGGCTTCACAACGACTCCGGCTCGGTTTACAACGCGAGGTTCCGCTATTTTTCCAACAAGCTTATGCTCGTTCAATACGCGGTATTGTTCGGCATAATGCTGGCGGAAATCATATTCACGTTCCTCTTTGTAAAGACCGGCCTTAAAATTCACCAAAGTTTCGACATTTACACCTACATAATAGCCGTCGCCGTAGCGGTGGCCTTCCCCGTAGCGGCCGCGATTATGAATTTTTCCGACCCCGCAAAAATCAAGACGCTGGATTTTGACCTGCGCAACTCGCTCGTCTTCCGCTTTTGGATAGCCGCCTGCTGCGCCATAATAATCTACTGCGCCAATATGTTTATGGGTATGCCCATATCGCTTTCAACCGACTACCTATCCACCCTTATACTCCCTATGCTTTTCGCCCTCGACTGCCCCGTAAGCGCAATAATATTTTACCTCCTCCACGGCACCGGAAAGTACAGCCCGAACAACTAATCCACGGCTTTTCATTCGCCGCCGCCCACATTAAAACGGCTGTTTGGGGATATACCGAGTGCGACGGACAATCAACCACCCCGGCGCTAACGCGCCACCCCTCCATAGAGGGGAATTTTTGCAGGCGAGGCACTCCCCGGAGGGGAATTTTGGGGATATGCCAAGTGCGGCGGACAATCAACCACCCCGGCGCTAACGCGCCACCCCTCCCCGGAGGGGAATTTTTGCGGGCGGGGCGCTCCATAGAGGGGAATTGTTTGACGGTTAGTCCGCGTGCTTTTCGCGGATGAGTTGCTTTATACCGTGAATGGCGGCGAAGGCTTCGGGCATATCGGAAAAGCGGGCGCGGACGACGGGATGCGACTTGTTGGTGGCGGTGTAGAGCGCGACATTGTTGATTTCGACAAGACACTTTTTGGCTTTTCTTTTTTTGCGACCGCTAATCAAACTTCTAGTCAACAAGACAAGCCCTCCGGCAACTACCCCGGCAACTACCCCGGCAAGCGCTCCGAGCGCTCCGAGAGGCCCTCTCATCCCGACGACGCGAGTCAGCGCATAGAAAGGCGTTCCAACGACAAGTCCGATAATAATTGCGGGAGCCAATCCGCCGAGGATACGCTCCGTTTTACCCATTTTGGAGTCGCTCTTTTTTTTGACGGCGGCGGCTGTGCAAAATTCGCGTTTTGTGTCGATATTGCTGATGTCCTTGTAAAGAATCTCGCCGCTTTCCTCGGAATAATCGGGGCTAATCATTGAAAATTTGTAGCGGTAATAGTAGAGCCGCTCGTCCGAAAACAGAAACTCGGTGGAACAATAACCGGACGCGCGGCATTTGTTGCGACGGCGGTCGTAACGCAATAATTTGCTGTCGGTATCGACGCCGTAAAAGCGCACGGGCTTAATGATTTCGGTTTGCGACTTATCGACGCCCAAAAATTCGTAGCACCTTTCCGACACGGAATTTACTTTTTCGTGTACGCGGCGATCGAAATCCGACTCGCTCAAACCGCCCGTAACGCTAACGGAGGAGCTCATACGGGACAACCGAATAATCAAAACTATCAGCGTGGGAGCAAACAAAATCAGAACGATTAGAACGATAAGCCAAACCCGCAATTTATCCACCCCCGCGTACGCGCCGTCCGCAAACACGTATTCGTCGTTTTTAAGAATATAAACGCCGTCCACATTCACGGAATATTCCCGTAGCGACACGTACTCGGAGTCGGAGTCGGAAATTACCGCCGCCTCTCTATCGTCGTCGTAACTAACTCTAACATATGTTTCGTTTATCTTTACATAGCAGCCACTATAATATCCCTCGATTTTCACGTATTCGCCGTCTACCTTTTGGTAATAGCCGTCTACCTTCACCCTTACGTCGGACAAAACGGCGCGGCGTTCATTACCGGTTTGCATATAGGCTACCTTTCCGTACCTGGTTACATCGTAGCTGTCTATCTTGTAAAATTCGCCGTTTACCCTTACATACCCGGACGTTGTCGCCTCGTCGGCGCGGCGGTTCCCGTTTATTTTTATGTATTCGCCGTCTATACACACGTACTCGGAGGGTTGTAAGAATATTTTATAGGGAGAACCCTCTGTGGAAGAATCCTCTATGTAACGCGAGTCGTCGGCAGGCTCATAAGCGATGTAGCTTGTTAAGCCCATGGCGATCAAGGGCACCGTTAACGAAGTACTTGTAGAAAACGCAAAATTCATAAATATAAACGTTATCAGCATATACAACCCGATTGGGCGGCGAAGGAACTTTTTATTTTGTTTGTAGCTTTCTTGTGCCGCTTTATACTCTCTTTTTGTCATATTTTCGCACCGCCTAATCGGAGCGTTTTTCGCGGATAAGCTGCTTCATACCGTGAATCGAGGCGCGGGTGTCGGGCATATCGGTAAAGCGCGCGCGGATGACGGGCGAATCGGTAAAGGTGAACAGGGCGACGCTGTGGCTTTCGACGGCGCGTCCGGTTTTGGGCTTGAGGCGCGCGAAAACCTTGCCGAAAAAGCCGCCCTTTTTGCTTTGAGCCTCCTCGACCAAATACTCCTCGTGCTTAACGCCGATATTGGTAATGTCTTGATAGAACAGCTCGCCGCTCTCCTCGGAGTAGTCGGGGCCGATCATCGAAAATTTGTAGTCGTAATAATAAAGCTGGCGATCCGAAAACAAAAAGACGGTGGCGCAATACTTGGACGCGCGGAACTTGTCCTCTTTTTTGTTGTAGTTGATAATATCCCAATCGTCGGCTATGTCGTAAAAGCGGATGGGCTTTATTATGGCGGTTTGCGACTTGTCGACGCCTAAAAACTCGTAGCAGGCGTCGGAAATGCCGTTCAGCCTTTCCTCGACGCGGCTGTCGAATTCGTCGCGGCTGATGCTGAGGCCCAGCATTATGCTTATTTGACGGCGGATCGCCGCGATAAGCCAAAAAGGAAAGTTGATTAAGTTGAATTTAAGCGGCGCGGATTTTAAAAACTTTTTGTTCTGCTTGTAGTATCTTGTGCTTGCCTTAAAATCGATTGTCGACATTTTTGTGTTTTCTCCTTAAAATTAATTTAGTTTGATTTTTGGGTTCGGTCATAATTCGGCAAAACGGCTTTTGTCCGCAAAAAGGACGGGGCAATCGGGGTTTTTTCGCTTTTGAAAACTTCGGGATGAACAAAAGCTGCAAAACCCTTCCGACGCCGCGATTCTTTTTGCGGATAAAAACCTAACCACGGGAAATTCCGGATAAGCGCGGCGGTTTTAAGGCGACGGATTTTTTGGATAGAAACCGACTTGTTTTTTGCGGACGACAGCGCCGCTATCGGCAAAAAAAAGGCAATTTATAGCAAAAAAACGTGTCTTAAAGCCGTCTAAGCTTGTTAGGAGCTTCCCTTAATGCCGGCGTGCCGTGCCGACAAGAGGCTCGTATTGTGCGGCGCCGCGTCGGCGCCTCTATTAGCCGCTCCGGAAAACTCCGGACAAGCGGAGCGGCTTAAAATTGCTTAAACTTATCCGGAGTTTTCCCGGGGTTCGGCTCTCGGTCGCGCTTTTATATGTAACCTCATAAATTTTACCGTCCTTGCAGTATTTATTTTTGGAATCTTGCGGATTTGTTTTATACGTCGCCGAGCAATTTTTTAATTTGTTCGACGTCGGATTCGGTAATTCCCGCCGCGATCGATTCGTCCAAAAACTGTCGGGCGGGCGGCGATGCGTTGAGGAATTTGCGCGTAAAATAGTTGTGCCGAATGTAGTACATAAGGTAAAGATACGCGGGGCGACGCTCGATAGACAGCGCCGCCGACAAAAATTGTTCGGCGCGGTCGACGACCTCGCGCTTGTGCAAAAACGGATTCTTGCCGCCGAAGCAGCAGACCGCCGCGTAAAAATAGAGGTCGGGCGAACCGAAATTTTCCTCGATCGCTTTTTCAAACGACGCCAGCGCCTTGTCGTAAAAGCCGAGTTTTAGGTAGCAGAACGCGATCGACTCGTTGACGCTAGCCGAATCGGGGTCGGACTCCAACGCCTTTTTGTACTCGCCCACGTATTTATTCAGCTTGGGAAGGGGCATACTAAGTACGTCGCTGAACGTTGTTATATAGACGGGCGAGCCGCAATAACCGCAGCTTTTGTCCCGCGCCGCAAGCGCCGCTCCGCAGTTGGGACATTTAATGACCTTTACCTCAATTTCCACGTTGAACCGCCCTACCCTTTTTTTTGAGGCCGCCGCCGAAAAACCGGGAACAAGTTTAGACGGCTTTAAGGCGCTCCGCTTGTCCGGAATTTTTTGATGACGGCGTAAATATAGAATATTCTATATTTACTACTTTATTATACCACAGAATGTTCTATAATTGCAAGTGTTTTATAGTATATTCTATATAATTTTTTTATGGAAAGTAAAGATTTTAAGGAAATTTTATCGGACTTTCTGCGCGAAAATAACCTTACCCAGGCGGCGTTCGCCGAAAAAGCGGGCGTAAAACAGGGGCAAGTGAGCGAATGGCTGCACGGAAAGGCTAAACCCGGCTACGATATTTTGCGCCAAATATCGCGCGGCTTTGACATACCGTCCGACTACTTTTTGGGGCTTATAGATACGTTCTAAAAAACAGGACGCGCGCGCCCGCGAGCTAAGCCCGTATACACGGGCGCGGCGCTCCGGGTGCGGCAAAGCGGCAACCACAGACAAACAACCACCCCGGCGCTAACGCGCCACCCCTCCATAGAGGGGAATTTTTCAATGGCGTTTCAACCCGATTTATACCGCACAACGGCAACAATACGCACGGCGGCAATTCCCCTCAGGGGAGGGGTGGCGGCGAATGCCGACGGGGTGGTTTATTTTCAGTCTTATG
>JAISMM010000056.1 GCA_031276725.1 Clostridiales bacterium | reverse complement strand
CGCCGATTTTTTTATAACACCATTATACCATACTTTTGCAAAAACCGTAACGGTTTTGAGAGGATTTTTTGCCCGGCGGCTTGCCGGCGGCTACTTTGCGGAAAAGCGGGTTACGTTTGTGCCGTCGGACCAGAGGCGTTCGAGGTCGTAAAAGGCGTGGGCGTCGGCGGTTTGAATGTGGACGATGACGGAGCCGTAATCGACGGCCGCCCACTTGGGGTCTATGTCGCGGCGAAGGGGTTCTATATTATGGTCGCGCGACAGTCTTTCGTCGAGGTGTTCGCACAGCGCCTTTACCGCCGTGGCGGAGCCCGCCGAGCACACGGCGAAGTAGTCCGCTATGACAGTTTTGCCCGCGAGCGAAATAAGGACTATATCGCGCGCTTTTTTGTCGTCGAGGTATTTTGCTATCGCGTTTGCAAGCTCCGTGGGATTCATTCTGCGTTCTCCTTAACGTTTAATTTCTTATAATATTCGTAGGCCTCGGCGGTCTTATAATAGAGGTCGATGCCGCGTTCCCTTACCGAGTCTATGCTGATTTTCAGCGCAAGCTCCATAGCCTTGTCGAGGTCGTCGTACGCCGCCGCGCGGACTTGTTCGACGCCGTTATAGTCGCGCCCGTCCTCGGCGGAATCGGCGAGATAGACGATTTTTTCGAGAACCGACATATTCGGCGCGCCGGATGTGTGGTTGAAAATCGCGTTAAGAATATCGGGGTCGGTAACGCCCGCGCACTCCCTTGCTATAAGCGCGCCGACGGGAGCGTGAACGACTTTTTGCGGCAAATTCTTAAATTCGTCGGCGTTAAGCCCGCGCTTTTTAAGGGTTTCGGAATCGGCGTTTTTGCCTATATCGTGAAGTAAAACGGCCAAAACCGCCTTATTTACGGGCGCGCCGTGGCGTTTTGCGAGCGCGATCGCCGTTTTGCAGGCGCGGAGCGTGTGTTCGGTGCGCTCGGCGCCCAAATTGAATTCCCTTGCAAGGGCGGCGACGGGCGCGTATTCGGCGTAGAGTCCGCTCGTTTTTATGTAGTCGTAAACGGCGGGATCGAGTATGCCGCCGGGGAGCTCGAAGGCCACCGCCGCCCGCGCGAGCGCAGACGAAATATCCTCGGTTTCATCCTCCGAAAGTTCCGTTGACGCGCCCGCCGATTTTAGCGCGGACAGCGTTTGCGGCGGCGGAACGAAGCCCTTGCGGCGCATAACGTAGAACGAACAGAGTCGGCAAAGCTCCGAAAAATCCTTCCACGCGGATAAGCTCCCGAGCATCTCCGACCCTATGCAAAAGTACAATTTAACGCCGCCGTCGAAAATTTTTCTAAAATACTTAACGGTGTCGATGCTGTACGAAACGCCGCCGCGGACAAGCTCGCAATCCGAGATTTCGACGCCCTTAATATCCGAAAACGCGAGTGAAAGCATCGCGAGTCTGTCGGCGGCGGGCGCGGATGCCGCGCCTATCTTAAACGGCGATATAAGCCCCGGGACGGCGATAACGCTGTCGAAACGGCGGCAAAGCCCGAGGGCGGCGCGGCGGTGGCCCGTGTGTACGGGGTCGAAGCTGCCCCCGAATATAGCGACCGTTTTTGCGGGCGTTTTTAGCGGCGGCGCGGCTGCGGTTTTAAGCTTCGGCGCGGTTGTTTTAGTCGACATATTCAAACTCCACGTCCAAAATGCGTACGGTGTCGCCGTTTTTGATTCCGGCTTTTTTGAGCGCCTTTATAACGCCCTCGTCCTTTAATTTGCGCTGAAAATACAAAAAGCTGTCGTAGTCGTCTAACGAAACGTTTCGGGCAAGCTCGTCCATCATACCGCCCGACACGCCGAACGCGCCGTCGTTAAAGCGCGTTACCGAAAAGACTTTAGGGTCGGGGCGGACGTACTCGAACGGCTCGAACTCTATGGGCGCGGGGGGCGGAAGCTCCGTCAATTTTTTGCACATAGCGGCAACGAGCGCGTCGGTTCCCGTTCTTGCCGCCGCGCTGATTACGAACACGGGCTTGCGGACGCGGCGCCGAAACTCCTTAATTTTGGCGTCGTCGCCGCCCAAGAGGTCGGATTTGTTGAGGGCGATTATTTGCGGAAGCGCCGAAAGACGCGGATCATAGGTCTTTAACTCCTTGTTGACGATTCGGTAGTCCGACATGGGGTCGCGGCCCTCGGAGCCCGAAATATCGACGACGTGGATAAGCAGCCTCGTTCGGTCGACGTGGCGCAAAAACTCGCGCCCGAGTCCCGCGCCGGACCCCGCGCCCTCGATAAGCCCGGGAATGTCGGCGACGGTAAAGGCGCGGTCGTAGTACTTGACTACGCCCAAATTCGGCGACAGCGTGGTAAAATGATAATCCGCGATTTTGGGCTTGGCCGCCGAAATCACCGACAGCAGGGTGGATTTTCCCGCGTTGGGGAAGCCTATAAGCCCCGCGTCGGCGATGAGCTTTAATTCGAGCAGCACGGCGCGTTCGACAGTTTCCTCGCCCGTTTGGGCAAAGTGCGGAGCGTGGCGGCGCGAAGACTTGAACCGCGCGTTGCCCTTGCCGCCCTTGCCCCCCGTCAAAACCGTAACGCGCGCGCCCTCGTCGAACAAGTCCGCTATTACGCGCCCGGATTCGGCGTCGCGGACGAGGGTGCCGCGCGGCGCCTTTATAATAAGGTTCTTGCCGTTTTTACCGCTGCAAAAGCGGCTGCCGCCCCGCTCGCCGTCGCCCGCCCTGAAGCGGCTCGCGTACGAAAAATCCAGCAGCGACGTTTTGCGCCCGTCCGCCTCGAAAATAACGTCGCCGCCCTTGCCGCCGTCGCCGCCGTCGGGGCCGCCGTCGCTTATATACTTTTCGGTATAGAACGACACTGTTCCGTCGCCGCCCTTGCCCGCTTTTATAAAAATTTTAGCCTTATCTATAAACATACCGTTTTCTTAAAGCTCTCCAAAATCGCCCTGCCCGCCGTCCTGCCCGCGCCCATGGCGAGAATCACCGTGGCCGCGCCCGTTACGGCGTCGCCGCCCGCGTAGATTTTGGGGTCGGACGTCCTCATATTTGCGTCCACTATAAGCGTACCCTTTTTAGTCGCCGCGATCGCGGGATACGCGTCGGTAAGGAGCGGATTCGGCGCCGTGCCGAGCGCCACTATAACGACGTCGGCGTCGATTGTAAAATCGGAGTTCGCGACGGGAACGGGAGTTTTGCGCCCCGTGGCGTCCGGCTCGGTTAAGCGCATACGGACGCATTTTAAGCCCGTAACGGAGCCGTTTTCGCCCGTCATTTTGAGCGGCGCGCAAAGAAGCTCGAATACTACTCCCTCCTCCTCGGCGTGGCGGATTTCCTCGGCACGGGCGGGCATTTCTTCGCGTCCGCGTCGGTAAATTACGGTAACCTTTTCGGCTCCCATACGGACGGCGGTACGCGCCGCGTCCATAGCGACGTTGCCCGCGCCGATAACCGCGACGCGCTTTCCGCGCCTTACGGGGGTTGCGCTCGACGGCTTATAAGCGTCCATAAGGTTGACGCGCGTAAGGTATTCGTTTGCGGAATAAACGCCGTTTAGGTTCTCGCCCTCGATATTCAAAAAGACGGGAAGCCCCGCGCCCGTGCCGATAAAAATCGCGTCGTATTCCGCTTTAAGCTCGTCTATCGTAACGGTGCGCCCCGCGACGGCGTTACACTCGACGGCGACGCCGCGCGCCGTTAAGGCGTCGATTTCGGCTTTAACGAGCGATTTTGGCAGCCTGAACTCCGGAATGCCGTACACAAGCACGCCGCCGGGACGGTGAAACGCCTCGAAAACCGTTACGGAAACTCCCGCATTAGCAAGCTCCGCCGCCGCCGTAAGCCCCGCCGGCCCCGACCCGATAACGGCCGCCCTTTTGCCGATCGGCTTTACCTTTTTTGCGGGCGGAGCGTTTTTTAGCATATAGTCGCCGACGAATCTTTCGCACGCGCCTATCGCCACCGCGCCCCCCGCCCTCGCGCGGACGCACAGCTTTTCGCATTGATTTTCCTGCGGGCAAACGCGGCCGCAAACCGACGGCAGATTGTTCGTCGCCTTGACTATTTTGCCCGCCTCCGTAAAGTCGCCGTCCTTTAATTTCGCCAAAAATTCCGGGATGCTCACGCCCACGGGACAGCCGCCCTTGCACGGCGCCGTCTTGCAATTAAGACACCGCGCCGCCTCGGCGCGCGCCGTATCCGCGTCGAAGCCGAGCGCGACCTCGGCGAAGCTCTTTACGCGCTCCCCGGGCGGCAAAGCCGGAATTTCGTTTCTTTCTTTTTGTATTGACGCCATTTTATCCTTTCCGTAAAATCGTAGTTTTTTCCGCCTGCGGTTTTTGCCGCGAGCAGTAAGTTTATGTTTTTCAGCCGCGAACGGCGTTCGTAAGGCGGCAAAGATGCTCGCTCTCTATATCGCGGTACGCCCGCGAGCGGTTTATCGCCTCGTCGAAGTCGATAAGGTGTCCGTCGAATTCCGGCCCGTGGACGCACGCGTATTTTACCTCGCCGCCCACGCTCACGCGGCAGCAGCCGCACATTCCCGTGCCGTCGACCATAGTCGAATTCATACTGACGACGGTGCGCACATTGTAACCGCGCGTAAGATTCGCGACCGCGCGCATCATCGGCATAGGGCCGACGGCGAACACGCAGTCGTGGTCGCCGCGCTCCAAAAGCTCTTTAAGCACGTCCGTAACGAAGCCCTTGCGCGCGTACGAGCCGTCGTCGGTTGTAAGGTACAGATTTTTCGCGAGCGTTTTGAGCTCGGTCTCGTACATTATAAGCTCCTTGGCGCGCGCCCCGATTATAACGTCGGCGGGCCGCCCCTCGCCGAAAAGACGCTTTGCCTGCGGATAGACGACCGCCGCGCCTATGCCGCCGCCCACTAAAACCGCGCTCTTAAACTCCGACAGATCGGTCGGACGCCCCAACGGGCCCGCAAAATCCGCCAAATACTCGCCCGCGTTAAGCCCGGCGAGGCGCTTTGTCGTGTAGCCGACCTCCTGAACCAAAATCGTAACGCTCCCCGCGCGGGGGTCAAAATCGCATATCGTGAACGGAACGCGTTCGCCCTCGGCGTCAACGCGCAGTATGACGAACTGACCCGCCAAAGCGTGCCTCGCCACGGCGGGCGCGTCGATTACGTATTCGTTGACGGAGGGCGCCAACGTCCTTTTTGCTATAATTTTGTTCATAGAGGCGTTTCCTTTTCAGAGATTTCTTTCGTATACAAGCAATACCCCGCGAGCGGACAGCCGCCGCACAGGGGACGCCGCGATTTACAGCGGACGCGGCCGTGGCGGATAAGCAGGTGATGCGCGAGGGCGCGTTTACCCTCCGGAATCACCGCGCAAAGCTCGTATTCGACCTTTTCGGGCGTGGCGGCGCCGGCAAGCCCCAAGCGCCGCGCGGTGCGGAAAACGTGCGTGTCCACCGCTATATTATTGCCGTTAAAGGCGTTCGCCATAACGACGTTCGCGGTTTTGCGCCCCACCCCGGGAAGTTTTAACAGCGCGTCGAAGTCGTCGGGAACGCGGCCGCCGTACTCGGCGAGCAAAACCCGCGAGGCGTCGATAATGCTCCGCGCCTTGTTGCGGTAAAAGCCGCACGAAAATATGCGCTTTTCAAGCTCCGCATAATCCATTCCGGCAAAGTCGGACGGCGCGGACGCAACCTTAAACAGCTCGCGCGTTACCTCGTTGACCCTTTTGTCGGTACACTGGGCGGACAAAACCGTCGCCGTCAAAAGCTCGAACGGCGTCGAAAAATTTAAGCCGCACTTCGCGTCGGGATACTCTCCCTCCAAAACGCCGATTATTTGTTCCGCAACCTTAGAATCCATCACAAAGCATTATACCACAATCCCCCGGCTTTGTCATTCAAATTTACCCTTGTTGAAGCTGCAAATAGCGGCGTCGGGCGCGGTTTTTGCCTCGACCGAGTACGTTAACGTACACCCGTCCGGCAAAAAAACCGCCCGTTACACGCGCAAACGGACAAGCCGTTTGGCGGCTCGCGCCGTAGCGACGCGTATTTTGAATACGCCGGCAAGGCGGAGTTTAGGATTCGCCGCCGCCCCGGGATTTTTCGGCGGCCGGCGGCGGCGCGCTAACGTTGCCGTGCTTGACAAACGACATAGTAACCAACGCCAGGACGGAAAAAACGGCGGAGTAAAGCATTAAGAGTTCGGGCTTAAAATCCATAACGGCGCCAGCCAAAATCGGGGTGATTATTTGAGCGCTCATCACAAAGGTGTAATAAAGCCCGGTAAAGGTTCCGGTAGTTTTTTCGGTCGCCATCTCGACGCTCATAACGTAGGAGTGAACGTTTATTGTCGCCCAGCCGCCGCCCACAAGCATGAACGCCGGGTACATCGAAAATTGTATCAGCGACTTATTTCCGAATAGCAACAAAAGCGCGGCGGAACCGAACCCCGCAATCAGCATTAAAACGCCGAGCATAACGGTTTTTGACCGCCCGATTTTTTTGCCGATCACGCTTGCGGGAACGAACATTATAAACGCGGCGGCGTTGGCTACGAGTAGCGGAAGCGTAAAGTTTTCGACGTCGATAACGTAGAGCGCGAAAACCGAAAAGTGTGTTTTGACTCCGTTATACGCCGTGTACCACAAAAACACCGACGCCAATATGAACAGCAGGCTCCTTAATTGCGCTCCGTTAAGCGAGGCGAACGCGCTTTTAAGCGACGGCTTTTGCGCGGGAGCGTCGGCGTCGTCCTCGGTTATTCCGCGCGAGCGCAAAAGCTCCGCCTTTTCCTCCACGAGCTTATTTTCGCGCACCTTAAAAACCATAATTACCGCCGACAGAACCATTGCGCCCGCGATGCAAGCCGTGAGCGCCCAATTGCCGCTTTGCGAAACATTTTTCTTGTCGAGCAAAAACGTCATCAAAAGCAGAGTTATTACGCCGCCGACCGTCCCCATAATATTTATTACGGTGTTGCCCTGACTGCGGACGCTTTTTGGCGTTACGTCGGGCATAAGGGCCACGGCGGGCGTCCGGTAAAGACACATAAACAAGAGAACGAAAACCGTCGCCGTCATCAAGAACGCAAAGTTATGCGCGTTGTGTCCCCAATTCACGAACAGAAAGGCGACCGCCGCCAAAACCGACCCGCACACGATAAACGGTATGCGCCGGCCGAACTTGGCGCGCAAAGTTAGCGGAAACCTGTCCGAAAGCAAGCCCATAAACGGCAGCAGAACGAGCGCCAAAACGTTGTCGAGAGCCATCACAACCCCGCTCCAAAGCCCGCTCAGCCCGAAATCGTGCAAAAACAGCGGCATAACGGAGTCGTAAACCTCCCAAAACATAGTGATAGTAAAAAACGCCAGCCCGACAAGCACCGTCCGCTTAATATCGAGCCTTATAGGCGCCGCGGTCATAACGTCCGCCCCGACAGTCTTTTTATCCGCTTCCATATTTATATTATACCATATTTTTGCTCCGTTGTAAATAATTACAGCGTAAAAAGAATGTAAAATAAACGTGACACGGATGTCGTCATACTACTCCGAAAATTCAATTGCATAATGTATATACAGAATCTTTTATTCGACAAATACGAAAACTGGCGCGATCAAAAAAATTCAGTCGCCGATCTTGTAACTCTAACCGATATCGGCAATCATTTTCATCGTCAAATGGAAATAATGGTCGTAACCAAAGGCACTGTTTGCGTGACGGTCAACGGGGTCACCAAAACTTTAGTCGCGGGCCAATTCAGCATCGCTGATAATTACGATGTTCATTCGTATGCCTTAGGCGAAAACGTGGCCGGCAACGCGCTTATTATTCCCAAAAACTATTTATCAGACTATATCGCCCTAACAAAAAAACCGTAATAGCCGATAATTTCCTGACAGATAAGGAAAAATGCCGAAAAGTATATACTCTTATGAGAAGGCTTTGGATGTGCAGGCGGAACCGTTCAATAACAAATAGTTTCCGCGCATCGCAATCATCAACGCCTCCGATTTTATTCCTTCAAAAGCAATATTCAAGGTATCCGGCAAGCGGTAGGCTTGGAACTTGACGAGATGCGGCACTTTATATAGACTGTATAAATTCAATATGAAAATATACTATGCCGACTTTTAAGAAGTGTACGCTAATCTGATACCGGAGAATATACTTTGGTAAACAAAAAAATATACTTGGGGTACAGAGAGTAACAACGGCAAACAGCGACATCGGTTTGCACGATTTAGAAGAAGAACCTGCGTCGTGTCCGGAAACGTTAAAATGCCCGACCTTACGATGAGCCTTTTTGCTAACCTTCATGTCAATAATCTTAAACCGACTCGCGTAATTTAGGCGTTCGGGCGAATCGTGATTGTCCGCTATAAGCAGAACGGCCATCCTCTCGCGCGAGAGTTCGGTCAAAAAGTCGTCAAAACCCCGTACCCGCCTCGACACTAGGCACGGCGCGGTCGTACACGTCGCCCGCGATAACTACGGCGTTAGGCTTCTTCGTGCGGATATATTCTATAATCTGCTCCGATTCGGTGTAGCCGATCGCACTTACGTTTGCCGAACTAACTGGTATCATGTTTGCATTGCTATATGACATTATCGTCATCCTCTATAATAATTTTTTTCTCCAAAATGATACGAGCTTTTTATACTCATCTTCACAATGATAGTTCCGCATTGACTTAGTGCCGTTTCGCCTAATTCAGATGGATGTTGCGTTACCAATAATAAACCGACGCCATATTTCCGACCTTCTTTTGCAATATGTTGTACCGTTCTTGATGAAATAGAATTTTCATCCGTGCGGAGATAATTATGAACCTCCTCCAAAACAATTAGAAGCGGTTGTTTTCGTCCTCCCAACCGAAATTTCTTGCCCCAAAAACAATGCCTCATATGTAATATTTAATAAGGTTCCGGCTATCGACATCATAATTTCGGACGGCACATCAGAAATATCAAGAATTGTTATCGGTTTTTTGTTCCCAATCCATAATAGTAGTAGTTCTGACAAATCTTTGTTCACCTTCCCAGTTAAGTCAGGCATATAATCGCCAGGCTTAAACAAAAAATTATATTGCATATCTTTTAGGCGTGAGCGAATGCTATC
>JAISMM010000043.1 GCA_031276725.1 Clostridiales bacterium | reverse complement strand
CCGCCGTATTTTTCGGGGTCGAATAAGAGTCGGCCGTCGGCCGTCTTTTTTTCGGAAACCGGAATAAGCTTGTCCGCTTTATCCCCGCCGCCCTTCATATGCCTTGTTTGGTTGAACATTTCGCCCTTCTTTTCGTAGGGGCGCGTCGTAACCGAATATCTGTTTTCGTCGCAATAGCGTTTTACGGTTTGCAGCGTCGCGTCGCCGTTTTTGCCGCAATCCCACGCGCCGGGAACGTCGTACCTAAACAGCTTGTCGAGCGCCTTCTCCTCGTTAAAAACCGGCTTTTGACCCTCGCGGCCCTTGATACGGCGCATATCGCCGTACCTTGTATCCCAAACATTGCCGACGACTATATTCAGATAGGCGTCCTTGGCGTGGTGCAAATCGTTCGCCTCGCGGCATTTGACGATTTTGAACGCGCGCCTAAAATCCGACACGAGTCCGGCCTTAGAATAAACGATTCGGGTCGTTTTATCGTCGCCGCCGCCGTTAAATTCGACGTCCAAAAGCTCGGCAACCGCCTTTGCCGCCTGATTGGTCGAAACAAGCTGACGGTTCATAAACGCCGTAAGCTCCTCCTCCGACAGCTCCGTCGAGCGGATCAGCCTTTGGAATTTTTCCTCCGATATAAGCCCGGCGTGCCGCCAAACCCGCCACGTCTTATTCATGTCGGCTCTCACATCGTCCTTAATAACACCGTCGGACTTTCTAAGGTTTTCGAGCTTTTTTACAAGCACGCAGTTCGTTAGGCTGTCGTCCTTAATTTTAGATTGCGGATAGATATGGTCAATGTCGTATAATTTATTGTCATCTATATTCGCCAAATCGATCTTATCGCCGGTGTAGGCGCACTTGCCGCACTGCAAAAAATATAAGTACAGCCTGTCGCCGCGCAAGGCGGTGTCGTCGCGGCGCGTAAGCTCGGCGCGCATATCGGCAAGGTCTTTAACCGTTTTTTCCGCTTCCTTATACAATTCCTCCAACCGCTGACGGCGCGACTTGGTCTTTTTTCCTGTCGCCGCCGCGTCGGTGTGCCGCGTTACCTCGACGAATATCTTTTTGGGCGCGCACCCCATAATTTTGGTTATCTCGTCCGTTATGAGCTTTGTCTGCCAGATCGAACGCTTGACGGACGGCGAGCAATAAAGCGAGTCGACGTATTCGTAATCGACTTTTTCGTCCTCCTTGCGGTTCATTTGTTTAACCTTGTCCAAAAACACGGGCTCGTAATTATTCGAGTTCAGAATTTCCATAAGGTTCATAGACGTGTCTTTAAGTACGTCCATAACGGAAACGCTCGCGACCCCCGTCCTTTTATCTATTACGCGCACGTCCAGCAAAAACTCCTTCGAGAGCTTTGCCCAGCCCGAAAACGACAGCCCCTTCAACTTGCCGATAACCGCGTCGAATTCCTTTTCGTCCGGATAAAGCGACCGCAAAAGGTCGCCGTGTTTCTTTAACAGCTTGTGGACGACGGGTTTTTTTTCGGCGCCGAACAGCGTGTGCCACAAAACCGCGTCCTCGCACAGCTCCGTAACCCCGGCCGCTTTCAGGTTATCGCCGAAAATATTTTTGAACTTTATGAGCGAGGACAGCGACGAATTAAAATCGAGGTCGTTCTCGTTTTCCTTGCCCACGGTATCCTCGGGCTTAATTTCGCCTTGGGCTATAAGCCAATTCTTTATTCCCTTTTTAGAAAGGGACGTCGCCGTTTGCATAAGGCCGTCGTAAATTCTTTTCTTCAATCCGGGCGAGATTCGGTTGCCGTTGATTTTTAGATTGCTTAAATCGTTCAAAACCGCATACCGTTGATAGAGCGGCGACGAGCGCGGCAGTACGTCGCTATCCCGCAAATACGTGCATTTATTCGTCATTTTGCGAATGAATTCCTCGCCGCTGGCGGGCTCGTCCACCGCGGCGGAATAGTTCCACGGCGTTATCTCTTTATTCCGCCAGCCGTCGTTCTTTTTGACCCAAGCGAACCCGCCGCCCTCTAAGGCGTGGCGGTCGTTGAGCGGCCCCACAAAGTACGGAATGCGGAACGTCAAAAGACTTACGATTTTATCCAAAACCGTGCCGTATTCGTCCGACTCCGACAAAAACGGATACTTGCTTTTTTGCCTGTCCAATATCGCCGCAAGCTCCAAAAGATTCACCTGATACGGCACCGCGGCCTGCTCGCGGGTGTTCATCCTCCGCAGCAGCGCCTTATCCTCAATCGCCTGCAAATAGCGCCGATAGTCCGCGTTATCGGCTAATCCGGCGTCCTTTTGCGTTAGAACGTCTTTAAGATGCTTCAAAAAGTCCTCGTGCGTACAATGTGCCGGGGTGGAATTGTTGGAAAAGTCCGAGCGCAAAACAATCTCGGAATGGGCGACGGACTTCGCGCTTCTCGTTATATTAGAGCCTATGTAGGACGCATAATTATTGTTGACGTTCGGGTCGCGGAACATTTTATTGTAGACGTCTAACTCGTACTTCGTTTTGATAAAATCTTTAAGATTTTTTAGATCCGCGCCGTGTTCGTTATATTGCTTGACCATCGCCGACGAAAAATATTTTTCGTCGCCCAAAATGCCTTTGAGTACTTTATAGTCGTAGAACGCCTTTAACGCGTCGAGCAGCTCCCCCTCGGACTCGAAGCCGCCGTTCAAAAACTCACGCGCATCCTCGTACTTATCCGACGAAAATTTAAGCTCCTTTAATTGATCCGATACTTCGGCGTAGCGCTCGGGGTTGTCGAAAATTTTGCCCAAATTAATCTTGTTGCCGATCAACGCCTCAAAAAGCGGTTTTGCGCGGGCGTCCTTGCCGTCGAGCCCCAGCCGCTTTTTTATTTGCTCGGCGATTTCCGATTTACTCATTTGCCGCGGTTTTTTGTCCGCGCCGTCCGTGTCCGCTACCTTTTCTTGCGGCGGCGCGTTATCCCCAGGCTTTTTATACGGCGGCTTAACCGGCTTCATTAACAACAGCGCGTCTATTTCGGCGGCGTTTTTAAGCGAAAGCGCAAAGTCCTCGCCGCCGAAACATTCCGACAACTTTTCGTTAATACGCGTCAATATTTCGCCCAAGCCCGCGAACGACTCCGGATCGCCGACGCTCTTTTCCGGAAATAAAAAATGCCCGCGGTACTTAACTATATGGTGGCAGGCAAGATAAAGAAAACGAACGTCCTCCGCCGCGTTCTCAATCAAATATTTGCGCAAATGGTATACCGTCGGGAATTTTGCAAAAAATTCTTCGTCGCTAAATCCCGCGTCGGCGAACAGCGAGTTAACGGTGTCCGTAGTCTTGTCGTCCGCCCACAACGCGCTCTCACTTAACCTAATAAAAAACAGCGGATCAACCGCCGCAATCTCCTTTTCAAAAAGCCGCCGTAAAAGCTCCAACCGGAACTTCCTTCTGGCGTACCGCCGTCTGCCGCTCCTGAAAATTCGCCTTTTCTTGGCCGTCTCCGCATCCCCGAATATCCTCGCTCCCGCCAAATACTTGCCGCCGCGCTTTATAACCCTATACTCCGTATCCGTTACGGCGTACCCGACCGAATTTGTTCCGGCGTCGATCCCCAAGTAATATTCCGTATCCGCCACGCTTTTCTCATTCTTTTCTTGCGTTTTCACTTGACTTCTCCTTTATGATATGTTATACTGCGAATAGTTTCGGTCGGCATAACGCGACTTACGCACTACGGGCCGCCGTTGCCGCCGAAACCCACGCCTACAAAATCGCATTGCGAGTTCAGACAAGCTTTGTGCTAATCACCGCAAGGTCGCCGCCGAGGAGGCGGCTTTTTTTATTGCCGCGCGATTAGCGGTGCGCACCGATTCCACTCCGCGCGTCGATCACGCCGTCGCAAACCGATCCTATTCTCTTTTCTTATACTATCACTTCCCGTTCCCGATGTCAACCAAAATAACGCGGATTATGTAAATTTTTACAAAAATTTTCAAGTACCTAATGTACGCAATATTTATCCGGAGTTTCCGCTAACAAAAAACGCGTACGGTTCTACAAAAAAACCGTAGTTTTTGAGGCGTCGGGCTTTTTGACCTGCCTTTGGGTCGCGATAATAATATCCGTACTTCGGGGGTAATGCGAAAGCCGACCGCTTATAAATGCAAAGGCCGACCGCCTGTAACTTATAAAGGGAATTACCGCAGGGCGAGAGTCCATTGAGTTTGGCGCATAA
>JAISMM010000034.1 GCA_031276725.1 Clostridiales bacterium | reverse complement strand
CCTGATCGCGAACGTTGACAAAGGCGCTTTGACCGGACGCCTCTTTTAGCGCGGCGCGGTAGCCCGAGGGGACAAACATCATAGTATGGTAGCAATACGAGCCCATATTCGCAAGCTCCATAGGCAAAAGCATATCCATGACATTTACGTCCGATTCCAACGGCTGTTTTAATTCTTTATAACGTTCCCCGTCGAACTTTGTATCGACTACGCCGACAATCTTGAATTTTTGACGTTCGGCAAGAGGGGTCGAGCGATCGCCGAGCGTTATAATTTTGCCGATTAGATCCTGCTCGGCATTAATTTCAGTTTTCCGCAGTGTAGATACGGCGGGATCGGCGTCCTCGGCGTCCTCGGCATCCTCGGCATCCTCGGCACCCTCGGCGGGATCGGTGTAATCAAAATCCTCAAAAAATGTGTAGATATATTTTGACACTACGATTTCGGTTATGCCGCCCGCCGACACGTCGACCGCCGAGGGATAGCCGCCCGCTAAAAGAGTGTAGCCGCGCGCGTTAAAACCGTCGTTTTCGACTTCGACGTAGCCCTCGAAGTCGAGCGCACTGCCGAAGTAGCCGTACGGGTTGCGCGTATAATACACGCCCGGAGCAAATTTTTTGCCGTAAGATTCGTATAAATACGGCATAAAGTCCGTATCGGTCATAGAGTAGGCTTTGTCGAACGTATATTCGGGGAATTTTTGCGCGAGCTTGTCAAAGTCGGAGTCGCTCATTCTTTCGTTCGTCCAGCTTACATAATCCCGTTCCTCGTCCTTGTAGCCGACGGACTTTACAAACGCCGCGTAATTAATATTAGACTCTTGCATAGAGTTATAAGTAACGGTGTACTTGTCGTACGCGCCCATAGTGTCGGCGAGGCCGAAAAGACCGAACGCGATTGCGGACAGCAGAACGGTAAAGAACAGGCGGACGGGCTTTGTTTTTAGGCTGGACGCGCCCATTTTGAACGAGTGGCGGAACGGCAGGCGCGAGCGTATAAGCTTGAATTTTGAGGGGTCGTAGGTTTTTAGCTTGGTGTTTTGGGGCGTAGTGTCCTCGAACGATTCCTTGTTGCCGTCCGCGTCGATACGCGCCATTTTGCGGAACTCGGTGTTGGAGCGTTCGTCCTTGCTTAAAATCATATCGGACGGCGCGCCTTCGAGGAAGCCGATGACGGCGGCTTTTTCGGACGGCGAAAACTCGTGGCCCGCCTTGACGTGCATAATCGAGCCGTCGATAACGCTTATGCCCGCGCTTATAGCCTTGCCCTCGGCCTTGTACTTTTTGATGTCGCTTATGATGCGGCCGTCGGCGAATTCGATAACGCGGTCGCCGTAGTACTCGGCGTATTCGCGGTCGTGCGAAACTATGATGACGAGCTTTGTTTTAGACAGCTTTTTGAGCGTTTCGAACACCTGCTTGCCCGTGTTGGAATCGAGCGCCCCGGTCGGCTCGTCCGCCATAATGATTTCGGGGTCTTTGATGAGGGCGCGGGCGATCGCCACCCTCTGCTTTTGACCGCCGGATAGCTCGGCGGGCTTGCGCGCGCCGTAGCCCGTAAGGTCGACCTGCTCCAAAATCTTGCCGACCGCCGCCGCGTCCGCGCGCTTGCCCTGCAATTCGAGCGCAAGCCCGATATTTTTGCCGACCGTGAACTCTTGCAGAATGTTGTACTCCTGAAAGATAAAGCCGATAAACGTGTTGCGGTAGCTGTCGAAATCCGACTGGCTGAACGCCTTTGACGATTTGCCCTTTATGATTATCTCGCCCGAGGTGCTGCTGTCGAGTCCGCCGATAAGGTTGAGGAGCGTCGATTTGCCGCTGCCCGACTTACCGAGGACGAACACCATTCCGGTGTCCTCGAATTTGATGTTTACGTTGTCGAGCGCGCGCACCGACGGCCCTTTTTTGGGTCTGTAAACTTTGGTTAAGCCTTTGACTTCTAACATTGTATGTGTTCCTCCCGAAAAAAATTTGGTTTTTAGTTTTGTTGACCGCCCCAAGCATAAGCGGTTAATCGGCAACCACCCCGGCGGCTTTGCCGCCACCCCTCCCCGGAGGGGAATTTTGTGGATACGCCGAGTGCGGCGGGCGGGCGGTTTTGGCAATTTTTCCGCTATGCGGCGTCGCCTGCCGCAAGTGCGATTCCCCTCTATGGAGGGGTGGCAACGGAGATGACGGGGTGGTTGAGTGTTAGCCGTACGGCGGCGGGGCGGTTGCCTTTTTCGCTTACGTCCACCAGGCGGCGGTCTTGGACGAGTCGAATATCATAACCTCTTTAAGGTAGGCGACGGCTTTTTCGAGTCCCTCTTTGGGGGTCATAAGGCTGTCCTCGTGTTCGATCGACATTACGTAGTCGTAGCCCGCCATTCTTAACGCCGTAACGACGTTGCGCCACGGCACGCCGCCGTAACCCACGGTGCGGAACAGCCACGACCTTTCGGACTCGTTCGTGTAGGGGGCGGTGTCGAGCACGCCTTTTTCGGCGAGGCGCGAGGGGTTTAGCATAGTGTCCTTAGCGTGGAAGTAATAGAGGGCGTCGCCCAAATATTCGACGGCGCGGACTATGTCGATCCCCTGCCAAAGCAGGTGCGAGGGGTCGAGGTTGGCGCCGAGGGTATCGCCGACCGCCGCGCGCAGTTTTAGCATAGTTTGGGGGTTATAGACGCAAAAGCCGGGGTGCATTTCGAAACAAACCTTGACGGACGCGTCCTTTGCGACGGCGGCGCGGGTCTTCCAATAGGGAATCAGAACCTCGTTCCACTGCCACGCCAAAAGCTCGGAATATTCGTTTGGCCACGTGCAGGTTACCCAATTGGGCGCCGTTCCCTTGCCGTCGCCGGGACAGCCCGAAAACGTTACTATGTGGCGGACGCCCAGCTTGCGCGCGACCGAACACGCCGCGTCGAATTCGGCGGTTGCAAGCTCCGCCGTCTTTTTATCGGGGTGAACGCCGTTGCCGTGAACCGACAGGGCGCATATTTGCACTCCGTGCTTTGCGAACGCCGATTTTAGCGCGTCGAGCTTTTTTTGATCCTTATCGAGTTCGCGGACGTTCGCGTGCGCCGTGCCGGGGAAGCCCCCGCAGCCGAGCTCTAACGCGTCCACGCCCAAGCCTTTTAGATATTTTAGCGCGTCGTCTAAATTCATAGAGTACAGCACCGGATTAAATACCGCAAGTTTCATTCTTTTATGACTCCTTTATGATTTTTTTTATGTAGTTTGCGTTCTTTTGCAAAAACGCGCCGTAGTCGCCGACAAATTTTTCAAATTCGAGGACTACGTAGGGTATGCCGCTCTTGACGGCAAAGCGCAGGACGTTTTGAGTGTCCGAAACTCCGTCGCCCAAAACGGGGCTAAAATCGTCCTCGCCCTTGACCGACAGCTCTTTTAGGTGTACCGCCATAACGCGGTCGACGCGCTTTGTTATGTACGGGAGCGGTTCAACGCCCGCGACCGCCAGCCAAAAAATGTCCGGCTCGATAAGAAGCCCCTTGACGCCGTCCATAAACGCTTGCAGATAGTCGGCGCCGTCAAACTCGGCGGCGTGGTTGTGGTAAGCTAAACGCAGGCCGTTTTTGCGGCAAAGGTCGGCGGCCCTGCCGATTTTATCGGTAACGGCTTTTAGGTCGCGCTTGTATTCGGCGGGGTCGATACCGGGAATGATTACGTCGCGGAAGTCGAGCACGTCCGTCATTTCAAGAACGCCGCCGGGGTTAGTCAAAAGCTCGGCGACGCCCGTGTGCGAGCCGGAAACGTAAAGCCCGTGTTTAGCGACCGCCGCGCCGAAATCCGGATACGTCATACCGTAAAAACCCGCCGTTTCGACGCAGTCGAAACCCGCCGCCTTTACCGCCGACAGAACCTTGTCGAGTCCGTCCTTCGCTATTTGTTCGCGAAGCGAATACATTTGAACCGAGATTTTCAAAAAAAGTCCCTCCGAAAACCGCTTTTTGCGCACTCTATAACTAATTTATCTTAGTTATAGGAATATTATACTACTTGTGTTCGCAAATGACAACCGTTTTTATGTGCTATCTGTTATATTTTTCGGTCAGCGAATGTAAAAATTCCGTAAAGCCGCCGATTTGGCTCTCGCGAACCCTAAAACTCCAATTGCCGTCCGACAGCGTTGAGGGCGTGTTGATGCGCGAATCCGCCCCCAGCATAAGAAGGTCGGCGAGCGGAAATATAACGGCGTCCGCGTCGCTTTTCATAAGTAATTCTATCGCCGATTTTGTAACGGCGTACCTGTCCGCGCCGGGCGCGAGCGGCGGCAGCTCCGCCTTTGTTAATTCGGCGTTAAACTCGTCCAAAAATCCTTCGGCGTTTTCCGCGAGGGCGCGGGCGGCGAACTCCGTGAACGGCTCGTTGTCGTGCGTGCCGGTGTAGGCGATGCAATTTTTTGCGTACGCGGACGGCTTGTAGGGGTTTTGCGGATTGCCGTCGAACGCAAAGCACAAGACCTTCATCCCGGGGTAGCCCGTGCGGGCGATAAGTTTTTTTACGCCGTCGTCGAGCGTTCCCAAATCCTCGGCGATAATGTCGCGCCCTTTCAATCTGCGGAACAAGTTCCACGAGGGGCCTTTTAGCCACACGCCGTTCTTTGCCGACGTTTGACCGCGCTTGATTTGGTAGAACCTGTCGAAGCCGCGGAAGTGGTCGATCCGAACGTAGTCGTAGAGCGAAAAGCAAAAGTCTATGCGGCGCAAAAACCATTCGTAGCCGCTCGCCTTCATACGCCGCCAATTATAGACGGGGTTACCCCACAGTTGACCGTCCGCCGAAAAATAATCGGGCGGCACGCCCGCCACAGCCGACAATTCGCCGCTTTTGAGCGTCTTAAAAAGCTCCTTGTGCAACCACACGTCGGCGCTGTCGCCCGCGACGTAGATCGGAATATCGCCGATTACCGCGACGCCCTTTGCGGCGGCGTAGGCTTTGAGCGCGCGCCACTGATTTTGCGCCTTGTACTGAGTGAACGCCCAAAACGCTATATCGGCGGCGTATTCGCGCTCGGCGGCGGCGCGGCGGTCGGCGGTCAAAAATTTAAGCCCGGACTCCCATTCGTGCCACGGGCGGTAATTCCGCCGTTCCTTTAACGCCATATACAGCGCGTACTCGCGGATTTGGGGCGCGGCGGCGAATTTTTTAAACGCGGGACTAAGTTTAAAACGCGAAAACGCCGTCTTTAACAGCGTTACGCGGTTGACGAACAGGTCGCCGTAATCGATTCGGGCGGTCGCGTCGCGCTTTGCCGATTGCAATTCGCCGTCGGTCAAAAGTCCCTCTTGCGCCAAAATGCCGGGGTCGATAAAGTAGGGGTTGACGGCGAACGCCGAACAGGATTGATAGGGCGAGTCGCCGTAGGACGTGGGCGAAAGCGGCAGAATTTGCCAATATTTTTGCTTGCAGGCGGCGAGCGCGTCCACAAAACCGTAGGCGGGCTTGCCGAAGCCGCCTATGCCGTAATCGCCCCACAGCGAGGCGACGGGCAGAAGTACGCCGGAGCCGCGCTTCATAGCCGTAGGAACGCCGCCGCGTCGCAAATCCAATTCGCTATGCGCGCGTCCTCGGCGCAGGAACCCGACGTTAGGGACGTGGCGAGGCTGATTCCGTGCGGGCCGCGCGGATAGACGTGAAGCTCGAACGGCACGCCGTTTTTGCGCAAGGCCGCGGCGAACAGGAGCGAGTTGCGCACGTCCACAACCGTATCGTCGGACGTGTGAAAGAGGAACGAGGGCGGCGTGTCCTTGTCGATATGCTTATCGAGCGAAAGATATTCCGTTACCGCCGCGTCGCCGCCCGAAACGTTCATAAAGCTGCCGCCGTGGTAAATTTGCTTGTCGGAAATCAGAACCGGATAGCCCAAAATCATTTTGGACGGCCGCAAGTCGAATTCGCCGAACGCCTCCTTGACGTGCTTGGACTTATACAAAACGCCCAAGCTCGCCGCCAGGTGCGCCCCCGCCGAAAAGCCGCAAACGCTTACGCGGTTCGGGTTTACGCGCAAAGCGGCGGCGTTCCTTTTTATGTAGTCCGCGGCGGCCGCCGCCTGCAAAAGCTGAACGGGGAAAACCGCGTCGGAGCTTTCGCGCACCGAATAGCGCAGCACGAACGCGGCGACGTCGCGCGAGGCGAACGCCAACGCGATCGGCTCGGCTTCGCGCCGCGAAACCATATGGTAGCCGCCGCCCGGGCAAATAAGAACCGCGTCGCGCCGCTTGTCCGGCGATTCGCCGTCCATAGCGTCCGGCACGTAGGCGGTAAGCGAACAATCGTATTTGCCGATCGCCCCGCCGTATAATTCGTTTAGCCTTACCTCGGTATTATTCATAATGCTCCTCCGTTTTACGGTTTTTTTGTTTAGAGTCTTTAACGGGCGGCCGCCGCTTTTAATATAACCGCCGTTTTGTCGGGAACAACTCCGTTAAAGGGCTTATCCGTTACAAGGTCGGTAAGGGCGGCGGCGCCGTCCCCGAACGAAAGCGGCCCGCCGGAATTGTTGACTATGACCGTCAATTTGTCGTCGCCCTCGCCGCGCCCGTAGGCGGCTACGCCCCGACCCAGATCGAGCGGATAAATTTCGCCGTCGGCGAACACCGCCCTATTGTTTTCGCGGATTTTGCCGAGTTTTTTATAGTGCCTTAAAAGCGGCGCGAGCTTATTATCCCACGGGAAGCATCGGCGGTTAAAGGGATCCTCGAACCCCTCTAAGCCGACCTCGTCGCCGTAATAGACGCACGGAACGCCCGGGAGCGTAAACTGCAAAACGCTCGCCGCCCTCAAAAGCGTTACCGCCCCGTCGCGGTTATTAAGTCTTGCCCCGGCGCGGCCGTCGCGGTCGGGCGCGGCGCCGTCGTCGCCGAGCGCCGTCAAAACGCGGACGGTGTCGTGCGTGCCGATAATGTTCATAAGGTTGTTTAAGACGGCGCGCGGATAGTTGTTTTTGAGTACGCGCACGGTGCGGTAAAGCCCCGTGTTGTCGCCCGTTTTTATGAACCGCAAAAGCTCCTCCTTGAAGGGGTAGTTCATAACGCTGTCGAGCTGCCCGCCCTGCAAATAGCGGCGGCGCGACGAGTACGAAATTTTGTTGCTCGCGTCCTCCCAAACCTCGCCCACTATGAGCGTTTCGGGGTCGGACTTTTTTGCCGAGCGCACCATACGGTCTAAAAATTTGTCGGGAAGCTCGTCCACTACGTCGAGCCGCCAGCCGCCTATCCCCAAATCCGTCCAATAGCGGATAATGCCGTCCTCGCCGTTTATGAACTCGTCGTAGTACTTGTTTTCCTCGACGGTGTTGGGCAGAACGTCGACGTTCCACCAGCAAGCGTAGTCGCGCTTTTGCCAATCGCGGAAGTTATACCACTCGTAGTACGGGCTGTCGGGCGATTGGTACGCCCCCACCGAATCGTAGTTGCCGTACTTGTTGAAGTACAGACTGTCGTCGCCCGTGTGCGAAAACACGCCGTCCAAAATCACGCGGATGCCCTTTTTGGCGGCGCGCTTTATGAGCGTCTTAAAGTCGTCGAGCGTGCCGAAATCGGAGTCGACGCGGCGGTAGTTGCCCGTGTCGTACTTGTGATTCGACGCCGCCTCGAAAATAGGATTAAGGTAAATACACGTAACGCCCAACGATTTTAGATAGCCGAGCTTTTTTGTTATGCCGGGAATATTCCCGCCGAAAAAGTCGTTGTTGAGTATTTTGCCGTTCTTATCGGGCATATATCGCGGAGTGCCGCCCCAATCGTCGCGGTATACCGCCCCGCTCTTGGTTTTTAGCCGCTCGCCGCCTATGTTGAAGCGGTCGGGCATAATCTGGTAGATCACGCCGCCCTTTAACCACGACGGAGGCGAAAACGGCTCGTCGTAGACCGTGAGCTGCCACTGCTGACCCTTGCCGAGCATCGCGCGCAAATTTTCGTCGGCGGCGACGCGGAAGCTCTCGCCCGGCGTGTCGATTACAAAATAATAAAAGTAGAGTCCGCGCGAGGTTACCGCAAGGTCGAGTCCGTAGGCGAACACGCCCTCGGGATCGACGGACAGATACGCCATAGGATAGCGAACCTCCTGTTCGCCGTCCTTAGTTAAACACAAAAACACGTCGTCGGGGTTTTGCGGACGCGAAAAACGCAGCACAAAGCGCGTCGGCGCGTCGGTCTTAACCGCTCCGACCGGGTTTTTACTGCTTGGGTTAAGCGGATCGAATTCGACTGATTGCTTCATATTATCGGTAGTTCCTCTTTATTTGTTTGGATGAACGGACAAACGCGGAATTCACGGAGCGGCAACATAGCGGCGTTCGGGCGGGCAACGGATTTCGGTTTGCCGAATGAGCGTACATTGACGTACTCGATTGAGGCAAGCCGGAACACGCAGCCCGTATCAACACCGCTATATTACCGCTATTTGCCGCTATTTGCCGTTTTTAGCCCCGGATTTAAGACTCTTCATATGCCAAATATTCTCGGCGTAGTCGCGGATACTGCGGTCGGCGGCGAAAATTCCGGACTTGGCGATATTGACGAGCGACATTCCGTTCCATTTTACGGGGTCGGCGTAAGCCTCGTCGAGCCGTCCGTTAGCCCTCATATAGTCGTCGAAGTCGGCTAAGCACATATACGGGTCGGCAAAGTTGTGCGAACCCAAAACAAGGTAGTTTGCTATGTCGGCGAAGCTCTGACCCGCAAAGCCCGTCTTTAACGCGTCCACCACGCGGCGCACGGTCGGATTCGACGCAAAAATGTTAGTGGCGTAATAGCCCTCGCGCCACAGCTTTTCGACCTCGGCGGCGCTCATACCGAACGTAAAAATATTGTCGGCGCCGACGCTCTCTAAAATTTCGACGTTCGCGCCGTCGACGGTTCCGAGCGTCAAGGCGCCGTTAATCATAAACTTCATATTGCTGGTGCCGGACGCCTCCTTGCCCGCGAGCGAGATTTGCTCCGAAATTTCGGACGCCGGAATCAAATGCTCCGCCTTAGTTACGTTGTAGTTTTCCACAAACATAACGTCGAGCTTGTCCTTTAATTTTTTGTTCCTTTGAATGTCGGCGCTTATGCAGTTTATAAGGCTTATTATGCGCTTGGCGTGATAGTAGCCCCCGGCGGCCTTCGCCCCGAAAATAAACGTCTGCGGCGTAAACTCCGCGTTCGGGTCGTCGTTCAAATCAAGATAGTATTTTATGATTTTAAGGACGTTCAAAAGCTGGCGCTTATACTCGTGCAGCCGCTTTATCTGCGTGTCGAAACGGCTGTCGGGATTGAGCGTAAAACCCGCCGTCGCCTTTACGTAGTCGGCGTAGTCGCGCTTGTTTTGACGCTTGATTTTGTCGAGCTCCTCCAAAACGCTTTTGTCGTTTTTGAATTTTAACAGATTTTCGAGCTTGGACGCGTCCGAGGCGAACCCCTCGCCTATAACGCCGTTCAAAAATTCCGTCAATCGCGGGTTGGACTGACACAGCCAGCGGCGGTGGGCGATGCCGTTTGTTACGTTGGTAAAGCGGCGCGGATAAAGCCCGTAAAAGTCCGCGAAGACGCTGTTTTTGATAATGTCGCTGTGAAGCTCCGAAACGCCGTTGACGCTGTGCGAGCCTATAACCGAAAGGTTTGCCATACGCACGAGCCCGTGCTGAACCACGCTCATACGCTCGACCTTGGCGGGGTCGCCCGTAGCGAAAAGCGCCTCCGCCTTAAAGCGGCGGTCGATCTCCTTTATGATAGTCCAAACGCGGGGAAGAAGCGAGCTTACCATAGGCTCGCTCCACTTTTCGAGCGCCTCCGCCATAACCGTATGGTTGGTATAGGCGACGGCGCGGACGGTTATATCCCACGCGGCGTCCCACTCGAAGGCGTACTCGTCCATTAAAAGACGCATAAGCTCCGGAATCGCGAGCGCGGGATGCGTGTCGTTTATGTGAATCGCGGCGACGTCGGCAAGATTAACGAGCGACGGATAATTTTTTAGGTGATCCTTTATGATGCTTTGGAGCGACGCGGACACCAAAAAGTACTGCTGCGAAAGCCGCAATTGCTTGCCTTGGTCGTGATCGTCGGACGGGTACAGCACCTTGCTGATAATTTCCGCCTCGTTATCGGCGCGCATAGCCGTCATATAGTCGCCCTGCGTAAACGACTTCATATCGAAGTCGAACGACGCCGACGCCTTCCACAGCCGCAGCACCGAAACGCCCTCGGAATCGGCGCCGGAAATCATAACGTCGTAGGGCGTGGCGTCCACCACCGTGGCGTGCTTATGCTCGATCGCGAGCTTGCCGTCGAGCCACGTTTCGGTAACCTCGCCCCCGAGGCGCACCTTAAAGTTTTTGTCCGAACGCGGCATCATCCAAATTTCGCCCGTGTCGAGCCAAATATCGGGAAGCTCCACCTGCTGATTGTCGACGATTTTTTGCTTAAAAAGCCCGTAATCGTAGCGTATCGAAAAGCCCATCGCGGGGTAGTTGAGCGTGGCGAGGCTGTCCATAAAGCACGCCGCCAAGCGCCCTAATCCGCCGTTACCGAGTCCCGCGTCGGACTCGATTTCGTAAAGCGAATCAAGGTCGTAGCCCCAGCCCGACAAAACGTCCTTGACCTCTTTTTCGAGGCCCAAATTATAAAGGTTGTTTTTAAGGCTGCGCCCGAGCAAAAACTCCATGCAAAGGTAATACACGCGTTTGCTTTTGGTTTCGATAACTCTTTGGTTGTTACGCTGTTTTTTTGTGAGCAGTATGTCGCGCAGTACCAGCGCGACGGCCTTGTACATCTGCTCCGGGGTCGAATTTTTGTGGTTCGCGGCGAAATACTTGTTGAGTTTTTCCTTAATAAGCCGCCCGACCTCTCCGGTCTTTTCTGTCATGATGCCTCCGTATAAGCTAAAAGTAAAAATTTTTTCCGCGCGGGCCGCGGGCGTTTGCGTTTGCGCGTACGCGCCCTAAAAAAGCCCGCGATAGAATTTAATATATTCGCGCGCGCTGTTATCCCACGAAAAGTCGGATGCGATCGCGCGCTTGACAAGCCCCGCCCATTTGTCGGGGTAGTCGCGGTAGAGTCCCAGGGCGCGGTCGAGGGCGTGAAGCATATCGGCCGCGTCGTAGTTATTGAAAGTAAAGCCGTTGCCGCCGTCGCCCGCTCCGCAATCGGTTATGGAATCTTTAAGCCCGCCCGTGGCGCGCACTACCGGCACGGCGCCGTAGCGGCAAGCCATCATCTGCCCGAGTCCGCACGGCTCGGATTTGGACGGCATAAGGAAGACGTCCGCCGCCGCGTAAATCTTGTGCGAAAGATCCTTGTTGAACGTTATGACGGCGCTCATTTTGTTGGGATACGTCTTTTGAATATGCGTAAAGTAGCCCTCGTAATCGGGGTCGCCCTTGCCTAAAAGCACGATTTGCGCGTCGCGTTTAAGAATCTCGTCCATCGCGAAACGGACTAAATCGAGCCCCTTGTGCGCAACGAGGCGGCTTATGACCGCGATAAGCGGAGTATCGGGGCTTTCGGGCAACGATAGCATTTTTTGCAGCTCGCGCTTGTTGACCGCCTTGCCGCCGATCGATTCCGCCGAATAGTTTTTGAACAGCGACGGATTGGTTTGCGGATTATAGGTTTTGGTGTCGACGCCGTTCAGAATTCCGCGCAGCTTGTAGCTGTTTTTGAGCAAAACGCCGTCTAAGCCCGCCGAATAGAACGGTATCATAATCTCTTGGGCGTAGGACGGGCTTACCGTCGAAAGCGCGTCGCAGTAGTCTACCGCGCCCTTCATAAGGTTTATGCAACCCCGATGCTCGATCGACGGATATTCCGCCGCCGGAATCCCGAAAACGTCCTCGATAATACTTTTGGAATACTGGCCCTGATACTCTATGTTGTGGATGGTGAACACCGTCTTTATGCCCTCGAAACCAGGGCGGTACATATAGAACAGCTTGTAATAAATCGGCACGAGCGCGGTTTGCCAATCGTGGCAGTGCAGAACGTCCGGCTTTTTGTCGAGGTGCGGAATAAGCTCGACGACCGCCCGCGACAAAAACGCGAAACGCTCGCCGTCGTCGTAGTAGCCGTAAAGATTCGGCCGCTTAAAGTAGTACTCGTTGTCGATAAAATAATAGACCGTTCCGTCGCGGTTATACTTAAAGAGTCCGCAATACTGATTGCGCCACGCGAGCGGTACGTTTATGTGGCAAATAAATTCAAGGTTCTTGCGCTCCGCGTCGGGGAAGCTCTCGTAAAGCGGCAGTATGACCCGCGCCTCTATATCCGACCCGCTCACCGCGTTGACGGCGCCGGGGAGCGACCCGGCGACCTCTCCCAGTCCCCCCGTGCCCGCGAACGGGTGCGCCTCGGAACAAACGTGAAGCACGAGCTTTTTAACCCCGGACGTTTTTGCCGCCGTCGCGGACTTTGCCGTAGCGGACTTTGCCGTCGCGGACTTTGCCTCGGGCGGTTTTGCCGCCGCCGGTTTCGCCGCCGTCGCGGACTTTGCCGTAGTCGGTTTTGCCGTAGCGGACTTTGCCGCCGCCGTTTTCGCCGCCGCCGCGGACTTTGCCGTCGCGGACTTTGCCTCGGGCGGTTTTGTCGCCGCAGTCGGTTTTGCCGCAGTCGGTTTCGCCGCCGCCGTTTTTGCGGCGGACGGCTTTGCGGACGGCTTTTTTACCGTTTCCGCCTCCGGCGGTTTTGCCGTAGCGGACTTTGCCGCCGCCGGCTTTGCGGCGGGCTTTTTTGCCCTGTCGGCGATGTCCGCGTTCATCTCGTCCG
>JAISMM010000030.1 GCA_031276725.1 Clostridiales bacterium | reverse complement strand
AAAAAAGGTAAATTCCGATTGAACCCGGACTTTGCCGAACGGCGCGGAGGATAAAATAAAAATTTTTTTACTAGGAGGATCTGTTGATGAAAGTAAGGTTCAAATGGTTGTCGGTCTTGCTGGCGGCGCTGCTTATGTTTGCGGCGGCGGCTTGCGGCAAAAACGACGCGAACACGGGGGAGGATCCCGACGGCGACGGCACGGGCGGCGGCGATAAACCCGTTACCGAAACGATTGTCGATCCGCCCGAGGCGGTCAACAAGGTTACGGGCATAACGATTATACATAACGAACAATCGATTAGCGGCTTATTGTCGAAGGATAAGTCGGACGGCTCCGTCGCTTTAAGCGCGAGGGTGGACGTTATCGGCGAGCCGCAGTATACGGTGGCGTTTAGTTCGTCCGATCCGGCGGTCGCTACGGTTTCGGTCTCGGGCGCGGACGCGACGGTTACGCTGACCGGCGGCGGCGAAACGGTTATAACGGCATCGGCGGGCGGCAAAGAAAAAAAGATAGTGCTGTCGGTATTCGACGAGGTTGTGCCGCCGCAGTTGCAAAGCCACACCGTGACGGTAATCGACGGAAGCGCTTCGGTTTCAAGCGCGGCGGAGGGTTCGCACGTAGTTTTAACGGCGGGCGCGGCTTCAAGAGGGCACAAATTTGCCGGATGGGAATATTTTGACGGCAATAACGAGGAAATCGAAGACCTTTGGGTTAACGGCAACATTTTTGCTATGCCGGATTACGCCGTTACGGTAAGAGCGGTTTTTGAAAAAGTCGCCTACAATTTGACCGTTATCGGCGGCGGCGTCATTACCGTGAACGGCGAGCCCTACGAGGGCGAAGCGAACGGCGACGGCGAGGTGAACGTCCCCTGCTATTACGAGGACGAGGTCGAGCTTACGGCCGGAACACCGCCGACGGGTAAAATGTTCGTCGGTTGGGACAAAAATATTATGAATTTAAGAGAGGGCGAGGGGAATAAGACTATCGGCTTTGAAATGCCCGACGCAAATCAAAGATACGAGGCGATATTCTCGCAAAGCTTGAACGTGTTCAATAACGGCTCTCTAGGTTTGGACGGAAACACGACGATCGGTCTTACCAACGGCGCGGGCAACTGGGGCAGAAGCGCCGCCGGCGCAAATCAGTCCGGCGCCACGGCGATTACAAACGGCGTGGTGCAGGATATCGGCACGACGGCGGATCCGGATTTGGAGGGTATGAGCGGGGTTGCGCTCAGTATTCCCGGTAACGTCGCGGCGAACACGATTAAACGTCTAAGAGGATCCGACTTAAATAATATGAGGCAGCTTACCGGCGGCAAGGCGATGCACTCCATAACGATAGACCTTATATTCAAAAACAGGAGTACGGAATTCGATATAACGGTCGAATTATTCGCCGAATCCTACGACGCGATCGCGACGACGGGAACGAGCGGACTTTTGATCCCCAAAAACGGCGGCGTAGTCAAAAAATCTATCGTCGTCCCCCACGGCTTCATAACTCCGTACTTTGTACTGTGCGCAAGGCAAAACGTAGGCGGAACGGCGTCGCAATTCGTTCCGTTGGACATTGTGGCAAGGCAGGCGGCGACGTATCCCGTTTTCGACCCGAATTTCGAGATAAACGCTCCCGTTACTTTGAGCGGCAGTTATGCGGCGGTCGGCACGGCACCGAGCGGCGACAAAAAATTTGCTATCGACAACCCTACGGGAGTAACGATGTTTTACGGCGTCAATACGGCCGGTTATAACGCCGCCGCAGCTATTAGTAACCTGCCGACGCTCGGGGATGGGGAAACGTCCACCACCGTTTATGTAAGATTTATCAACTACGTGAATTATACGTTGTTACTTTCGGCAAAATTCGGTTCGACGAGAGGCGGCGCCGAATGCGGCTCGCACGATCTTACGCTGTCGCCATACGCGATAGTAGTGTTCGCCGTGCAGGTAAACAGATCCGCTAATCCGGCGACCGTTTACTTTACGTTCGGCGGTCGTGCGGGAGAGCAGACCGGGAATAGACAGGTATTCACAATTCAGCTCGCCTACACGAACACGTTTGGTGTAGAAGAGTAAAAAATTAACGATAAGGAGATTCAAAAATAATGAAAAAGCAGATTGTTATAACAAAAAAGACGTTGTTTACAAGGCTTTCCGCAGTTTTGGCGGTACTTGCGCTTGCCTTTATGTTCTTTGCGCCGCAGAAAAACGGCGCGGCGGTACAAGCGGAGGCGACGCAGCCCGTCGACGGCAATTATTATCAGGCGGACTACGAAACCCGCGCCGAGGCGATAGAGGCGGGGCACGACCTTAACGAGGAGATTATGTCGGAGGGCATTACGCTCCTTAAAAACGCGGACGGGGCTTTGCCCATAGCTTCGGGCGCAAGGCTCAGCGTGTTCGGCAAAAATTCGACCAATATAGTTTACGGCGGTACGGGTTCGGGCTCCGGTTCGAGCGCGGGACGCATAAATCTGCAGCTTGCGCTTACTAACGCGGGCTACAATGTGAATCCGACGCTCACTTCGTTCTATCAAAATACAGCTCAATCCGGCGTTAACAGGGCGAATTTAGGCGGTTATAACATTTATACGGGCAACCGAACCTATGAAACGCCGATTACCTCGTATTCGCAGGATATCAAGGATACATACGACGACTACTCCGACGCAGCCCTGATAGTTATCTCGCGCGGCGGCGGCGAAAGCTACGATTTGCCGCGCACGATGTTTTGGAACGGAAGCAACTACACGACTTGGTCGGCAAGCACTCCCGTTCCGGGCGCGCGCAGCGCGACCGACCACTATTTGCAGCTCGACCAAAACGAAACGGATTTGATTAATCACGTATGCGGCAGTTTTGATAACGTGGTCATCGTTCTTAACACCGGTTCGCAATTCGAAACGGGCTTCCTCGACGATCCCGGCCACTACGCCTATAACGAGAAGATCACCGCCGCGCTGTGGATAGGCTTCCCCGGCACGCGCGGGCTTAACGCCTTGGGCAAGGTTTTGTCGGGCGAGGTCAATCCCTCGGGTCGCACGGTCGACACCTACGCCCGCGATTTTAAGAAAGACCCCACCTGGCAGAATTTTGCCAACAACCTTAAAGCTAACGGCAATAAATATACGAACGTCAGCGGCGGCTCGGCCGATAACTTTGTCCACTACGAGGAAGGCATTTACGCGGGCTACCGCTATTACGAAACGCGCGGATATATCGAGGGCGACGATGACTATGCGTACGCTTCGACCGCCGCGGAGGGAGCGATAAACGGCACCGAAACGCTGACGTGGGACGATTGGTACGACGCGCACGTCGTGTATCCGATCGGCTACGGCTTGTCTTACACCGAATTTACTTGGAGCGATATAACCCCGACTATACCGGAGGATTCCGCGCTTACGGCAAACGACACTATCGAGGTTGCGGTCAAGGTAACGAATACCGGAGCGGCCGCGGGTAAGGACGTAGTTCAATTGTACTACACCGCGCCGTATATAGACGGCGGAATCGAAAAGTCGCACGTGGTTTTGGGAGCGTTTGAAAAAACGGACTTGTTGCAGCCGAACGGCGAGCAGGTTTTAACCCTTACGATGCCGGTTCGCCAAATGGCGTCCTACGATTTTAACGACGCCAACGAAAACTCTTTTAAGGGCTACGAGCTAGACCCCGGCGATTACGTTATAAGGATCTCAAAGAACGCGCACGAGTCCGTCGAAGATATAGATTACACCGTCGATGCGAATATTCAGTACGAAACGGACGAGAAAACCGGAACGGATATCGAGAATCTTTTCGACGACGTAAGCGCGGAAATAACGCAATATATGTCGCGCTCCGATTTTGCGGGGACGTTCCCGACTATGCCGACGGGGAGCGATACGGTCGCCTCCGACATCGTCGCCGCTAAGCTTATGGAATGGTATAACGGTACGAACGTTGCGGATAAGCCCGAAGATCCCTGGTATGCGGCCGAGGCGCCGACGACCGGCGCGGAAAACGGCGTCGTACTTGCCGACCTTGTGGGGCTAGACTACGACGATCCGCTTTGGGACGATTTTATGGATCAATTTAACGTGGGCACAAGCGCGGCGGGCTCGGGTATGGTGTATCTTGCCTCCTACGGCGGCTGGATTATGACGGCGATTAATTCGCTCGGGATTCCGCAAGCTCTTAACGGCGACGGCCCGTCCGGCTGGGGCAACGGCAGAGGCGTGGCGGGCGATCAGGCGGCGTACGCCAGCGACACGATTTTAGCGTCCACCTATAATAAGGAGCTAGCTTACAAAAAAGGTTTGTCGATAGGCAACGAGGGCATATTCGGCAGCGGCTCGGCGGGGTCAAGGTACGCCGGTTGGTACGCGCCCGCGGTTAATATTCACCGCTCGCCTTTTTCGGGCCGTAATTTTGAGTATTTTAGCGAGGACGGCTATTTGACGGGCGCTATGTCGGCGCAAATAGTGAAGGGCGCGCAGGAAAAAGGCGTTATTTGCTTTGTAAAGCATTTCGGACTGAACGATCAGGAGTCCGACCGCGATTCGGTCGCCACGTGGGCGAGCGAGCAGGCTATGCGCGAAATCTACTTTAAGGGCTTCGAGCTTTGCGTCAAGGACGGCGGCGCTACGGGAATTATGTCCGCGTTAAACCGCGTAGGCGCGGTTTGGACGGGCGGCAGCTACAATCTTTTAACGGAACTACTGCGTAACGAGTGGGGATTTAGGGGCGTGGTCGTAACCGACTATGTCGCGGGCAGAGGCTCGTTTGCCAATATGAATCAGGCGATCCGCGCCGGCGGCGACCTTATGCTCGCGCAAGGCGAAAGATACGTAAATTACGAGCTTAGCTCGCCGACGACGATTTCGGCGCTTCGCAACGCGGGCAAGAATATATGCTACGCCCTGGCGAACAGCCTCGGGATGAATACCGGCGCGGCCGGCGACGCTATGGGTTCGTTTGCGAGCCGGTTGTTGCCTATGGCGACGCAGGGCGGCTCGTATACCGTCGATATAGGCACCATCGAGCTGTTTAACGGCGACGACCCGGCGAATATCGTTTATGAGGTCAAAGCCGGTTCGACGTTGCCCGCGGGTCTTAACCTCGCCGCCGACGGAACGCTTTCCGGCACGCCGACCGAGGAGCTTGCAAACTATAAGTTCTGGGTTACGGCGACATATAAGGACCGCGTTAAGGAGGCGCAATTTACGATCAACGTGGCGAATCCCGCAGGGTCTATCATATACAGCCGCGAGAACAACGTTTTGACCACGGCCGTAATAGGGCGGCAATATGACGAGGACGTTGGCGGCGCGACCGTCTATAAGGAAGATCAAAAAGCGGGCGAGGTGCTGCCGACTCCGACCTATTCGCTTAAATCGGGAAGTCTTTTGCCCGAGGGATTAACGCTGTCGGCCGACGGCAGAATAAGCGGCGTCCCCGCTAAAATCGCGCGCAATTACGAGTTTACCGTTTTGGCGCAGGCGGTCGGGCTTAGCGACCGTGAATTCACGTTTGAGTTCGACATATATTACGGTCAAGACTTTTCAACAAAGGAATTAGCTTTGGGTAAATTCGGCGCCGCGTATTTCGACGCCGTCAGCCCGGCGGTCAATTCGGCGGGTAAAGCCGTTGCCTACGCGCTAAAAACCGGTAGCCGCTTGCCGGGCGGCTTATCGCTCACAAACGGCGGTTACATAGTGGGTACGCCGAGCGAAACCGTCAGCGGGCTCGCGTTCGCGGTGCTTGCTACCGCCGACGATTGCGTAACGGTCGAGGCGGTCTACTCGATAACGATAACTCTTGCCTTTAACGATTTCATATTGTCTTACGGCAAAGCGGGCGAGGTCTATGAAGGAACCGTGGACTATGCGCAAGGGGCGGCTGGCATAAGCTACGCGCTAAAAGAGGGATCTAGTCTGCCGGAGGGTATTACTTTGGCGGCGAACGGCGACATAACGGGAACGCCCGTCAAGGCGGGAATAACCGAGTTTACGGTCGTAGCGTCGGCGAACGGCTTTGTGGGCGACGAAATTACGCTTACGCTGTATATCGCAAACGGGGACGCCTCGACGGCGCCTGGCACCGACGGCAATACCGACGCCGACAGCGACAACGACGGGCAACCGTCTGCGGAGGATAGCGGCTGTAAGAACGCGGGCTTTGCCGAAAGTCTTATCGGCTTTGCGTTATTTATTAGTTTGTCCGGCGCGGTTGTCGCCGTCAAGCGCCGCAAGAAAACGCGGGAGTAAAGCGGGTAAAAATTCCCCTCCGTGGAGTGCCTCGCCTTGTTGACGGGCTTAGCTCGCGCGCTCGCCCGCCCTACAAACGGCTACGCCGTTTGACGGCTCGGTTCGTGGCGCGTCAGCGCCGGGGTGGTTGCCCGCCCGCCGCACTCGGCAACTCCCTCAAAATTCCCCTATATGGAGGGGTGGCGGCGAACGCCTCCGGGGTGGTTGCCTGTCGTCTACAAAGACCGTTAACCACCCCGTCAACTCCGTTGCCACCCCTCCATAGAGGGGAATTCAGGGGACGCGCCGATAGCGACCGACAAGCCGTTGAAAAGGATTGTTAAAAGGCAAAAGCTAACAATAACCGCTTAGTAACTCTCCCAAAATTCCCCTCCGGGGAGGGGTGGCGCGTCAGCGCCGGGGTGGTTGCCTGTCGTCTACAAAGACCGTTAACCACCCCGTCAACTTCGTTGCCACCCCTCCATAGAGGGGAATTGCCTACCGCTAAAAATTCCCCTCCGGGGAGTGCCTCGCCCGTGTATACGGGCTTAGCTCG
>JAISMM010000021.1 GCA_031276725.1 Clostridiales bacterium | reverse complement strand
AATTTTCAAATGGAAATTCACACTCACCGTTACGTCGAAATTATGTACTGCGCGAAGGGCGAATTCATATTCGACTATTTTCCGTCCGACGGCGACCCGGAGCATATCACCATTTATAAGGGTCAGTTCATTTTGATTAACCCGGGCAGTTTTCATCATATTACGATCGAGGACAACAACGCGCGTATAATGAACCTTGAATTCGAGCCGAAAATCGGCGCGGCGGAGCAAACCGCCGCCCTGTGCGAAATCTCTAAAATGAACGGCGTTTTGGCGAATATTTGCGAGGACAACGGCCCTTTTTATATTTTTACCGACCACGACCTTTACGTCGAAAACGATATACGCCAAATCATCGACGAAATGTCGTTCAACGGCTTCGAGAGCAACTCAAAGCTGCTTATGCAAACGCTGTTGATAAAGCTGTTTATCGACGTCTCGCGCTGCGCCCAAAACGTGGGACTCTCGCGCAATTGTATGCTGCATCTAAAAAAGGCCGTCAAATATATTCAAAACAATTTTCACCGCATTTCGGCGGCCGACGCCGCCCGCGCGTGCGGAATCTCGACGGCGTATATGCAGCGCATATTCAAAAAGGAGCTGAACGAAACCTTCATCTCGTTCGTGACCAAAATACGCGTTCATAACGCGAAAAAACTCTTGCTCAATACGAACACCGGCATCGACGAAATCGCCGCCGCCTGCGGCTACACGAACCGCCGCCACCTCCTTACCGTTTTTCGCAAATGCGAAAACTGTACCCCCAGCGCCTTCCGCAAAAACAACAAGGACAGGCAAATCGCCGACGAAAACTTCTTCGAACAAATCTTTTTATCACCCCCCCCGCCGGTTTAGCTTTTAAAAAAGCCTAACCCGGCGGGCTCTAATCGGCGCATTTTTTTTATTTTACGTAAAAATTGTAATTATTTTTTTGCGCCCGGCCTGTTTTATAGCCCCAAACGGCATTATTTTTCGCGCCCACGGCATTACCGGATAAAATTACCGGTTTATCGTAGAAAAACTAATCTCAATCTCGCGCGGGTAACTCCCGGTTTAACGCTTGGCACAGATTGCAGACAATCAAGCGCCGGTCGATTATGAATATAATCTACGCGCGCCGCCGTTTAACGCTCTCAAAACGCGAAAAACAGGACGTAATAAAGGGAATTCCGTCCCGACAAACGCTTTACGGAACACTCATTCTCTCGCATAAAGTCGCTTTTGACAATCGCGCTCCGTTCGTTATCTCCGCTTTCAAACCCGCGCAAAGTCTTTGAAGCGATAAAGACGGATTCCCGCCGTACTTGTTCGGAGTTTTCCACGGCCGTTCCTGACCGCCTCGCTAACGCAAAAGCAGCAAACCGCTCAAAAACGCGGTAAAGCGGCGAAAACGGGTTTTTGCCGACACGCGCATACTTTTGGCGCGCAAGCGAGGCGAAGTTCCTCTTTCGCCGCTATCCCGTGAATTTTCGGCGGCTTGTTCAGTCGCGGACGGCGAGAATCTCCATACTGACGGGTTCGATCAATACCGCGTAAATCGCGGATTCGTTGACGTAGGCTACGTACCAATAGTAGCCGCCGCTGTTGTCGATAGGGTTCGCCATAAGACGGATATAGATTTCGGCGTTTAAGCGGCCGCCGCCCGTAAGCGAGGCGATCGGCTTTTTCAGCCGTGCGGCGGCGATTTCGATAGCCTTGTTTTCGTCGATCATTTCGGGCGTGCGCACCGACGTCAAAACGAATTGCGACTCCGCGCCGTTATCGGTTACGGAACACGTTAAAGTGTCGCCGTCGGCTTTAGCCTCGATATCCGCCGAAAAGGTGCGCCCGAACGGATGCCGCGCAAGCTCGCCCGTATACTCCGTATCGCCGACCGTCAGCTTGTAGGAGTAAATTTTGTCGTAATCGAATTCGGTCGGCTCGATCGTTATAACCGTAAAATCGCGGGTTTGACCGCAATGGCCGTCAAGCACGTACGGATTTTCGCGCCGGCCCGTGATCGCCGTAACGCGCATAGCCGCGTCCCCGCCCGCATAAACGTTAGTCCGAAGCTCCGAAATATTGCTTTCGTTTTTTTCGAGCTCCGTTTTACAGCCCGCGACCGACAAAAACACCGCCGCCGCAAGCCCCATACTCAAAATAACCCTGCCGACCCGCCCCGCCGCCGCGAGCCCGCCGCAAGCTCCCTTAATCCGCATAAAAACACCCCGCATAAATATCGTTACCATTATTTATACGGGATTTTATTTCATTTTATGATATTTTTCGCCGCCGCGACGCGGAATTTTTTTGCGTCCGCTACTTAGTAATTGAACCGCTCCGGCATCAACTATTCCCGAATGGAATTGCCGGCTGTTCATTGTCGCCGCTATGCGGAAAACGGGCAACCACCCCGCCGCCAAAGGCGGCACCCCTCCGCAGAGGGGAATTCATGGGATATGCCGATTTGCGGAACCGTTGTCCCCGAATTACACCGCTTTCTTTTCTTCGAGGCGGGGCGGCGGGGCGGCGGAGAGGCGTTCGATGAGGGGGGCGTGCTTTTCGAGAATGCAGCCGTCGGTAACGGTTACGGCGGAGATGGTTTTGTCGGTGGGGGTGGTGTACATAATGTCGAGCATACAGTCCTCCATAATGGAGCGGAGACCGCGCGCGCCGGTGTTGAGCTCGATGGCCTTGCGGGCGATGGCGTCGATGGCGTCGGGGGTAAAGCGCAGCTTTACGCCGTCCATTTCGAGCAGTTTTTCGTACTGCTTGATGAGGGCGTCCTTGGGCGAGGTAAGAATGTCGACGAGGGCGTCCTTATCGAGCGAGTGGAGCGAAACGGTTACGGGAACGCGCCCGACGAATTCCGGAATAAGCCCGTAAGCGATTAGATCCTGCGGCTGAATATCGGTGAGCGGCAACGTTGCGTCGACCTCCTTTTTGGAGTGAACCTCGCCGCCGAAACCGAGCGAGGCGTTGCTTTTGCGCTTTTGGATAATCTTGTCGAGTCCGACGAACGCGCCGCCGAAAATGAACAGAATGTTGGTCGTGTCGATCGTGATGCATTCCTGTTGAGGGTGCTTGCGGCCGCCCTGAGGGGGAACGCTCGCGACGGTGCTTTCGATAATTTTGAGGAGCGCCTGTTGCACGCCCTCGCCCGAAACGTCGCGCGTGATGCTCATATTTTCGCCCTTGCGTGAAATTTTGTCGATTTCGTCCACGTAAATGATGCCGCGTTGGGCTTTTTCGATGTCGTAATCGGCGTTTTGAATCAGTTTTAACAGAATATTTTCGACGTCCTCGCCCACGTAACCCGCCTCGGTGAGGGTTGTCGCGTCGGCGACGGCGAACGGCACGTTAAGAATTTTTGACAGCGTTTGCGCCAAAAGAGTCTTGCCGCTCCCCGTGGGGCCGAGCATAAGGATATTGCTTTTTTTAAGCTCGATGGCGTCCTTGGCCTTTGCCTTGGACTTACCCTTTTGCGAGTTGTTATAATTTATGCGCTTGTAGTGGTTGTAGACGGCGACGCTTAAAACGCGCTTGGCGGTATCCTGCCCCACTATATACTCGTCGAGCCGCGACTTGATTTCGGTCGGCGACAGGAGCTTGACGGCGCGCCCGTTTTCGGCTTGGCGGTTCTCCTTTTCGATCATATCGTTGCAGACGGCGACGCAGGCGTCGCAAATGGCCGTACCCTCCGGCCCGACGATAAGATGACGCGTTTGCGACTTGGGTTTGCCGCAAAACGAGCATTTGTTTTCTAAATTCTTTATACTCAAATTAATCTCCCGTTTGTTAAGGTGTTGATTAAAGCCGCCTATTAACGCCGCTTGGAATAAACTCTGTCGACAATACCGTATTTTAACGCCTCGTCCGCCGTCATATAATAATCGCGGTCGACGTCGCGTTCGATTTTTTCGAGCGGCTGATTGCAGTTGTGGGCGAGAATCGCGTTCATACGCTTTTTGACCTTGACTATATGCTCGGCCGCGATCGCGATGTCGCTCGCCTGCCCCTGCGAGCCGCCGGAGGGCTGATGAATCATAACCTCGCTGTTGGGGAGCGCGAAACGCTTGCCCTTGGCGCCGCTCGACAAAAGGAACGCGCCCATCGACGCGGCGAGTCCCACGCATATGGTGTTTACGTCGCACTTGATATAGTTCATAGTGTCGTAGATGCCCATACCCGCCGTAACCGAGCCGCCCGGGCTGTTGATATAAAGGCTGATATCCTTATCGGGGTCGCGCCCCTCCAAATGCAAGAGCTGCGCGATTACTATGTCCGCGCTTATGTCGTTGATTTCGCCCGTCAAAAATACTATTCTGTCCTCTAAAAGGCGCGAGTAAATGTCGTAGGAACGCTCGCCGCGGTTGGTCTGCTCGACCACCATAGGCACCAGATTATTCGATAGCATAATGTTATTATATTGCCTCCCGTTGATTAATTATTCGGAATGTTTTAGTCGTTTTTGGCTTTTTGCGTCGTTTTGACCGAACCGGACTTTCCGTCCGCCGCGTCCGTTTTGGGCGAAGGGGCTTTTTTTGCCGCCGTACTTTCCGACCTCGCCGCCGCTTTTTCCGCCGCCGGTTCCCCCTTTGCCGCGGCTTTTTCCGCGTTCGGAGCGTCGGGCTTTTTTTGCGCCGCTTTTTTGGCGGGCGCGGCGACATAAGTATTATTGGCGGTTAAAAATTCTACCAGCTTATCGAACACGAGGTCGCTCCGCAAGCGGTCGATGTTGTCGCCGAGCGCCGCCTTATACTCGTCCGCCGTCTTGCCCGCGTCCCTTGCGATCGCGTCTATGCGGGCGTTAAGGTCGTCCTCGGACACGAAAAGCTTTTCGTCGCCGATGATTTTTTGCAGAACGAGGCGCGTTTTAACCGCCTTTTCGGCGTCGGCGCGGTGATGTTCTTTGTATTCCTCGCGCGAACTGCCGGTGTAGTTCAGGTAGTCGTCGAGCTTTACGCCGCCGTACGCACGGCTTAATCTATGCCCGAATTCGTCCAACATATATTCGAGCTCGTCCTCGATCATACACGCGGGAATGTCGACCGACGCGCCCGCGACCGCCCCGTCGACGAGCTTACTCTTGTTCTCGTTTTCGGCAAGCTCCTTGCGGCGGGCGGCAAGACTTTCGCGAATATCCTTTTTGTAGTCGGCGAGCGTCTCGAATTTTGAAACGTCCTTCGCGAATTCGTCGTTAAGCTCCGGTAATTCTCTGACGCTTACGCCGTTAATTTTGACGGCGAAAACCGCCTCCTTGCCGCGCAAGCTCTCTTCGTGATAATCGGCCGGGAACGTAACCTTTATGTCGCGCGACTCGCCCGTCTTTAAGCCTATCAACCGCTCCTCGAAACCCGGAATAAACGAGCCGCTCCCTATTACGAGCGTGCTTTTTTCGGCGGTGCCGCCGTCGAACTTAACGCCGCCCACCGAACCGGAATAATCTAGGTTGACCGTATCGCCGTCCCTTACGGGGCGGTCGCCGGCGCTTACGAGCCGCGAAAGCCTCGCGCGGTCGCTTTCGAGCGCGGCGTCGACGTCGGCGTCGGTTACGGGCTCCGCCTCGGTTTTGGGAATCTTTAAGCCCTTGTACGCCCCGAGCGTAACGTCGGGCGACGCCGTAACCGCGACCGTAAATTTAAGCGGGCCGCCGTTCTCAAAAAGGTCGTCCACGTCGAATTTGGGGTCGGAAACGGGGACAATTTCGGAATGCTCCTTTAAGGCGGACGCGTACGCCGCCCACGCGCACGAGCCGAACGCCTCGTCAAAAAAGACGTTCGCGCCGTAACGCTTTTCTATAACGCTGCGCGGAACCTTGCCCTTGCGCCAGCCGTCCACGGCGTACTTATACTTTGTCTTGTTATAGGCGGCCTCCAATTCCTTGTTCCAATCGGCCGCGTCGACCTCGAACGACAGTTCAACGTCGTTCTTGTCTCTTTTGATTTGGTACTTCATAGCTCCTCCAAAAAAATGTACCCTTGTATTCTATCACACCGCCGCTATAAATGTCAATCATTACGCGGACGTATTCAAAAAATTTATGCCGCCGCATCAAAAAATTTATTGAATTCGTCGTAAACCTCCGAACAAATTCAATCGGTTACCACTCAATAATTGAACCGCCCCCCGCCGTACGGCGGCACGAACCGAGCCGTCAAACGGCGAAGCCGTTTGCAGGGCGTGCGAGCTTGCGAGCTAAGCCCGTATACGCGGGCGAGGCACTCCGTTGAGGGGAATTTTGGAAAGTAGCCGAGTACGGCGGACAATCCGAGTACAAATACAATCGTAGAACCACTCCGGCAACTTCGTTGCCACGAACCGAGCCGTCAAACGGCGTAGCCGTTTGTAGGGCGTGCGAGCTTGCGAGCTAAGCCCGTCAACGAGGCGAGGCACTCCATAGAGGGGAATTCAAGGGATACGCGAGAGCGACCGACGAACCGTTGAAAGGGAAGAATTGCCCGCCCACCGCACTCGGCTATGCTACAAAATTCCCCTCTGTGGAGGGGTGGCGGCGAACGCCGACGGGGTGGTTTTCGACCGGTTTTCCGCCGTTAAATAACGGCGCTATTTTTTTAGTCAATCTAATAAGGGTTTCGTTTTCTTTCGTCCGTTACGCATTTGTAATATCCGTCCGCTTTTAATATTTTTTCAAGACGGTCAAACGCCAAATCTTGCTTGTTTAACTTAATTTTGCGATAACAACCAAGTTCAGTCCTATGCTTTTTGAAAAATGCAATTTCTGCATGGCGGGATGCGCCTTTCCTATTGGATACAAAAACTAGCCCGATATTCCTTTCATTTTCGTCATAAAGTAAGTATCCTCTTTTGTGATGCCAAGTTTCGCACACTAAATCGTAGCTTGCAAGCTTGTTTTTGATAATTATGGGTAATTCCTTGTCAACAATTTTTTTCATTTTGTTTCTCCTTTTATTTTTTAATATATTTTGTTTATGAATTTTGTATGTTGTTACCAATACCACCCGCCGCCGGACTTTTCGGCGAACGTAACCTCAACTTGTCCGTAATTATATTATACTCAAGAAATCCTTCGGAGTTACATTTACAGCTTAAACACTACGAAGCCCATATGACGATTGAGATTAACATGAACGCAAATGTTGCAAAAATAACCGCCACCGCGACTATGAATTTTATACAACTTTCCCGTTTTAGTTTGGCTTTGTGTACAGCTTTGTGTACAATATTGGCGTATGAATTATATATCGAATTCATTTTCGACAAACTTTCTTTGTCGGCGACTTTGCGCGCTCTTTCAAGGTAAGTTTTATGTCTTTTGTCATTTAGATTTGTAAAATTCTTTGTACAACATTCAACAATACCGAACCAACCTTTCCAATTCGACGGCTCGGCCTCAATCGCAAGTTTGAACTGTTTTTCGGCGTTGTCGTAATCGTTAAGTCTTAAAAACGTTTCGGCTTTTTCAATGTAACCGTCGGCATCCAATTTTTCCTCGCCGTAAATATTTTTTATTACCGTTCGGTTGTCGTAATT
>JAISMM010000029.1 GCA_031276725.1 Clostridiales bacterium | reverse complement strand
AAAAAAGGTAAATTCCGATTGAACCCGGACTTTGCCGAACGGCGCGGAGGATAAAATAAAAATTTTTTTACTAGGAGGATCTGTTGATGAAAGTAAGGTTCAAATGGTTGTCGGTCTTGTTGGCGGCGCTGCTTATGTTTGCGGCGGCGGCTTGCGGCAAAAACGACGCGAAAACGGGGGAGGATCCCGACGGCGACGGCACGGGCGGCGGCAAGCCGCAAACGCCGGTCGAAGAGGTCGTCGATCCGCCCGCGCCCGTACACAAGGTGCGCGCGGTCGAGGCGCTTTATAACGACGCTCCGGTGTCGGGAACGCTGTCGGTCGACTTGTCGGCGGGCAGTATCGCGATAGGCTCGCGCGTAACGGTTACGGGGCAGCCCGAGTACACCGTTACATACGCCTCGTCCGACCCGTCGGTGGCGACAATCGCGCCCGACCAAAACGGCGCCGCGATAACGCTTGTCGCCCCGGGCGAAACGGTTATAACCGTAACGGCGGGCGCCGCGCAAAAAAAGATAGTTTTGGTAGTGGGCAGCAATTACGCGCCCTCGGCGCTCAAATACACCGTAACGGTGAACGGCGGCACGCCGAGCGCGACCAACGCCGAGGCGGGCGAGTACGTGTCGTTAAGGGCGGATATTCCGGCGCACAACAAATTTGTGCGGTGGACTTTCAACGCCGACGGCTCGGAATTCACGCCCGTGCTAAACGGCAATATGATGGTTATGCCCGCAAAAAACGTCGTGGTTACGGCGGTTTACGAGCAAATGCTCTATACCCTCAACGTGTTTAACGGCACGGTTAAGGACACCGCCGAGGAAGGTTTGGACGCGATACTCGATTCCGTTACCGACGGCGAGTTGGGTCAAAAGGTCTACAAAATGCCGTATGCGACGGAGGTTACCGTGGTAGCCGACCCCGACGCGATAGCCGACCCCACAATGTTTGTGGGCTGGGACTATAAGGTAAAGAACAACCGCGTGGGCGATCCCGGGCAAAAGGAGCTCGAACTCGACCCTATGCCGGACGCGACCACTACGGTTTGGGCGGTGCGGAACAACAAAAGCACGATAATTTCAAACTATAACAGCAGTCCGTTTAGAGGATCGGGCTGGGGAAGAATAACGGCGGGTCAATATAAAGGCCCGAACGGCGATCAAAACACGGCGGAGGTCGATCCCGCTTTAGAGGGTATGGGCGGTTACAGATTCGTTATTCCGGCAAATTCGCCCGCGGCGCCCGCAGGCTATGCAAGTACTAACGAAAATATGAACCAGGGGCAAAGTTTAAGTACGATACAGACGTCCAGGCAAGTGGTGGCGATGGTACTCAAAAACCACAATACCGAGCTGCCCGTAACGGTGGACTTCGGCGCGAGCCAGTGCGGCAACGCGTCCGGCAGCGGCGCCGTAACCGTTCCGGCGAACAGCGTCGTCAAAAAATACTTTATTATGCAGCTGGGTTATAACAATCCGTATATGTCTTTCACGTTAAGGCAAGCCACGGGCGGCAGCGCGATAACGCTCGATTTTGTTTGCCAAAAGGCGGATATGTTCAGTCCGATCGACCGCTTGTTAGAGGTCGCCGCGGGCTCGTCGCCGCAGTACGTTAATGTATCGAATTACACGCCGGTGAATAAATGGACAAACGAAAAAGTCGTAATGAACGGAAAAGGTTTGTCGTGGATAGCCGTATGGTTCCAAAACCTGACCGTAAACGCCGGCAACCCTTCCGCTTCGTCGAGGGTCTGGGCAAAAATCAACAATATGCCCGCTTTCGACCCGCAAAATCCCACCACCAGGATATATTTTAGGTTTGTCAACAACAGCGCGTCGATAGCCGCGTGGAACATCGGCTTTACCCAGAGCAACGCTTACACCGCCCCCGAACAGGCATACGATTCAAAGGATCTTAACGTTCCGGCGGGCGGCAACGAATTACTCTACTTCGATATCACGCGCACGTCCGGAAGCGACGTTTATGTTCAATACAGAATTTTGGAAATAAACGGCGGCGGCTGGGACGGCAACAACGTACTTATTCAAATGTTCTACAACAACGTAATCGGCGTTGAGGAGTAAAGGGGAGAACCACCCCGCCGCCGTACGGCGGCACCCCTCCACAGAGGGGAATTCAAGGGAGTAACCGAGTGCGGCGGACGCAGGGGAATTGCACCCGATAAAAAATTCCCCTCCGGGGAGGGGTGGCAACGGAGTTGCCGGGGTGGTAAGGGGCTTTGCACTGCCGCCTATACAAGGCAACTTACAAAGACACTCAACCACCCCGCCGGCTACGCCGCCACCCCTCCCCGGAGGGGAATTCAAGTGAGTAACCGAGAGCGGCGGACGCAGTGGAATTGCGCCCGAGGCGAACGAGAGCGTAGAGCCACTAAAATGACGGGCGGCAAACCGATGAAAAATTCCCCTCCGTGGAGGGGTGGCAACGGAGTTGCCGGGGTGGTAAGGGTTTTTGTAGGCGACATATACAAGGCAACTTACAAAGATACTCAACCACCCCGCCGCTAACGCGGCACCCCTCCGTGGAGGGGAATTCAGGGGAGTAACCGAGAGCGCCCCACGTAGGGGAATTACATAAACACAACCAACAAAAAAATAAAGGAGAATCAAACAACAATGAAAAAACGTATTTTTATCGCGAACAAGCCGACGTTCTTAAAGCTGACGGCGGCGATTGCCGCGCTGGCGCTGACGCTCGTATTCTTTGCGGGGGCTACGGCGCAGGCGGCGACGGCGCCGCAGTTCGGCAACTACTTCGTTTCGGACTACGACACTAAGCGCGACGCCTACAACGCCGCCAAGGACGTCGCCGAACGGATCGTCGAAGAGGGCGTTACTATGCTCAAAAACGAGGATAACGCTCTGCCGCTGGGGCCGGGGGCAAAGATAAGCCTTTTCGGCAAGACCACAAAGAGTATGCTTTACGGCGGCTCGGGCTCGGCGGCGGCGTCGACCGGCGGCGACAGCGTAACGCTGCATCAGGCGCTTACCGACGAGGGCTTTGCGCTCAATCCGGATTTAATCAGCTTTTACGAGAACAACTCCGCATCGGGTTCGGGGCGCGGCGGCGCTCCGACTAACGGCAACGTCCCTTCGGGCTACAACACGGGCGAAACTCCCGTCGCAAGCTACACGCCCGCGTTAGAGGGCACGTATTCCGAATACGGCGACGCGGCGGTGGTAATGTTTTCGCGCGTAGCGGGCGAGGGGTTCGATCTTCCGCGCACTATGACGTGGAACGGCTCCAATTACGGCAGTATGGGCGCTAATTTAGTGCCGGGCGCGCGCTACGGAACCGATCACTACTTGCAGCTCGATCAAAACGAGTCCGACTTGTTAAAGTACCTCGGCGGCAAGTTTGATAAGGTCGTCGTACTCTTAAACACCGGCTCGCAGTTCGAGACGGGTTTCCTCGACGACCCCGGCCATTACGGCTATCACGCCAACATTAAAGCCGCGCTGTGGATAGGTTACCCCGGCGCTACGGGAGTTGTTTCGCTCGCCAAAATTTTAAGCGGCGCGGCAAACCCCTCGGGCCGCACGGTCGACACCTACGCCCGCGATTTTAAGGCTGACCCGTCGTGGCAAAACTTCGCCAATAACCGCGTCAACAAAGGCAATCAGTACACTAACCGCTCGTCAAGCGGCGGTATAGGCGGCGGCGGTTACGCCCATAACTACATCGAATACAAAGAGGGTATTTATATGGGTTACCGCTACTGGGAAACGCGCGGATACGAGGAAGGCTTTTCCACGCCCTATACGAGCGGGGCAAGCGACAAAACTACCACGACCGAATGGGACAGCTGGTACGACGCGCACGTCGTCCGTCCGTTCGGCTACGGCTTGTCTTACACTACGTTTAGTTGGACGGACATCACCCCGACTATACCGGAGGATTCCGCGCTTACCGCCGACCAAACTATCGAGGTTTCGGTCAAGGTAACGAATACCGGAACGGCCGCGGGTAAGGACGTAGTTCAATTGTACTACACCGCGCCGTATATAGACGGCGGAATCGAAAAGTCGCACGTGGTTTTGGGAGCGTTTGAAAAGACCGGTATAATCGAGCCCGGCGAATACGAAACCGTTACCCTTACGATGCCGGTTCGCCAAATGGCGTCCTACGATTTTAACGACGCCAACGAAAACTCTTTTAAGGGCTACGAGCTTGACCCCGGCGATTACGTTATAAGGATCTCAAAGAACGCGCACGAGTCCGTCGATGATATAGATTACACCGTCGGTGCGAATATTCAGTACGAAACGGACGACAACACGGGCAACCCCGTCGGCAATCTGTTCGACGAGGTAAGCGACTATATTACCGACAACGGCCGCATATATATGACGCGCTCCGACTTCGAGGGGACGTTCCCCACGACCACGCTCAACCAAGCCGCTCCGCAAGCGGTTGTAGACGCGCTTAACGAGTGGGTGAATAACACGCCCGCGAACGCCTACACCGATTCTTCGCAGCCTTGGTACGTCGACCCTGCGGACTTGCCCACTACGGGCGCGTCTAACGGTCTTATGCTCGCCGACCTTGTCGGAGTGCCGTATGACGACCCTCTTTGGGACGACTATATGGATCAGTTCACGCCCGCGCAAATGGGGAATATCGCCCGACAAGGCAGTTACAGCTCGGGCAATAGCGGCGTTTTCGGTTTGCCCTACACTATAAACGCCGACAGCCCTATGGGTTGGGCGAACACTTTCGGCAGATTGAGCGGCGGCTTCTTTGCCACCTACGGCAGCGAAACTCTTACCGCCTCGACTTGGAACAAGGAGCTTGCCCGCCAAAAGGGCGAGATGATCGGCGAGGAAGGCTTGTGGGGCAACGGCGGCGCGGGCAGCCGCGTAGCCGGTTGGTACGCCCCGGCGGTCAACACGCACCGTTCGCCGTTCGGCGGCCGCAACTTCGAGTATTATTCCGAGGACGGCGTGCTTGCGGGAATCTTGGCGGCGGAGGTCGTAAAGGGCGCGAGGGCAAAGGGCGTATTCAGCTTTGTAAAGCACTTCGCCGTCAACGATCAAGAGACTAACCGCTGCGGACTCCTAACGTGGGCAAACGAGCAGTCGATGCGCGAAATCTACTTTAAGCCGTTCGAGATCTGCGTAAAAGAGGGCAAGACCCTCGGTATTATGTCCGCTCTCAACCGGCTCGGGCCCACTTGGGTAGGCGGCGATTACAGGCTTTTAACGCAATTATTGCGCGACGAATGGGGCTTCGAGGGTATGGTCGTAACCGACTCGTTCCTCCAAGGCGAGCTCTCTAACATTAACCTTATGATACTTTCGGGCGGCAATCTTTCGCTCGGCAATGCGGCCGCGCCCGGCGGCGGCGGCGCGACGAACGACAACGCCACCTACGTAACCGCGCTCCGCAACGCCGTCAAGGGCATTTGCTACGCGCACGCCAACAGCCTCGCCATGAACACGGCAAGCTATCCCGTTACGCCGCCCGTTATGACGTACAGCGGCGCCTTACTCGATATGGGGCTTGTCGATATTCCCTATACGGCGTCCGTCGCCACGGCGGCCGTCAGCTGGGAGGTCTTGGGAATCGCGCCCGACGACGCCAACGTCGTCTACACCGTCAAGGAGGGAACGGACTTTCCCGATTGGCTGACCCTCGCGCCCTCCGGCGCGCTTAGCGGCACGCCTACGGAGGAAGCGAGCAATATCCGACTCACCGTCGTGGCGAGCTACACGCATTCGGACACCGTTTACAGCAAGGAGGCGTCGTTTACCCTGACCGTTATCGACCCCAACGGCTCTATCGTCTATCCCGAGGGCGGCACGCTCGCGGACGGCGCGATCGGCTCGGCGTATTCGGCGAGCGTCGACTTGGCGTATATCCTTAAACCCGACGCCACGCCCGAGGAAATCGCCGAGTTCCCGCCCGTTACCTACGAGCTTAAACAGGCCAACTTTATGCCGTCCGGGCTTACGCTTAACTCCGACGGCACCGTTACCGGAACGCCCGATATGGCTTGCATAGACTACGGATTCACAGTCGTGGCAAGCGCGATCGGCTACAAGGACAGGGAGGCGACCTTTACTTTAAGCGTCTATCACAGCCTTAGCTTTACGGCCAAAACGCTTGCCGTCGGCAAATTCGGCGAGGGCTACCTCGACCGCGTTCAACCCGCCGTCGGCGACGTTGCCGTTACCTACAAGCTAAAAGAGGGTACGCCGTTACCGTCGGGGCTGTCGCTTACCGCCGCCGGATACATTACCGGTACGCCGCAAGAGACCGTTACCGACAAAACGTTTACCGTTATAGCGGACGGCGGCGTCTACACCGTCGCAAAGGAGGCCGAGTACAGTATAACGATCGGGATCGCGTTCGGCTACTTCGAGCTTGCCGCGGGCAAAGCGGGGCAGGAGTACTATTCAAACGTCGATATGGCGCAAGGGGCGGCTGGCATAAGCTACGCGCTAAAAGAGGGGTCTAGTCTGCCGGAGGGTATTACTTTGGCGGCGAACGGCGACATAACGGGTACGCCCGTCAAGGCGGGAATAACCGAGTTTACGGTCGTAGCGTCGGCGAACGGCTTTGTCGGCGACGAAATTACGCTTACGCTGTATATCGCAAACGGGGACGCCTCGACGGCGCCTGGCACCGACGGCAATACCGACGGCGACGGCGACAACGACGGCAACGAACAACCGCCGGCGGAGGATAGCGGCTGTAAGAACGCGGGCTTTGCCGAAAGTCTTATCGGCTTTGCGTTATTTATTAGTTTGTCCGGCGCGGTTGTCGCCGTCAAGCGCCGCAAGAAAAAGCGGGAGTAAAGCGGGTAAAAATTCCCCTCCGTGGAGGGGTGGCGCGTCAGCGCCGGGGTGGTTGCCCGCCCGTCGCACTCGGCAACTCTCCCAAAATTCCCCTCTGCGGAGGGGTGGCGCGTCAGCGCCGGGGTGGTTGTTTGTCGCCTACAAAGACCGTTACCCACCCCGTCAACTCCGTTGCCACCCCTCCATAGAGGGGAATTCAGGGGACGCGCCGATAGCGACCGACAAGCCGTTGAAAAGGATTGTTAAAAGGCAAAAGCTATCAATAACCGCTTAGTAACTCCCTCAAAATTCCCCTCCGGGGAGGGGTGGCGCGTTAGCGCCGGGGTGGTTGCCCGTCGCCTACAAAGACCGTTAACCACCCCGTCAACTTCGTTGCCACCCCTCCATAGAGGGGAATTGCCTACCGCTAAAAATTCCCCTCCGGGGAGTGCCTCGCCCGTGTATACGGGCTTAGCTCG
>JAISMM010000064.1 GCA_031276725.1 Clostridiales bacterium | reverse complement strand
GAAACCAACACCAAAAGCAGCGTAGTGGGCAACACGCTTATTATGGGTACAAAAAATTTAATTACGTAGCTAAAACTAAACATATCGCGTTCCTTTCCGTGTGATTTTAGTCGTTTACTGTTCTAACATATATGATTACTATGTTTTTTGGGTAAAAAATATTGTCGTACTACCCCACTCTCGGGTACTCAACCACCCCGCCGCTAACGCGGCACCCCTCCCCGGAAAACTCTGAATAAGTGTGGCGGCTTTAAGGCAACGGATTTTTTAGACGGAAATTGACTTGTTTTTGCAGGCAATAGCACCGCTATTGTCAAAAAAAGAAGGTAATTTACGGCAAAAAAGACGCGACTTAAAGTTGCCTAAACTTGTTCAGAGGTTTCCACAGAGGGGAATTTTGGCGGTTGGTCGGCGAACCGCTTAACAATCCTTCCCGATAGCTAGTCCGCCGCTCTCGGCGCGTCCCTTGAATTCCCCTCCGTGGAGGGGTGGCGGCGAACGCCGACGGGGTGGTCGGGGGTCGCGCGCACCGCCGCCCGGCATACCGCCTGCAAATACAATCAACCACCCCGCCGCTAACGCGGCACCCCTCCACAGAGGGGAATTTTTTGGCGGTTGGCCGGCGCTATTTGCCCGCGCGCCGCGCGCCTTATATCTTGTAGTTATCGGCAATATCCATCATCCCGTACTTCAACATAAGCTCTTCGAGCCTGTCCGCGCCGATAGGGGTCGGAATAGTAAACTCGGTATTACCGTCTATCGCCCTTGCAAGGTCGCGGTACACGTCCGCTTGCGGCGAGGCCGGGGCGTACTGAATAACGGTTTTGCGGTTAAGCTCGGCGTGCTGAACGATATTGTTGCGCGGCACAAAGCTGATAACCCGCGTGTTTAGTTCCGTCGCGAACGCGCGTAAAAGCTCGTTTTCGTTATCGACGTTGCGGCTGTTGCATATAAGACCCCCAAGGCGCACCTCGCCGCGCGAGGCATATTTTTGTATACCCTTACAGATATTGTTGGCGGCGTAAAGCGCCATCATTTCGCCGCTTGCGACTATGTAAATTTCCTTCGCCTTGCCCTCGCGGATCGGCATCGCGAAGCCGCCGCAAACCACGTCGCCGAGAACGTCGTAGAACACGTAGTCGAGATCCTCGGTGTACGCGCCCAAGCTTTCGAGCATATCGATCGACGTTATAATGCCGCGCCCGGCGCACCCCACGCCGGGTTCGGGCCCGCCCGATTCCACGCAGCGTATGCCGTTAAAACCGAGCTTTATAAGGTTTTCGAGCGTAACCGCGCCCTGTATGGAGTCGCGAATGGTATCTAAAACCGTCTTTTGGTGCAAGCCGCCCAAAAGTAAGCGCGTGGAATCCGCTTTGGGGTCGCACCCCACTACAAGAATGTTCTTGCCGATTTCGCTAAGGCCCGCCGTTAAATTTTGGGTGGTCGTAGACTTGCCTATGCCGCCCTTGCCGTATATGGCGATTTGCCGTAATTTTGCCATTTTTATGTAATTCCTCCGATGCCGTTTATAGTTTTATAACAATGTGGAAAAAGATTCGTGTAAGTAAGCGGGCAAAGAGGGGTGTTTAGGCGGGCAACAGTCGCCGAACCGCCGAGGGCGCGTACTTCATAGGTACGTAACCGAGGCGGGAGGCGAACGTAGCCCGGATCAACGCCCCTATTTGCCCGCTTTTTTATAATAATAGTTTTGCGCTCGCAATACTGTACATATCCTCGATAAGCTTTAAGCCGCCCGAGTACCCCGTAAGATGCGAATTCATAACGAGCTTAATCAAGGGGTAAGAAATGTTGATATGGTGAGCGTATATCTCGTTGGCGACGTCGTGTTCCCAGCTTGTGCCGACTATCATCGGAATGCCCGCAAAGTCGGTCTTGCGTATTTTGTCGTGAATCGCGCGCCCCTCCGTTATAAATTCGACTTCGGCTTTAATGCCGTAATTAAGCTCGCTAAACTCCTTTTCGATAAGCGGCCGGTACTGCTTTGGGGTGTCGTCGGTGATGAACTGCGTCATGGGGAACATACCCAAATCGTTCACAAAAAACTTTGTAACGGCGAGCGAATACTCCGCGTCCGAAACGGTAACGAACCGTTTTGACATAATGCGCATCTCCAAAAACGTGTCGGCGAACCGCTCTATAAAGTAATAATACTCGTCTTCGTTTTCCTTAATAACGGCCTCCGTCCTTTTTTTGTCGGCTCCGGTAAACACGCCGACCGCCCGCAAAAACTTTGTGGTCTCGAACGCGCCTATCGGAACGACGGGGTAGTGCAGAAGCGGCGCGCCGTAGGTGTCCGCCAGGTATCGCGCGCTTTCGAGTCCCACCCACGGCGAAACCAAAATGTTGTATTCGGCGGCGGGCAGCAGGTCTATATTTTTTACGCCGCGCCCGTGCCCGAATATGGTGTTGGGCGTCAATCCTATTTGGCGCAAAAGCGACTCGATTTCGCGTAAGTTTCCGAGCCAATAGGGGTCTTGCACGGGCTGACCCACAAACAAATTGACGAGTCCTTTTTGCTTTTTTTGCGCGGGAAGGGTCGGCAGATACTGCTCGAAAATCGCTTTTAGAATCCAATCGTGCCCCACGTAGTTGTTGCCCTTAAAGCCGGGCGTGTTGGCGAAAAGAACGGGCTTGGGGGCGTCCTTAAATTCGGACGCGACCTTTGCTATATCGTCGCCGATAAGCTCGGACGTACAACCCGTAAGTATCACGAACAAATCCGCGTCGATAATCTTTAACGCGTTCGCGACGGTATCGCGCAATTTGTCGTTGCCGCCGAACACGACCTCCTTTTCGCTGACGCTTGTACACGGAAAAATATTCGGCGAAAAATATCCCGACGTTCCGGACGTGTCGTTCAGCTTTGTGGCGCAACCCGGCCCCGAGTGCAATATCGGTATCGCCCTCGTTATCGAATGCACCGTCTGCATAGCCGACAGCGCGCATTTGTATCTTGGTTGATCGAGCAATCTTGACATATTTATACTCCTTGTTTTTTAATTAATGATTGCAAAACGCCTAAACTTGTACGGAGTTTTTTTATAGCATCATAGACTTGTCGTCCTGCTTGTACCACCAATCGGTGTAGGGGAGCTTGACGCGCGCGGCTAGGTTCTTTTCGAAGCTGCGGTTGCGGACGGTATCGAGTATAGTTTTGGCAAAACTCAATGTACCCTTGTAGCCGAATATCATATATTCGTCGGCGACGAACACGGCGGATATTCCCTGCTTAATCGCCCAAACCGTAGTGCCGGGGTGGCGCGAAAAATACAGATCCGGCTTAAAGCGGTTTAAGATATTCATAACCTCGTAATTCTGCTGATCGGCGACGCTCAGCCCGATATTGTTCGGCGAATTCTTTTGCAAAAAGTCGAGCGCGGGCGGAACCGCGTCGTTGTCGTAACGGCCGTCGTAATGCCACGCCGCCGCCCAAACGACCTCCATATCGAGCTCCTGCAAAACGCGGGCGACCTCGTAGGTGTAGCCGGGCCCCATTCCGATCACGGCCTTTAAGCCCTTTAACTCCTTTTTTAGCTCGTTAATCTCGGGCAAATACTTTTCGCGCTCGCGCCGTAAAAACGCGTCCGCCTCCTTTTCCTTGCCGATTACCTTGCCGATTTCGCGGAGCCACGCCTCGAAGCCCCGTATTCCCATAGGGTTAATCGTGCGGATATACGGCACTCCGTACATTTCTTCCAGCGCGTTGCCCAAATACGTGCCGAGCGTGCCGCAAATGCAGACGGTGGCGAGCGACTCCGACAAATGCTCCAATTCCTCGACGGTGGAATTTAAGTACAAAAACTGCGGCTTTACACCCAACTCGCCGAATATTTCGGTAATCTGCTTGCGCTCGCTCTCAAAAAAGTTTTTGAAATTTATTACGGGGCGTTTCTCCTTGGGCGGCTTTACTATGCGCTTGACTATCGCGTGGTCGCTTACGTCGAACCCCGACGCCCATATGCGCGACTTAAAGCCCTCGCAATGGAGCGGAATCACGGGCTTAGCCAGTTCCTCGGTCAACTCGTCCGTCAGGCTGTCGATGTCCTCGCCTATAACGCCCGCCACGCACGAGCTTGCGACGAATATCGCCTTGGGCTTATAGCGTTCGTCCACCTTCTTTACTATGTCGCGGACGTACCCGAGCGCACCGAAAACCGCGTCCTTTTCGTCGATGTCGCTGCCCACCATTATGGTGTCGTTGACGGTGCCTATGCGGACGGCCAACTGACGCAACAAAACGTTTATGCCCGCCGCCGTCGCGCAGCACCCCGACGGGGCGTGATAGATAACCGCCACGTCGCGGATTCCCAAAAGCTGACCGATAGCGCAGTTCGAAAGGCACAGGCTAGACTGACTGAAACACCTTTCGCGGTTCTTTAAGGTTCCGCAACGCGACTTGCTAACCAAATCCTGCAAATCGCCGTGGTAGCCCGTAACCGACCCGAGCCTCTGCTCGCGTGTGGAAACGCTTACTTTTTTAAGACTGTTTTTAATATTCTCCGCCATAATTGTTCTCCTTAATTTTTTTTGAAAACCTTGAACAAGTTTAGTCAACTTTAATACGCGTCTTTTTTGCCGTCGCCTTAAAGCCGCCCCGCTTGTTCAAAGCTTTCTTATTAGTTATTATTTTTTGTGCCGTTTACTTTGTGCCGTTTTTTAATATATGTCAATAATTTTTCAAGCGCCGTGTCGACTAGTTCCGGGCTTTCCAAAACCGTAAAGCCTTTGCGGCTCATATAGCTTTGCGCCCCCGGCCCGATTTTTGCCACCAGTATGTAAGCGCAATCGGCAAGCGCTTCGGCGACCGCGTCAAAGTCGTGTCGCGAATGCTCGAAGTCCTTGCACGGCGGCGTAACGTCGCGATACTCCGCGTATTCGTAGCCGTCCTTATCCGTGTCCAGCTTCACTATGTAGTACCTTTCGCATCTGCCGAAGTGCAGGGTTATCACCTTGCCGTCGAGCGAGGCGACGGCCGCCTTGTATACCATAACGTCCTCCCGTTTTTTCCGTGCGTCCCGCCGTTTTTTTGCCGCCGATTGTTTATCCGTGCGAAAACGTTTCCGGCGCCGCCGACAACTCCGACGCGAATTCGCTTACTCCCGGTATGCCGCACGCGTCCGCCCGACAGTGCTTACAGTGCCGGAAGACGTCTATGTAACGGCCCGCCTCCGCCCTCGCCCTCTCGACGTCGGCGCAACCGGGCGGCGGAAAAGACGCGAATTCGTGCTGCGGTATCAGCGGAATTATGTTGTACATCCGTGCGCCCGCGTCCGCGACCGTCTTCGCCGTAAGAGCGATATGTCCGTCGTTTACGCCCGGAATCAGCACCGTGTTGATTTTTACCATCGCGCTTTTGCTCACCGCCCGAATGCCTTCGAGCTGCCGCTCTATAAGAATTTTCGCGCCGTCCGTCCCCTTGTAGGTAACCCCCCGGAACGCCACGCGCGACACGATTTTGTGCAGTATGTCGGGGTCAACCGCGTTGACCGTTACCGTAATCGAGCTCACCCCGATTTCGATAAGCCGCGCCGCGTAATCGGGCAGCATCAGTCCGTTTGTGGACAGGCACAGCATAATTTCCGGGTGAACCTCCCTAACGCGCTCGAACGCCGCTATCGCCTCGCCGGAGGCCAGCGGATCGCCCGGCCCCGCTATTCCCACAACCGTTATCGCGGGGCAAAGCCGCAACGCCTCGTCGACCCTTTCCGCCGCGTCGAACGGCTTTATAAGCCCCCGCGCCACGCCCGGTCTGTCCTCGACGCGGTTAAAGTCGCGGCGGCAAAACCGACACTGTATGTTACAGCGCGACGCCACGGGCAAATGCACCCGCCCGTAACGCCCTTTCTCCCTCGCAAAGCAAGGGTGCGTCATACTGACTTTTTCAAATAAGCTTTCCGCCATACCGCTCCTCCAAAACCGATTATTGCAGCAACCTTTTCTCTTGCCCGTCGCAGGAACCTTTCCGACCGCACACGCCGTCCGCCCGCCGCAGGAACCCTTCCGACCGCACACGCCGTCCGCCCGCCGCAGGAATCTTTCCGACCGCACACCGTCCGCCCGCCGCAGGAACCTTTCCGACCGCACACCGTCCG
>JAISMM010000046.1 GCA_031276725.1 Clostridiales bacterium | reverse complement strand
TTTTCGGCGTTGTCGTAATCGTTAAGTCTTAAAAACGTTTCGGCTTTTTCAATGTAACCGTCGGCATCCAATTTTTCCTCGCCGTAAATATTTTTTATTACCGTTCGGTTGTCGTAATTATGGGTTATGTAATGATTTATGACTTTTTCGGTAATAAAAGCCGTGCCGCAATGTCCGCATATTCCGGCTTCCTTGGTGTTATCGACCTCGATATTCGCACCGCATTGAGTGCATTTTGCCGCTATTATAGCCACTTTTTCCTCTCTCCTTTCGACAATTTTAGTAAATTTTTTAGCTAATTTTAGGACATATTAATATTACCCCCCCCCGCGATTTTGTCAAGCGTTTTGAGGCGGTTTTTGAAAAATTTTGTCAAATTTTCGGAAAATTTTTTGCCTTATAGTTTAACCGCCTCGGCACTACGTGCCACCCCTCCATAGAGGGGAATTCAAGGGATATGCCGATAGCGACCGACGAACCGTTGAAAGGGAAGAATTGCCCGCCCGACGCAATCGGCTATGCTCCAACAGTCCCCTCTGTGGAGGGGTGGCGGCGAACGCCGACGGGGTGGTTCGGGTACTTGATAACAGCCGCACTAAGACAGCTTTTAAGCGGCGGGATTTGTCTTGTTTTGACTTGTTTTGTCGATGGGTATCCGCAATGGACGGTTATACGGTATAATGGCGCTATGAGAACGGTATTTACAAGGCGGCAGATTTGGATTTTGGCTGTGGTTCACGTTATTACGGCGGCGATGCTGTTGGGGGTGTTCTTTTACCGACCGGCGCGGGACGGCGGAAAGCCGACGGCGGCAAACCCATCGGACGGCGGAACGGCGGAAACTCCCGCCGACCACGATAAGTTCCGCGCGGCGCGGATTTTGGACGAGTCGGTTATGCTGGAAACGAATTTGGGCGGGAGCGGCAACGAGAGCGTTACGGCGGCGTTCGAGCTGTCGGGAAGGCTGTATTTATTCGGCGAAACGGACTCGCAAAACTACGATTTTGAGGGACGGTCGGAGGGCGAAAATACGTTTTTGATTATAACCGACCTTGCGTTAAAGCCGCTATTTTACAAGACCTTTAAGGGCGGCTTTGCCAAGTGCGCGCATTTTAACACGGCGTTTTTGCTTATGACTAAAAGCGAAAGGGCGGCGGAGCTGTTCGCGCTCGACGCGTCCGGGACGGCGGTTTTGCAAAAGGAAATTCCGCTCGAAACGGGCGAGGTTCCGCTCGACTTTGTTTACGGCTACGACGAACAGAGCGCGGTTACGGCGATCGACGAAATCGTGGTCGCCGTTCAAATGAATCTGAAAAGCGAGCCGCAAAAGAAAATTAAGCTGATTCCGTTCGACGCGGATTTTAAGCAAAAAACGGGCAGAATTATTTATAACGCCTACGCGCTCGAATACATAGCGGGCTTCCCCTACGGCGCGGGCTATGCCTTCGCGGTGAATATGCGCTCCGACATAGGGTCGCATATGGCGCTTATCGTGTGCGAAAGTCCGCTGACGCTGCCGCACAAGCTGATCCCCTACGAGCTTAACTCCGGCCGCGATTACCTTGCCGCGAGGGTTACGCCCTACTCCGGCGGCTTTGCCGCGCTCATAATCGACGCGGACGGCTCGGCCGATATTTTGACGGTCGGGTTTGACCTTAACGCCGCGCAAATCATTCTTTTGCCGCCGCATAAGGCAAAGTCCGGCGAGCTGTTTTTTGACGATTACGAGGGCGTTTTTTATGTTTATACGCGTTCGCAAACCGATTTGGGGCGCTTTATCGAGGTAAATCCCGACGGCCCGCGCACGACGGCGTACGACACCTTTTCGACGTGCCGGTCGCTTACGGCTTACCGCGCGGCCCGGGGCGCGGCGTATTTTGGTTGCAAAAATATGCCGTCGCCTTACGTAGCCGTCCGCTACGGCGCGGGGCGGTTTTCGGAATTCGCGTTCGGCGGCAAAAGCGAAAATATCGCCGAGCTAATCCCCTTCCCCGTCGATGGTTACATAATCGCCGTTTGCACAAGCGCCGCAAAAAACTCCAAAGTCGGCGGCAACTTCGGCGGCGACGACATTTGGCTTGTTAAGATTAGGTATGAATGAGGAAAAACTCTTGACAAGCCGCGGCTTAAACCTGCTTAAACTTGTTCGGAGTTTTTAGGCGGCGGGTCGAGGGTGAGACGGCCGAGGCGGCCCTTGCGGAAGTCGTCGATTAGGGCGGCGGCCATACGGGCGGTGTCGGGGTCGCCGCCGCGCAAGAGGCAGCCGCGCGATTTTGCGAAGTTTTCGAGGGAGACGGCGGGGTCGGAGGCGGCCTCGGTTTTGTAACGCGCCGATAAAATGCCGGGGTCGAGGGCGTTCAGCTCGCCGATAAGCGACAGGGCGAGAGCGTACGCGTCGAACGTTTCGTCCTTGACGCTGCCGATATAGGCGAGGCGGCGGGCGGCGGTTTCGTCGTCGAGCTTGGGATAAAGCGTGCCGGGAGTGTCGAGAAGCTCGAAGTAGTCGTTGACCCTGACCCACTGCTTGCCGCGCGTAACGCCCGGACGGTCTCCCGTGAGCGTTTTGGCGCGTCCGCAAATGTTGTTGATCAGCGTGGATTTGCCGACGTTCGGCACGCCCGTAACCATCGCGCGAACCGCCGTTTTGACGCCCTTTGCCTCGTAGCGCCTGATTTTTTCGCGGCACGCATCGCGCGCGAGCTTAACGAGCGAAAACGCGCTTTTAGACGCCGTGCTGTCTACCGCCGCGGCGGCCGAACCGCCCCGCGACAAATATGCCGCCCACGCCTCCGTCGCGGCGGTATCGGCTAAATCCGCCTTATTCAGCACATAAATAATCCTTTTGCCCGAAAAAATTTCGTCGAACAGCGGATTTTTGCAGCTTGCGGGCGCGCGCGAATCGAGCACGTAGAATATTAAATCGACGAGCTTTAATTCCTCGCGCATCATACGCAACGAGCTTGCCATATGCCCCGGGAACCAATTAATCACCGCGCTTACCGCCTTTAACGCCCTTATGAATTTTTTCGGCGCACGCCGTATCCGCGCCGCGCGCCGCCGTATTTTCCGCCCCGGTTTTATCCGCCTTAACCGCGTCCGCGCTAGCGCCGATAGCGGAGTCGCGCCGGCGGCGCGTGATTAATTCCGATTGCTCCCTGCGCCACCCGGCGATATTTTCGTGATGGCCCGAAAGCAATATTTCGGGAACTTTTTCGCCCAAAAATTCAAAAGGGCGCGTGTATTGCGGATACTCCAACAAGCCGTCCGAGCCGCTAAAACTCTCGTCCTCCGCCGATTCGGGACTGCCCAAAACGCCGGGCACGAACCGCAAAAGCGCGTCGCAAACGACCATGGCGGCAAGCTCGCCGCCCGTCAAAATATAGTCGCCGATCGAGATTTCGGCGTCGAAGCACATATCCAAAACGCGCTGATCCACCCCCTCGTAGCGGCCGCACAAAAACAGCAAATCGCGGCTTTCGGCGGCGAGCGCGCGCGCGTAGGCGGTAGTCAGCCTTTCGCCCTTGGGCGACAAATATATCCTTAGTGCGCTATGAAAAGGGTCGGCCGCCGCGACCGCGTTATAGACGGGGCCGGGGGTCATAACCATACCCGCGCCGCCGCCGAACGGCGTATCGTCGCACTTTTTGTGCTTGTTTTCGGAGTAGTCGCGTATGTCGTAAAGGCGTATATCGGCAAGCCCCGATTCGATCGCGCGTCCCGTAACGCCGTCGCGCAACGCGTCGAACATTTTGGGAAAGAGCGTCAAAATCTTAATCGTCATAAACGCAAACCCCGCAAAAAACCCCTTCGTCGACCGTAAAACGCTTGTTAACCGTGTCCACGTTAAGAACGAGGCGTTTAAGAAACGGAAAACGGAACGTTTTATCGCCGTTTTTCGCCTCGATAACGTCCGCCGCGCCGAATTGCGACACGTCGGTAATTTCGCCCAAAATTTTGCCCGATTCGGTCAGAATGACGGAACCCGTTATGTCGGCGATAAAATACTCGCCGTCGGCTAATTCCGCGGCGTTTACGCGGTCGATTTGTATGTCCTTGCCGGAAAGACTCTGCGCCGTATCGCGGTCGGTAACGCCCGACAAAGAAAGGTACGCAAAAGCGCCCGCCGCTCTTTTGGCGGTGAGCGCGTAGGGGCGGCCGCCTATGTAGACGGCTTTAAGCTTATCGAAACGCGCGGGGTCGTCCGAAAGGTTTTGCGCCTTGATTTCGCCCTTTAAGCCCTGCGCCCTTAAAACCCGTCCGACCGTAATGTACGCCATTAATCCTCCGGCAGCTCCGTGTCCTTTTCGGGCGCGTCGGACTCGTCCCCGTCGCCGTTGTCCGTAGCGGCTTCGACTCCGCCGCCCGGTTCGTCCGATCCGTCCGACTCGTCGAATATGTCGGCGCCGTCGGCCTCTAAAATGTCGAGCGTGTACTTTTTGCCGCGCTTAATTCCGGCGGCGCGTACTACCGCGCGCATAGCCTTCGCGATTTTGCCGCCCCGGCCTATAATCTTGCCCATATCCTTCTTGTCGACGCTGACCTTAACAACGTCGTTTTCCTCGGTGATGACGACGGCGTCCTTGTTATCCACAAGCGAATCGACCATATATTTTACGAGTTCAACCATAAAATTACCTCCCTATTCGGTCTTGTTCTTTTTGACGGAACCGGTCTTGGCGGGAGCGCGTTTGCCCTGCTCGATTATGCCGGCCCTTACCAAAAGCGCCCGCGCGGTGTCGGTGGGCTGAGCGCCGTCGGCTATCCATTTTTTCGCCTTGTCGCCGTCGATTTTGATAACCTCCGGGTTCGCGAGCGGGTTATAGCTGCCGAGCGTATCGATAAAGCGGCCGTCGCGCGGCGCCCTCGAATCCGCGACTATAACGCGGTAGAACGGCGTCTTTTTGTCGCCGAGCCTTGTGAGTCTGATTTTTACCATAGTGTTTATATCTCCTTAAAAAAATTTTTTATTAATGACCGTCGGAGCGACAAATGCGGAACTCCGCCTTGCCTGCGTCCCCGGAGTACGCGCGCGTCCGGGCCGTCAAACGGCTTGCCGTTTGCAGGGCTTGCGGGCTTGCGAGCTAAGCCCGTATACGCGGGCGGTCGCGCGAACCCGCCCTTGCCGCTACGGCTACCGTTTTGCGCGGTCTTGACTTTGCCGTAGTCCGTCTTAAAATCCGAATTTCGAGCCGGGCTTAAACTTGCCGCCTTTAAGGGACTTCATCATCTCCTTAGTTTGCTCGAATTGCTTCAACAGGCGGTTTACGTCCTGAATCGACGTTCCGCTGCCGGCGGCGATGCGCTTGCGGCGGCTCGCCTTTATGACGTCGGGGTGCTCGCGCTCGTATTTAGTCATAGATTGGATTATCGCCTTAAAGAGTTCTATGCGCCGCTCGTCGATTTCGACGTCGCCCTTGACGCGGCCCGAAAGCCCCGGCACCATCGCGATAAGCTCGCGCATATCGCCCATCTTTTTCAGCGATTTGAATTGCAACAGGTAGTCGTCGAGAGTAAATTTGGACTCGCGCAGACGCTTTTCCATTTTTACCATTTCCTCCTCGGTAACGGCCTCCTGCGCCTTTTCGATAAGCGTTAAAACGTCGCCCATACCGAGGATTCGCGACGCCATTCTGTCGGGATAGAACGGTTCTATGTCGCCCGGCTTTTCGCCCGTGCCGCACAGCTTGACGGGCTTGCCCGTAACGGCGCGAATCGAAAGCGCCGCGCCCCCGCGCGTGTCGCCGTCCAGCTTTGTAAGCACAACGCCCGTAATGTCCAGCTTTTCGTTAAAGGCGGCGGCGACCGTAACCGCGTCCTGACCCGTCATCGAATCGACCGTCAAAAGAATTTCGGCGGGCGCGACCGCTTTTTTGATTTCGATAAGCTCGTCCATCAACTCCTCGTTAATGTGCAAGCGCCCCGCCGTGTCGATTATAACCGTGTCGTAACCCTTTGAAAGAGCGTATTCGACGGCCTCCTTGGCGGTCTTTGCGGGCTTTTGCGCCGCCCTGTCGAACACCTCGGCGTTTACGCTTTTGCCCACCACTTTAAGCTGATTTATCGCCGCGGGGCGGTAAATGTCGCACGCCGTCAAAAGCGGCTTTTTGCCCTGCTTAGTCAGGTACAGGGCGAGCTTTCCGCAGAACGTGGTCTTGCCCGCGCCTTGAAGCCCGCACATCATAATGACCGTGGGCGGCTTTGATGAAACCTCTAATTTTGAATGCGCGCCGCCCAAAAGCGCCGTAAGCTCGTCGTTAACGACCTTTACCACCTGCCGCCCCGGCGTTAAACTTTTTATAATTTCGCTGCCGACCGCCTTTTCGCTCACGCGCGAAACAAAATCCTTGACGACGTTAAAATTCACGTCGGCCTCTAAAAGCGCGACGCGTATCTCGCGCATCGCTTGCTTGATTTCAAGCTCCGTCAGCGTCCCGCGCGAGGTTATTTTTGAAAAAACGTGATTTAGTTTTTCCGATAACGAGCTAAACAGTCCCAATTTTATTACCTTTTTTTGTTAATCGAGTATCCGTAAAATTCTGTCGAACGCCGCCCTTTGCCCGTCCGAAGCCGATTCCGACGCCCCGCGACGCGCCTCGGCGCTTATTTTGCCCGCTTTTTCGGCAAATTTAAGCTTTTTTTCATAATTTTGCAGCGCCGCGACGGCATTTTTTAACGCAATATGCACCGCTTGCCGCGTTACCGACAGATTTTCGGCAATCTCGGCAAGCGAATAATCGCAATCGTAATACTGCGTTACGACCTCCCTCGCCCGCTCCGTCAGCATCCCGCCGTACACGTCGTTAAGCCTGCAAATATCCAAATCTTTCATAACTCCGCCAAAACACACTGTAAAGCATTCTTACTTTACAGCCCTAATTTTACCACACCTATCCGCCCCTTGTCAACCGTTTTAACACAAATAGTATTTCGTGAATTTTTATTGAAAATTTTTCGCGTAAAATTTTGTCCGAATATTTTTTTGCGGAGTTTTAACGGTTGGGCGGGGCGATCAAAAGTGCGTTTCGGAGTGATGAAGGCGGGGCTACGAAGTCGTTCGCCGTCGGCGGCGTTTTCACCGCCGCGCGTCGGCAAATCTGTTCTATGCCAAAGCCAGGGTTATTGCGACGCAGAGGGAGCCGACGAAGAGGGTTACGGCGGCGTAGAGGGTGGAGATGCGGTTTTCGTGGACGTCCTTGCGCTCGAAGTGGTGATGGAGGGGCGCCATTAGGAAGAGGCGGCGGCGGGTGCGCTTGAAGTGGAGCACCTGCAAGATGACCGACAGACTGGTGAGGACGTACATAACGCCTAAAATCGGGGCGAAAAGGGAAAGGCGCGAAACGACGGCGAGCGCAGCCAAGGCTCCGCCGAGGGCAAGGGCGCCCGTGTCGCCCATAAAGATTTTGGCGGGGAAGGCGTTAAAGCACAAAAAGGCGCACAGGGCGCCGACGAGCGCGGCGCATACTATTATCAAATTTAGGTACTCGCCGCTAAAACCGCCGTCCGCGCCGAAACGGTAGATTATTACGCCGAGCAGCCCCGCGAACGCGACGCAGTAGGCGGCGGTAGTTTTTGAGGCGAGTCCGTCGAGTCCGTCGGTGAGGTTGACGGAATTGGTGAACGCCAAAAACACGCCCGTATAGAGGACGGGCGCGAAAAGCCCGAGGGGCAATTCCTTTAACGAAAACGGCGCGTAAACGACGTCTGAAATAAGCGGATTGTTGTAGGCGTAGACCGAAACTATTACGGCGATGAGAGTTTGGAACAGAATTTTTTGCCACGCGCTAAGACCCATATTCTGCTTGTAGTAAATCTTGATAAAGTCGTCTAAAAAGCCGATAACGCCGTAGCCCGCCGCCGTCAAAAGAACGAGGAGCGCGGACGAGCCGCCCCCGACGCGACACGCCGCCGCGGCCGCGCCAAGCCCCAAAATCACGGCGACGCCGCCCATAGTGGGAGTGCCGCTTTTGGACAGATGGTTGTCCACATAGTGCAAAACGGTTTGGCGCACCTTTAATTTTTTGGACAAATATATTACGGGCGGCAAAAGAACGACCGTTACGGCGAACGCCGTTATAAAGCCGAGCAACACCCGCGCCATTAAATTTTGCGTTCCTTTAACAGCGACAAAACGTACTGTTCGTCGTTGTAGGGCATTTTGCGCCCCATAACGTCCTGATAGCGTTCGGCGCCCTTGCCCGCTATGACCACGACGTCGCCCTCGCCGGCGCGTTCTATCGCCGACAGTATCGCCTTTTTGCGGTCGGCCTCGCAAAGAACGGCGCCGCGTTTAGCCGGCTCTATGCCCTCTAAAATTTCGGCTATAATCGCCTCGGGCTTTTCGGTGCGCGGGTTGTCGGACGTTAAAATGCACAGGTCCGAGTGGCGCGAAACCACCGCGCCCATTACGGGACGCTTTGTTTTGTCGCGGTCGCCGCCGCAGCCGAACACGGTGATTATCCTCCTTGGAGCGAACTCGCGCACCGTCGTTAAAATGTTGCGGAGTCCGTCGTCGGTGTGGGCGAAGTCGATTATAATGCTGCACTTTGAGGTATTTATAATGTTGAACCGCCCGTCGACTTTGATAAGACTTCGTATGCCCTTTACGATATATTTGAGCTTAATCCCCAAGGCACCCGCGACGGCGGCGGCGCAAAGCGTGTTGTACATATTGAATTTGCCCGGCATATTGAACTTTACGTCGGCGATGTCGTCGTTCATATTAAGAACGTACCTTAAACCCCCCACGCTCATTTTTAGGTTGATCGAAAATACGTCGGCGGGGTTAAGACAGCCGTAGGTGGTGTAGGGAACGCCGCCCGTCCAAAGCTCGGGCGCCTTAGGATCGTCGGCGTTTATGACGGCGTAGCGGGCGCGGGCGGGCGTGAACAGCTTTTTTTTGGCGGCGAAGTATTCGTCCATACCGCCGAAAAAGTCGAGGTGGTCGCGCGAAAGATTCGTAAACGCCGCCACGTCGAAAACTATGCCGTCGAGCTTGTCGAGGGCGAGCGCGTGCGCGGACGCCTCGGCCACGACGTACTCGATCCCCGCGTCCGCCATACGTTTAAGAACGGAATGCAATTCGATAGGGTCGGGCGTGGTGAGGTTCGCCTCGATGCGCTCGGAGCCGAACATAATCGCGTTCGTTCCGATTATGCCCGTCCTTTTGCCCGCCGCGTCCAAAATGCTCTTTATAATATAGGTCGTCGTCGTCTTGCCGTTCGTACCCGTAACGGCGACCGTTTTGAGCCTTTTCGACGGCTCGCCGAAAAATTTGTGCGCCGCCCGCGCGAGCGCCGAACGCGTGTTTTCGACCAATATGACCGGAACCGGAACGTCGACGGGACGCGACGCGACGATCGCCGCCGCCCCGCGTTTTACCGCCTCGCCCGCGTAGATATGACCGTCCGCCGAATGCCCTTCGAGGCAGAAAAACAACGCGCCCGGCGCGGCGTCCGCCGTCGAGTGCGCGAGCGAGGTTATTTCGACGCCGCTTAATTCCGGCGCCGAAAAATCGAGCAATAGCGAAAGTTTCATATATAAATCCGTCCTTTTGTCCGTATACTTCTATGCTAGCAAAACCGCGCGGTTTTTTCAAGGGGTGAGCAAAACTAGACAAATTTCGACAGCCGAACCGATGAAAAAGCCCGGGCTTTGCGCGTATGCGTTCCCTACCCCTCTAACCTAATTAATACCACGTCGCCCGCCTTAACGCTCGCAAACGGTATGGGCAGGGACGACACTACCGCGCCCGAGTCGCCCGCGATTTCGCACTCTAAGCCCGCCGACTTTAAGACGGCGGCGGCCTCGGACGCGCTCATACCCAAAACGTCCGGCATAACGACGTAACGCGGCGGCTCGGCGGGCGCGGCGGGCGGCTCGGCGGTGTAGTCGAAAATCTTGCCGAACACCTCCGCCGCGTAAGGCGCCGCGACTATGCTGCCGTAGTACGCCCCGGGGCCAGGCTCGTCGACTATCATCAAAACGACGTAGCGCGGGTTGTCGGCGGGCGCGAACCCTATGAACGACGACACGTACTTGCCCTGCGCCACGCGGCCGTTTTCGTACTTTTGCGCCGTGCCGGTCTTGCCGCCTATGCGGTAGCCGGCGACTTGGGCTTTTTTGCCGCCGCCCGAAACGACGACGCTTTCTAAAAGCGTCCTTAACTTTTCGCTCGCGGCGGCGCTTACGGGGCGCGAGGCGATCTTGGGGGCGCGCTCGAACACCTTGCGGCCCGCGTAGTCGCTTATGCTCTTAACAAAGTACGGCTCAAAAAGATTCCCTCCGTTAACGGCGGCGCACACTCCCGCCGCAAGCTGCAAGGGCGTTACCGCGACGGCCTGACCGAACCCTATGCGGGCGAGGTCTATTTGCTTTACGCTCTGTTCCGGGAGCAAAATACCCCGGCTCTCGCCGCTAAAATCGATATTCGTCTTTTTGTCGAAGCCGAAGCTATGCAGCGACGAATAGAAGTTTTTTGTTCCTAGCCGCAACGCCAAATCCATAAAGACGCAGTTGCAGCTGTTCATAACGCCCTCGGCGAGCGTTTGGGAGCCGTGGCCTATGCTGCGCCAGCACTTGATCCTTTGACCGTCCACAACGCGCGAGCCCGAACAGTAAAAGCGGTCGGCGTCGCTCACCTTACCGCTCTCGATAGCGGCGGCCGTCGTAAAAATCTTGAACGTCGAACCCGGCTCGTAAACGTCGGTAATCAGCTTGTTCTTTGTAAGCTCGTTCAAAAGGTCGATATTATCGCGCGGCGGCTCGTTAAGGTCGAACCCGGGAGTCGCCGCCATAGCCAAAACGCCGCCGTCCGCGCAGTCCATAACTATCATGGCGGCGCTCTTGCTTTGCCACTCGTTTTGCGCCGATATAACGGCGTATTCGGCAAAGCCCTGAATAGCGCGGTCGGCCGCCAGCGTTAAATCGCAGCCCGGTATCGACGGCAAATAGCCCGTCGCGGTGTCGTCGACCTCGCGCCCCGCCATATCGGTGTTGGTGTAAGCGAGTCCGTCCGTACCCTTCAAAAAAGCGTCGTAGTACATTTCAAGTCCGCTTTGGCCGGCGTTGTCGATATTCGTAAAGCCCAAAATTTGCGACATATTCGGCGAGTCGGGATAGTTGCGCTTGCTTTCGGCGGCAAAATATATCCCCTCGATATTCTTTTGCCGCAACAGCGAAACCCCGTCGGGGTCGACCTTGCGCTTGACCGTCAACTCCGAAACGCGCGCGCTTGTAAATTTTTCAAGAAGCGCGGCCTCGTCTAAATTAAGGGCGTCGGCAAGCCCGCAGGCGGCGGCGCGGGCGTCCTTTAACGCGCGGGGGCGGACGTAAACCGTAAAGACGTCCTTATTGTCCGCCAAAACGACGCCGTTGCGGTCTAAAATTTTGCCGCGCGGCGCCCCCAGCGGCAACGTTCTGTACCATTGGTCGGCCGCCTTTTTTTGAAGCTCGCGCCCCTGCACAAGCTGAATATAACAAAGCCGCGCCGCCAAAACGGTAAACAAAAAGGTTATCGATATTACAAAAATCAATAACCTCTTTCGTGTCGAGTGCAGGTTTGACGGTTCGTTCAATTATAACTCCCTCCGGAGCGCTTATTATTTTCCGATAATTTTGCCGATAAAGTCGCACAGCTTATCGAACGGATTAGTCCTCGGCTCATAAGCCGCGGGTTCGGCGAGCGCGATAAGCTCCATATCTTCGGTGTTTTCGACCTTTTCCATACCGTTCGCGACGGCGGCGGCGGCTATGTTAGCGGGATCGGACAGCGCGTCGAGCTCGTTTTTTTGCGTTTGAATAAGCTCGGTTTTGCGCGCGATTTCCGTTTCCAGCATATTGGCCGATTCGGACGCGGAGCTTATCGCGACGCCCGAGGCTATCACTATTACCGCCAAAACGACTACGACGGCTATGTAGACGGCCAAAATAACCTTTGTGCGCGGAGCGACGGCCGTCTTTTTGACGTCGCGCTCGGGCTCCGTTTTGGCGGCGGCGCGGCGCGGGGGGGCTATACGCGGCATTACCTCGCCGCGCGTACCGTTATCCGCGCCCATCGCGGGCGCGGCGGGCTTCGCCGGTCTTAACGGCTTTTCGGTTTCGCTCCTTACGGGCGCTTGCGTATATAACGCGGGACGCCCGGCAAGCGTTTCGGGCGCGTCCGAATAGAGATCCGGGCGTTCGGTTTGAACGTCGTTTGCCGCTCTTTCAAGCTCCTTATCGTCGATCGCGATGCCGCGCGTATAACGCGCCGTAACGTCGCCGGTGGAATACGAGTCGGTGCGCTTGTCCGCGAACTCCGACGCGGGAACGCCGCCGTTCTCGAAAAGCCCGCCGATTAAGCGCGGATTCGTATAACCGCCGCGCTTGTCCCGTTCGGTTGAAATTTGTCTTCTGCTTGATACCATTTTATGCTCCGTCCTTGTGGTTTATTACAGTTTTTCGATTACGCGCAGCGTCGCGCTTTTTGAGCGCGGGTTCCCGTTTTGTTCTTCCTTCGAGGGCTTGACGCCTTTACTAAAAAGCAACTTACCGCTCGCCTTATGCCCGCACACGCACACGGGGAAGGATTTGTCGCACACGCAGTCGGTCGCAAAATTTTTGAACGTCCGCTTGACAAGCCTGTCCTCCAACGAGTGAAACGCGATCACCGCGAGCCTGCCGCCCGACCTTATAACGCCGAATATGTCCGAAAGCGCCTCGCAAAGCCCGGCAAGCTCGCCGTTCGTTTCAATTCTGATAGCTTGAAACGTCTTTTTGGCGGGGTGGCCGTTCGCGCCCGAAAACGGAACGCATTCCCTTACGATTCCGGCAAGCTCCGCCGTCGTTTCGACGGGTCTTTCCGCCCGACGCTTGACGATCGCCGCCGCGATTTTACGCGCCGCGCGCTCCTCGCCGTAGGTAAAAATGATTCTCGCAAGCTCGTCCTCGGCGTATTCGTTGACTATCGTAAGAGCCGAAACGAATCCGTCGCGGTTCATACGCATATCGAGCCGCCCGTCCCGCGCGTACGAAAAGCCGCGTTCGGGGTCGTCGATTTGGCGCGACGAGACTCCAAGGTCAAGCACCGCGCCGTCGATCCGGGTAATGCCCCGATCCGAAAATATTTGCAGCGCGTCCTTAAAGTTGCCCTTAATCAACGCGTATCTGCCCGCGTAGGCGCTCACCCGCGAAAAGCGGTCAAGCGCAAAGTCGATGGCTTCGCCGTCTAAATCAGTCGCAATAATTCTAGCTCCGCGGCGAAGCATCGCCTCGCTGTGCCCTCCTCCGCCCAAGGTGCCGTCAAAGTAAAGTCCGGAGGGCAATATGTTAAGCGACTCGATGCACTCGTTAAGCAAAACCGGTATGTGATATTGTTGCATCGCGTTCGTCATAACCAAAATTAATTTTTTACGCCGCCGTTCGCGCGTTTATTTTTTAGCCGCTCGGACAGGCGTTTGTCGAATTCCTCCGCCGGAACGTCGCCGTAGTAGCCGTCCCAAACGCTTTCGCACCAAATTTCGATTCGGTTGAGCGCGCCTATCGTAACGGCGTTACGGTTCACCTCGTCGCTCCCCTTTTTTTTGAACCCGGCGTGTTCGAGGAGCTTGTTCGGAAGAAGTATTCTGCCCTGCTTATCCTCCTCGGCGAAAAACGCGCTGGATGTGAGCATACGCAGAGTAAAGTTGTCCTCGGATGGGTCTACCATATCGACGTCGCCGAATTGGCTTGTCAGCATGGCGTTGGCGTCGGCCTCGCGAAGGACTATGAGGGAGTGATTCGGCCCGCGCATAACGAAAGGTTTCTCGCCTAAGTCCTCGCGGAGCTTGGCGGGAATTCTGATTCTGCACTTTTCGTCAAGCTGATGACGGTATTCGCCAAAAAACATCCTACGCGCGCTCCTCTCCCGTTCTGGTGTATACACATTATACCACATAAATTTTCCCTTTGCAACCATTTTTGACCACTTTACATAAAATTTTTATATTTTTTGCAAAAATTTACGCCCGTCGCATTCCGCTCAAAATACAATAAACGGAAAATAAGCCAAAACGACGCAAATATCTGTTGCCATTCCGGCAAAAAAATGTTAAAATAGTAGCTACGGGAGAATTAGTACAAATGGAACTCAAAGACGTATACGCGGCGCGGCAAAGACTCGCTAACGCCGTACACCATACACAGATGCCGCATTCAAAAACATTTTCGGCGCTTTGCGGCAACGATATTTACCTAAAATCCGAGCATCAGCAAAGAACGGGGTCGTTTAAGGTGCGCGGTGCGTACAACAAAATCGCGAAACTCGCCGCCGATAAAAAGCCGGACGCGGTGGTCGCGTCGAGCGCGGGCAACCACGCCCAGGGCGTGGCGTTCGCGGCGGCGGAGCGCGGCATAGAGTCGTTTATAGTTATGCCCACGGGAACGCCCATCGCAAAGATTACCGCCACGCGCGACTACGGCGCGAATGTCGTACTGTCCGGCGACTGCTACGACGACGCGTACAATAAGGCGCGCGAAATCGAAAAGGAAAAAAACGCGGCGTTTATTCACCCGTTCGACGACGAGGACGTTATAGCGGGTCAGGGAACGGTCGCCCTCGAAATGTTGGAGGATTGCCCGGACTTGGACGTCGTGATAGTTCCGGCGGGCGGCGGCGGTCTGCTTGCCGGCGCGGCGTTCGCGATCAAAAATATCAACCCAAAAATCAAGGTCATAGGCGTGCAGGCGGCGCGGGCGAACGCGATAGTCCGCTCGTTCGAGGCGAAAAAGCTAATACGCACCGACAATATTTTTACGATCGCCGACGGCATAGCCGTAAAAAATCCCGGCGAAATCACTATGAAATATATCTCGCGCTACGTCGACGCGATGATGACCGTTACGGACGAGGAAATCGCCTCGTGCATAATCCACCTTATAGAGCGCACAAAACAGATAGTCGAGCCGGCGGGCGCCGCGTCGCTCGCCCTCGCCCTGTCGGGGTCGCTCGTCGAGAAAAACAAGAAAATCGGCTGTTTGCTGTCGGGCGGAAATATCGACGTGGGGTTCATTCACAAGATTATCGAAAAAGGTCTTGTCAGCCGGGGCCGCCAGCTTAAATTTTCGGTCGTATTGAGCGACAAGCCGGGCAGCCTGTCCTCGTTCGCGGGCGTTATGTCCGACAACAACGCCAACATCATATCGGTGCAGTACGACCGTATGAGCACCGAAATCCACCTGAACGAAACCATTTTGCACATAACCTGCGAGGTCGGCGGCTTCGAGCACGGCAAGCGCGTTATAACGAATTTGGAAAAAAGCGGCTACAAGGTAATCTTTAACGAAAAAATATTTTAGGACGGTATAAACAAATGGAAAGACGGATAATCGAAACCAAAAACGCCCCGGCGGCGATAGGCCCCTACTCGCAGGGAATCGCGGCGGGCGGACTCGTATTTTTTTCGGGTCAAATCGCGATCGACCCCCGATCGGGCGAAACGGTAAGCGGCGGCGTAACGGAACAGGCGCGGCGCGTGCTTAAAAATATAGCCGCGCTTTTAGAATCCCAAAATATGACGGCGCAAAACGTCGTCAAAACCACCGTTTATCTGACGGATATGAACGATTTTGCCGCGCTCAACGCCGTTTACGCGGAGTTTTTCGGCGTTAATCCGCCCGCCCGCTCGTGCGTGGGCGTCGCCTCGCTCCCAAAGGGCGCGCTCGTCGAAATCGAAATCACCGCCGCAAAATGAAGGTTTTTGCTATAAGCGATTTGCACCTTTCGATAAACTGCCCAAAGCCCATGGACATTTTCGGCGGCGCGTGGGAAAATTACGTGGAGCAAATCGAACAAAATTGGCGGCAAACCGTCGGCGCGGACGACCTCGTTTTAATAGCGGGCGACATTAGCTGGGCGATGAGCTTGGAGGGCGCAAAGCCCGACCTCGATTATATCGGCTCGCTCCCCGGCAAAAAAGTCCTTTTGCGCGGCAACCACGACTATTGGTGGAAGTCCATTTCCGCCGTCCGCGCCGCCCTTTCCGGGCAAACCTACGCCGTGCAAAACGACGCGCTGCGCTTTAACGACGTTATCGTCGCGGGCAGCCGCGGCTGGACGACCCCCGAGCGCGGCAATTCCTCCCCCGACGACAAAAAGATTTACGACCGCGAGCTTATACGTATGGAACTGTCGCTTACCGCTATGCAAAAGCTGCGCGGTCCCCTCGACAAAACCGCCGTTATGATCCATTACCCCCCCTTCGACTCGTCCCTATCCCCCTCGCCTTTCACCGACCTCTTCACCCGCTTCAACGTCGACGCCGTAATCTACGGCCACCTTCACGGCAAAGACTGCCGCGCCGCCCTCACCTCAAACTTAAACGGCGTAAGCTACTACCTAACCTCCTGCGACCAACTAAAAAACACCCTCGTCCGTATATTTTAAGCGCTTGTTAACTCTATAATTTAACCGCCCCGTCGGCATTCGCCGACGGGGCGGTTGATTGTTCGCCGTACGGCGGTTTGTATATTCCGCCTGCAAAAACCCTTACCACCCCGGCGCTACGCGCCACCCCTCCATAGAGGGGAATTTTGGGGAATTGCCGATTGAGGCGTTGATAGATTTTGCCGTTTAACAATCTTTTTGGACGGTTTGTCGGTCGCTATCGGCGCGTTTCTTGAATTCCCCTCCGGGGAGGGGTGGCGGCGAATGCCGACGGGGTGGTTGATTGTTTTTGTAGGTCGTCTTGTAAAAGTGGTAACGTTAAAACCCTTACCACCCCGGCGCCAACGCGCCACCCCTCCGCAGAGGGGAATTTTGGGGAATAGCCGATTGCGACGGACAATCAATCGATACGGCGTTACTTACGCACTCGGCGCGTTTCTTGAATTCCCCTCCGTGGAGGGGTGGCGGCGAATGCCGACGGGGTGGTTGATTGTTTTTGTAGGTCGTCTTGTAAAAGTGGTAACGTTAAAACCCTTACCACCCCGGCGCTACGCGCCACCCCTCCATAGAGGGGAATTTTGGGGAATAGCCGAATGCAGTGGACGGACAACCCACTCCGGCGCTACGTGCGGCGCGGAGTTTTTTAATTAGCGGGGACGTATTTAATGTAGAGCGTAATGTCGCTTGTGAGGGTTTAACCTTACTTTAACGTCGGGTATTCGCCGTCGATAAAGCTCCAAATATCCGGGTCAAAACCTAACGTATCCCGTTGCCAAGCCGCCGTTTGCATCGTGGCAACCGCCACCGCCGTAGTTTTGCTTGTAATTACGGGCGAAGTCAAATTATTGGAGTGGTAGCAATTTGACTGTGTAATGATCGGCGGCACGATTCCGGTCGCAAAACTGTCCGACATCACGGTTTTGCCGCCGCCGTCCGTAACCGATATATTACCCGCAAAAAAACAATCTCTTGCGGTTTGCACCGTCGTGGCTGTTAACGACCTTGCTATGCCGCCCACAAAGCATTTTGGTCAAGACCGCTGGCGCCGATATTCATCGCAGCATAGCAAGAATTGATACTACTGTTCAGCAATGTTGCGGCAATGCCGCCGATAAATATGTTGCCGCCCGAGCCTCCTGTTGTAATCGTTCCGGTTGCGTAGCAATTACTTACATTGCCTTGCATATACCCCGTAATGCCGCCGACGTACGCGCCGTATGTTCCCAATAACTCGATGTCCACTTTTGCGGCGGACTCTGAAACTGTGATTTGATCATTAACATTTATGGATCTCTCATCCGCACCGAACAACCCGCCGACATACAATATTAATTGAGTGTTGTATGTCGGCGGGTTACTAGGGACAGAAGAATTATAGCGAATATCGACATCTGCATATGAATCGACAACCTTGTATTCGTCAAGACCATAAACAATGCGAGTCCTGCCCACTAACCCACCGACATAACCGCTTTGCCCCGAAGCGCGCGTGTCAGTAATAGTAATTTCTCCGTTTGCTTTGCAGTTGCTTACGACTTGGGCGCGACCTGCGATAATACCAATATTATATTCATTATTTATACCGGAAACCGCAAACGTGATAACCGCATTTTCAACGGTTAAATTCTTGACTTCCCCCACGGATCTGAATATTCCGGCGCCCGCAACTATCGGATTGATTATCTTATAACCGTTCCCGTCAAAGGATTGTATGTCAACAGGCACAATCGCCGAACTTGATGAAAAATCAATATCCGCAATCAATTTATAATGCGCTACAGTGCTAATGGCATAAAAATGCTCTAACGTACTAATCAAAAACGGATCTTCCTCGGTACCAAAACCGCCGTAAAAATCGCTTATATATACGTCGATAATCTGTTCCGCGCTCTTATATTTTTCGTCCGTTTCCTTGTATCGAACCTTAACCGTCTTTTCACCATTTTCGGTATAGGTATGCTCATTGTCGGCGCTATAGGTCGTTCCGCCGTCAAAAGAATATTCCAAGGCGGAACCCGGATCGAACGTTACGGTTTTGTCCGCTTGCGAAAACGAAACGGCGGGAGCATCCTGCCCGTGTTTTGGTGTGGTAAAAGCCTTTGTCCACGAATCGCTCGCTTTATATACTTCATTTTCTTTATATCTTGCGTAAGCGGTATACGAAGTGTTTGGAGTAAGCCCCGTGATAGTTGTACCGCCTTGCCAATTCGTACCGTCAATACTAACCTCTAATTCTTCATATTCATCGGTTCTATCGTTATTAACAAACGTAACCGACGTCGGCGCGGCATTAATAATGATATTGACGGGTTGCGCAAGCTGAGTCCGCATATCACGTTTCGCGCCAAAACAAGCGCTAAAACCAACCGATAACATTGTCAACATAATTGTTGTAAACAATAACCTAACATACTTTTTCATAAATAATTCTCCTTGCGGCTATAATTTTTTAACGCAATCAAAAAGCCGACCGAAAAATCGACCGACTTATTTTGCGTATATAAAAACTTACTCGCGAAAAATTTTTTAAGCTAACCCCCCCCCGACGAATTGCCGCGCGGCAAACGCTTCCGATTGAACGGAATTCGGGGCGGTATAAATTTTTATTCGCGTATTTCATACTGTTAGTGTACAACTTTTTTGCATAATTGGCAACCGTTTTTGCACACTTTTTTGTTATATTTTTTTATTGACCTTATCTTGTATTTCGATATTGCAGCCATAAGGGTTGCCGTCGCCCGTAATGGCGGTGATTTTACCCGACAGAATATAGCCGTTGCCGAAGGCGCACAAGAGCTTGAACGCCAATTCCTTTTTGATATAACCGAGCGTTTTGTAAAAAACTCCGCTTATGACCTCGGCGGCTTCGGGATATTCGGCGGTCGGCTTGTGTTCGACCGTAACCGCGT
>JAISMM010000045.1 GCA_031276725.1 Clostridiales bacterium | reverse complement strand
TTATATATTTGCGTTGCAGGATGTATTGTTCGATTTTATCGACAATGTAGTCTTCAAGCATATCGCGGCGAACGGATTGCTTAACGCAAGTCCCTTTGGCTTTCTTATTAGCTTGGCATTTGTAGTCATAGTAGACGTTAGTTTTGCCCGTACCGGATTCTCCGTTCATAGGAGCGCCGCAATGCATACAGAACAGCTTACCGACTAACTAGAACGGTATCGGGCTTTTGAAGTGCGAAGTCCTGCGGTTGTTCGCTCCCATATTCAAACCGACTTGCTTGTACAGCGTTTCGTCAATGATAGGCGGGATAATATTGGTGTAAATCCCATCGTCATTCCCAACGATACCGCAATACTTTTCGTTGTTCAATATGCGCGATATGCGATTTATCGTCCATAGAGTGTTTGTTTTTGTTAAACGACCTTGTTCGTTCAATTCGGCGGCTATATTTTTGAGCAGAACGCCGTTGGCACAATCCGTATAAATCTTGCGAACAATCTCTGCGTCGCGCTCGTTTATAACTAATTTCTTGTTTACGACGTCATAGCCGTAAAGAACATATCCGCCCGTGAAGTTACCCTTTATGCGGCTTTCCTTTAATCCGCGCCGCACCTTGGCGGACGGCTCCGCCGAATAATATTTGTTGTAGCCTTCAAGTATGCTCTCGAACATAATTCCCTCTGGAGTATCCGAAATGGATTCCGTTGCAGATATGACCTTGACTCCGTTATTGAAAACTCCGAACAAGTTTAAGCGACTTTTATGACATATCTTTTGCCACAAATCGCCTTCTTTTTTTGACAATAGCGGTGCTATCGCCCGCAAAAACAAGTTAATTTCTATCTAAAAAATCCGCCCCGCTTATCCGGAATTCCCCCCTGCCCTATATTTTCGATTTTCGTTTGATCTTCAAAGGTTCGAATCCGGCTACGGCTAACTAATTAAGACGCGGGTTTGCCGTTGCCAAATATTTTAGATAACGGTGTTTGACCGTATTGTCTGCGACAAAACCGCGTAGATCCGGCAAAATCTCAAAAAGAACCGCACAATGTCCCTCTTTAAGCACAAATCGGCCCTTTCGGACGGTTTTTATCGCGTTCCCCATCTTATAACCGGAGAACAGCATATGGCGAGGCGAGTGCGTTCCCGGACAAACACCGGGCGCTTAAACATTTCTGAATCACTACGATAAAGACAATCAATAAATTTGCTTCATTGCGTTTATTTGCATTCGGTTTATCGCAACATTTTTTACATTTAGTCATAAAATGAGGAATAAGGGGTCAATTTTGGCAACTTTTCCCTCTTTGAAATTAAGAAATTTTTGATGAAAAATAAATAAACCAAAAGCGGTTTTTATCCTCGATAAAAAACCCTCTACTTAATAGCCGGAGACTGTGCGCTTTGTGAACCCCTCAGGCTTAAATGAACGGTCAATAACGGCTTGCGCGCGGGGCAAAATAAGGTCGTGAGCGCACATAAATATACCGACCGCGGCTACCAATTCTGGGTTTAGAAAGTCGATTAAAAACGTTGCGGCAAACCCGAACACCTCGCCGCATTCGCGCATAAGTTCGATGGCGAAACGGTTCGGCTTAGTATAGCCTTGTAGGCGGCGTAATAGCGTTTGCCTAAATCGTAAAGGGCGGCACGGCAAAAGTGGATATCGTCGTTCGATAAGGGATCGGCTTGACGGTTAGACAAAAGAGCGTCCGAGTCGACGAACGCGCCGTGATTTTCGACAGAAAGAACGTTCCGGGTAGCGTGCGCGACAGCGGCGCAGGCGGCGTCGTTTTTATCCGCCCAATCGCGGCAAAGCCCGGCGGCGATAACGGGAAGTTCGGGACGCCCGCACAGATTGCGGACGCACGCAACTAAAAAAGAGAAGTTTTTTGCGTATTCGCTTTCCCTAAATTCGGGACTCCAACCGGTGTTCTCAAAGGCGTCGTGTTCGCCTTGGTGCCACAACAGCGCCATAAAGCGGTTGTCCGCGTTCGCGTCCCGCACCTCTTGAATCATCTGCGCGAGCTTTGAAAAGCAGACCCCGCCGGGTAGCCAAAAGCCCTTGCTAAATCCCGTGCCGCCCACGCCCGCGCGGATTATGAGGAGTTTGCGACCCGGTTTAAGGCGACCGTCGTTTATATATTCGCGGGCGAACGACAATGCAAAATCGCCCGTCGGATCGCCCGGCGTACCGTGCTCGGCGGCGACGCTTATATCGGGCGGCTCGGGATACGTTACCGACAGATATTCGGCGCCGTCGCCGCACGAAACGATTTTGGCGGCAAAATTGCTTGAATAATATAAAACCTTGTCGGTAGGGATATACGGCTTTGGCGCCGCGCCCCTTCCGCAACCCTCGGCGTTCGACTGACCCGCCTGTATGATAACGTCGAATTTATCGTTCGGTAAAAACATAGCATTCTTCACTCCTATAATACTCTCAACTATTCGTTTAGAGTTCACCCGTAGATCGGGCCGTAGACTTTACAGGCGCGGAAATCGGCGGATTCGGGCTCCTTGGTGCCGAACGCCGACCACGCGTGCGGGCGGTAAATTAACGATTCGGGAACGTTGTGCATAGCGACGGGTATCCTGAGCATAGCGGCGAGGGTTATTAGGTCGGCCCCTATATGCCCGTAGGTGAAGGCGCCGTGATTGGCGCCCCAATTCGCCATCACCGAATACACGTCTGCAAACGCCGCATCCGAGCCGTCTAAGCGCGGAGCAAACCACGTGCTGGGCCACGTGGGGTCGGTGCGGTCGAGAAGCGTCTTGTTCACCCCGTCGGGCAAGTCCGCCGTCCAGCCCTCGGCAAGCTGCAACACGTAGCCTATGCCGTGCACGTAGTTGAGCCGCGTCAGCGTTACGGGCATTTCGCCCTTGGTCGAAAAGCTCGACGAATAGCCGCCGCCCCTAAAATAACCTCTGTTGGCGGGCGCCCATTCGACGCTTTGCAGCATCGCCTTAATATCCGCGTCGGTAACCTCGCGCCAGCGTTTCATTTCCGGCCCGCCGGACGCGTTTTTAGCCGCGCCCGTGCCATCGAGAGCCGCCGCGCCCGAATTGAGAAGATGAATAAAGCCGTCCTTTGCCTTGCCCTCCGGACTATAGCCCGACACCCGCTTTACCGCCGCGGGCGACCAGTACGTCCTTACGTCGGCAAAACAGCTCGCCCTGCCCGTTAGGAGCTTTTGAAACAGCATACTCATTCCGTTGCAGTTGTCGTTCTCGGTAACGACGATAACCGGCTCCTTTTTGCCGTTCCAATCGAACGTCGACGCCAAAACCGCCTCCGGAAAATCCGCGTTCGGCTTGTAGTCCGTCCACTGCCGCTGACCCTGAAATCCGCCCAAAACCGCGTTCTTGCCCAACGCCTCCTCGTGAAAGCCCATAGCCTTCAGCTTGTCGTTGCCGAACATTATGTCCCTTATTATGAGCGTCGTTTTGACGGTGAATTCCCATTGCGCGTCCTTTTCGCCGCGGCTTAGCGCGCCGCGCTCCCAAACCGTTTCGTTCAAATCCGCGCCCTCGCGGCAGGACGACTTTACCCACCTCAACGCCTTTTCGTACTCGTCGCGGTCGTAAATCCCGAGTTCTATGCGGCGCAAAATCTCGACCATATCCGTCCATTCCGCCCTTATGCCGAAGTAGTCCTGCATCGCCTTGGCGTTGAGGTCGCTGCCCGCTATGCCCATCGACACCGCGCCGATCGACACGTACGACTTGTTCCGCATTTGCCCGACCGCCAACGCGCAGCGGCCGAACCGTATCAGCTTTTCCTTAACGTCGTCGGGAACGCTCTTGTCGCCCGCGTCTTGAACGTCCTTGCCGTAGATCGCGAACGCCGGAAGCCCCCGTTGCGCGTGCGCCGCCATCACCGCCGCCAAGTACACCGCCCCGGGTCGCTCCGTGCCGTTAAACCCCCACACCGCCTTTACCGTGAGCGGATTCAGATCCATCGTTTCGCTGCCGTAGCACCAGCACGGCGTTACCGACAGCGTCGCCGTTACGTTCTCGGCCGCGAACTTGCTCTCCGCCTCCGCCGCCTCGCGGCCGCCCGCTATCGTCGTGTCCGCGATTACGACCCCCGCCTTTGTGCCGTCCGAGTAAAAGCAGTTCTCCTCGATCAGCTTTTTCGCCGCCCGCGCCATCTCCATAGTTTGCTCCTCCAAGCTCTCGCGGATTCCCAGCCACCGACCGTCTATGCACGGTCTTATCCCTATCTTAGGTTTGTTCATTGTTTATGTTCTCCTTTATAACTTTTTTTGATTTGTTTTGTTCGGTTGAGTTTACCGCGACGTTTAGCCGCGCCAATTGGGGTTGTATTCGGATATGTCCCTGCCCGCTATCGACAGCACGCGGCGGAATTTGACGCACCCGGGCGTTTTGCCGCTAATCACCCCGTCCTTGTCGGCGCAACTTTTGACCGTGTTGAGCACGGGCAAACGCTCCGTTACGTGGTTGCCGTTCCACACGATCAGCTTTTGCGCGCCCGCGTTGTAAACCGCCTTTGCGAGCGCAAGATGCTCCCAATAGCGGTTGCCCTCCCACGCGAGCGTCGCGTAAAAGTCTATGCCGTACTTTTTGCTTATGTCCAAAAAGCCCGGTATTCCGGACGCCACCCTTCCCGTAATATCGTTGTGTTCGCGCTTTAATATTACCCGCGTTCCGTTGATACGGCGGTACTTTTCTAAATCTATAAGCGAGGGAGCGCCGTCTTGCATACAGCCGTCCAAATCCTCGTAGTGCGTCATAAGCCCCTGCGACACGCTGTCGATAAGTCCGTCCCTCGCCCACGCGTCTACGTCCAGCCCGAAATCGGCGCTGCTGTCGGCGTCGTAATATACTACGGCGTTTACGTGATAGCGTTCCCTTTTCCGCTTTGCCGAAAGATTATCGAGCGCGGCTCTAAGCCCGCGCATAAATTCCGTCATATAGCCGCGCAAAACGCCGTTAAGCCTTGCGTCCGAATACGGCAGCTCGTGCGCGTCTACGCCGTAAAGCTCCTTAACCTTGTCTATAACGGGCTTTTCGAACGCGACGTGCACGCCGCGGTGGAATATAAGGCTTACGCCGTCGAAACCGTTCTGCACGCGGGAAAGTAATTTATCTACGGCGATTTTACGCGCCTCGGGGTATGCGTAGGAGAGCGCGGCGATTTTGTTGCCCGTGCGGGTGCGGCAACAAAGCCCGGGGTACTTGTCTTGATACCCCGCGTTGTACGTTTTTTCGGCATACGGAACAAAAAAGTCGCCGAGCTCCATACGGTTTGCGGCGAGAACGCGCATACCCTCACCGTGAGCCTTGTTTATTATAGCGGTTTGCACCGCCGTTTTGTCTTTTAGATATTTCGACATATATCGGTCGATATTCCTTCTGCCGTATAAGTAAAACGGGTCGTCGGGCGAAGACTCGACAACGGCGCCGTCGTCAAACGACGTTTCTAACAACAAAATTTCGCCGCGCCCTTTTTTGAGCATTTCCACCCTGCCCGCATATTCCGACGCCGACGCATAATTGCCGCGCACATAAAAATCCGTATCGAAGTGATACATAACGTTTTTTTCCGTATCGGGGGCGGAATACTCATTGACCTCCTTTTGACTCATAGGTTCTAATCGCAAAAAGGCGAGCGCCGACGCGACGGCCGCGCCCGCGGCGGGAGGCTTGGATATTATTATATCCTTACCCGTAAGGTCGGCGGCGCGCCAAAAATCTTCCTCGATCCACTCGTAGGTACCCCACGCCGGATAGCCGTTGACGCCCCTCGTGTGCGAGGGCATAAAGCCGGCTCTTGCGCCGCCCGATAACCGCAGCTCCGTAAACTCCGAGCCCGTAACGCTCAAAAGTCCCAAGTATATCCTGTGCCAACCGCGAACGTTAAGCCTTAACGTAACCTCTTGCGGGTAGGTACACTCGCCCGCGAGCAGCAGCTTGCCCTTGCCCTCGGCCGTTTCGTAGTCGAGCGTCTGCCACTTGTCGGCGGTAAGTTCGCCGCTTACGCGGTCTTTTTCCACGGCTAATTCCGCCAAATCCTTGAATAAAATTTCTTTCATAATAATTCTCCTTTATTGTATACCAATTTATTGTATACTAATATTTTTTGATTGTCAACTATTCATTCGCCCGCTCGTCCGCCGTGTCGGGAACGTGAACGGATGCGGTTATGCTTTGCTGTTCGCGGCGGATTTTGCGCCACGACAACAGCCCCTCGACGGACTTTATCAGGCCGTATACGCTTATGATTAAAAGCGGAAGTTCCCTAATATCCGCCGCGATGCGGACGCTCCACAATACTACTTGCAGGGCATACGACGCCATACCTATGTGCCAAGTTTCGGCGTAGGCGCGAATCGTCATAAAGAACGAGGCGATACCCAAAGAAAAGCCGAGCGCGTCGAGTAGGGCGTTGCTGCCGTTAAGCGTCCGCAAGACAAAATACGCGGCCGCCCAAAGCCCGAGCATCGCCGCCCAAACGACGGCCTCGTTACGCTTGCCCAAAAACTTTATGACGGGCTTCTTTTTGACGCCGGGGGAAAGACTCCACTTTACAAAGATTGCGGCCTGTAACATTACGCCCTGCAAGAACCCCGAAACCGCGCCGCCGTACAAACCGTTTACGACGTAGACGACCGTATAAAGAACGCTGTTTGCCGCGCCCAAAAGATACGAGTATTTGTTGGCGTTAGCGCTAAGGTACAGAACGGCGACGGTAACGAAACACGGCAACGCCTTGTACCAAAGCGGTTTTACAAATACGCTTGCCGTTGTAAGCGCGGCGACCGTCGCGAGCGACAGAAAAAATGTAAACGCGCTCATTCCCAAAATCTTACTTTTTAGCATATGTTTTTGCGTCTTTTTTGCCGCCGCGCGCATCGCTTGGCAGAGGGCTTTTTCGGCGGCGGCGAGCAGGGCGAAGTCGTTTTGACAAATAAGAAAATCTATGCCCCTGTCGATCCAAAAGCGGCAACCTTGTTCGGTAGT
>JAISMM010000052.1 GCA_031276725.1 Clostridiales bacterium | reverse complement strand
CGTTCAAATGATAATCGACAATATCGTATTTGTCCGCAACGCGTAAAGGGTCGGTATGAGCAACCAAAACGGCAAAATTTCCCTCACCTATATGCTCGACTGTTCGCGCAACGCGGTTGCGTCCGTTCCCGCGTTGCGCAAAACGGCCGGCATCCTAAAAACTCTCGGCTATACCGGTCTTAGCCTCTATTGCGAAAACACCTACAAGGTTCAAAACGAGCCCTACTTCGGCTACCTTAACGGCGCGTACACCGAGGACGAGCTGCGCGCAATCGACGCTCTTTGCGCCGATAACGGCTTGGAGTTCTCTATGAGCGTGCAAACGCTGGCGCATATGCGCGGCGTCTACCGCTTTAAGGACTACTATCAAGAGGCGATCGACTGCAACGACGTTCTTTTGGTCGGCGCCGAGCGCACCTACGCGCTTATCGACAATATGTTCGCCACGCTTTCGCGCGCGCTGTCGTCAAAAACCGTCAATATCGGAATGGACGAACCCAAAATGCTCGGGCGCGGCAAGTACCTCGACAAAAACGGCTACAAGCCGCGTCGGCAAATCTTTGCCGAACACTTAAAGCGAGTCCTGCAAACGGCGCAAAGGTACGGCTTGCGGCCGCTCTTATGGGGCGACTTTATGTTCGGTCGCGGCGGCGCGGACGACAGCCTCACAAGGCTTGTGCGCGAATACGGCGCGCGCGTTGTCTATTGGGACTACGGCGATATGCGCTCGTCCGACTTTTCCGCCCACAAGGAGCGCATAGCCGCCAACCTTAAACGCGGCAAGGAGCTTTTCGGCTCGGTCGTCTACGCGGGCGGCGATTGGAAGTGGATAGGTCTTGCCCCCCACAACGGCTTCGCGCTAAAAACCGCCGAGGCGGCGTTAGAGGCGTGCGCCGACAGCGGCGTTACCGACATTATGCTCACAAGCTGGGGCGACACGGGCGCGGAGGTTCCGCCTCTTGCCGCGCTCCCGGTTACTGCGTACTACGGCTACGCGGCGCGGGGCGCGGGCGGCGGCGTGCCGTTCGCCGAATTCTTTAATAAGGAATTCGGGAGCCTCGACGACTTTATGAAGCTCGACCTTGCGAACAACCTTAGCGGCGAGCCGAATTACCGCGTCAACTCGTCCTCTAAGTACCTGCTTTTCGCCGACCCGTTCCTTGGCTTTACCGACAAAAGCGTCAAGCCGTCGTTCGCCGCCGTCTACGATTCGCACCTAAAAAAATTAGAGGCGGCAAAAAACGTCAAGCCGCAATTCGGATACTTGTTCGCCGTTCAAAGACTGCTTATCGAGGCTCTGCGCTTAAAGTTCGACCTGGGGGCGCGCACGCGGGCGGCGTACCGGGCGCACGACGGCCCCGCCCTAAAAAGCTTGGCGGATAACGGCTACAAGGCCGCCGCCGCCGCCGTAAGGCGCTGGTTCGCCGCGTTCCGCCGCGGGTGGCTCGCCGACAACAAGCCCTTCGGGTTAGAGGTTCACGAGGCGCGCGTGGGGGCGCTGCTCGCGCGGCTCGGCTTTTGCGCAAAGCGTCTAAAAGAGTTCGCCGACGGCAAAACCGAAAGCATTCCGGAATTAGACTGCGATATTCTGGACGAGTACGGCGACGGCGAAAATATCGTCGCGCTCAATTGGGGCGAGTTCGTCAGCGCCGGCACTATCATCGAGTACAATTCGTTCGTATAAAGCGCGCGGGCAAATAGCGGGCTTTGGTGCGGCGGGCAATCAACCACCCCGTCGGCACCCGCCGCCACCCCTCCATAGAGGGGAATTCAAGAAACGCGCCGATAGCGGCGGACTAACCGATAAATACCAAAGTCAAAGCCCGCCCGCCGCCCTCGCCGTATCCCCAAAATTCCCCTCTATGGAGTGCCTCGCCTTGTTGACGGGCTTAGCTCGCGGGCTCGCACGCCCTACAAACGGCTTCGCCGTTTGACGGCTCGGTTCGTGGCGCGTTAGCGCCGGGGTGGTTCCCCGTTATTCCGCCGCACTCGCCGTATCCCCAAAATTCCCCTCCGGGGTGGGGTGGCGCGTTAGCGCCGGGGTGGTAAGGGTCTTTGCAAGCGGCGCATACAAACCACCCCGTCGGCATCCGCCGCCACCCCTCCATAGAGGGGAATTCAAGAAACGCGCCGATAGCGGCGGACTAACCGATAAATACCAAAGGCAAAGCCCGCCCGCCGCCCTTGGCGTATCCCCAAAATTCCCCTCCGTGGAGTGCCTCGCCTTGTTGACGGGCTTAGCTCGCGGGCTCGCACGCCCTACAAACGGCTTCGCCGTTTGACGGCTCGGTTCGTGGCGCGTAGCGCCGGGGCGGTTAAATTGCTTGGCGGCAGCCGCAAAAAAATTCACTGTCTTTGCCCATCCGTTAATTAAAACATCAGGAGTTACAACATAAAAAATGACGGCGCAACAGAATAAAGCAGTAAAGGCGCAGCACATATTTCCGTTTTTTTGGGTTCGCGCGGACGAAACCGACAAGCTGGCGGCGGAGGTCGGGCGCGTGGCGGACAGCGGCTTAAAGGCGTTTTGCGTGGAGTCGCGCGTTCACGAGGATTTTTGCGGGCCGCGCTGGTGGACGGATATGGATATTATTATGGCCGAGGCAAAAAGGCTCGGCTTGCAGGTTTGGCTTTTAGACGAAATCAGCTATCCCACCGGCTACGCCGTCGGCGCTATCGAAAAAAGCAAGCGCCATTTGCGCGCGCGCCACATAAAGGCCGTCAATATCGACGTTGTGGGGCCCGTTTTCGGCGCTAAAATTCCGCTTAACGTAAAAGCGGACGACAACGCGGACGGCGACGGCGAAAGGGCGCACGGCGCGGTAATTCCGACCGCCTTGGGCGAAACGGCGGGCGACAGAGTCGTCGGCGCGTATCTTTTTAGGCGCGGCCGCAAGGGCATAGTCTATAATTCCGCGATCGACGTTACCGCCGATATTCGCGGCCGCTATATCTACCGCGATATTCCCGACGGGGCGTGGCGCTTCACCGTTTTTGTTTCGACTTTTTCGGGCAGGGAGCGGCCGTATTTTGTGGATATGCTTCAAGGCCGTTCGGTCGACGCTCTGATCGACGCGGTGTACGAGCCGCATTACGCCCGCTACAAGCACGAGTTCGGCAAAACCTTTGTCGGCTTTTTTTCGGACGAGCCGCGCTTTGCTAACGGCGCGGCGTCGCCGCTCGCCAAAAGTATCAACGCCTATCAAAACACGCTCGGTAACCCCGGTATGGCTTACCCCTATTCCGACGAGGTCGGCAAGCTCGTTACCGGCGGCGATCCGTCGCTTTTGGCGGCGCTCTGGTACGATATCGGCGCGCCCACCGCGGAAATCCGCGTAAGGTATATGAACGCGATAACCGATATGTACGGTCAAAATTTTAGCGGACGGCTTGGCGATTGGTGCCGCCGCCGGGGCGTTCTTTACGCGGGGCATATCATCGAGGATATGGGCGCGCACACCCGCACGGGTTGCAGCGCGGGGCATTACTTCAAAAGTCAGCGCGGCGCGGACTTCGGCGCGGTTGACATAGTGCTTCATCAAATCAAGCCCTACAACAACGAATTCCCCTCCGCCGCGCCCATCGAGGGCGGCGTCGCCGACCCCGCGTTCTTTAACTACACGCTTAACAAGCTCGCGTCGAGCGCGGCGCATATCGATCCGCAAAAGGGCGGCAAGGCGCTGTGCGAGCTTTTCGGGGCTTACGGCTGGGGCGAAACGGTCAAGGATATGCGCTGGCTCATAAACCACTGCTTGGCGCGCGGCATAAACCATTTTATTCCGCACGCGTTTTCGATGCGGCGCGAGGATCCCGATTGCCCGCCCCATCATACCGCGCAGGGCGACAATCCGTCGTTCTACGCCTACAAATTACTGTGGCGCTACGCCGCCGATATGTGCGGGTTATTTAGCGGCGGCAAGCAGGTTGTAAGCGCCGCCGTGCTTTACCACGCCGAGGCGGAGTGGTCGGGCCTTAAATACGGCGGCGTGGACGCGGTCGCCAAAATACTTACGCAAAATCAAATAGACTTCGATATTGTTCCCGAATACGACCTAAAAAATATTAAGGTTAACGGCGGCGTTATGAGCTTGGGGCAGTCCGATTACAAGGCGCTTATCGCGCCCTACTACGAATACCTTTCGCCCGATTCGGCCGCCGCGCTCGGTGCGCTCTCTAAAACCGCGCGGGTCGTTAAGGCCGGCGGGGACATTCCGCTTAACAAGCTCCCGCAATATCTGTTTAATAACGGCTGTTACGACGCGCGGCTAAAAAAGCCCGCCAAGGATCTGCGCGTTATGCACTACGTCAAGGGCGGCAAGGACTTTTATATGCTGTTTAACGAGGGCAAAAAAAGCGTCGCGAACGGCTTTGTCGGCGGCGCGGATTTTGTTATCGGCGGCGGCGAGGCGCGCGTTATAACCTCCCTTACCGACATTCCCTTTGCCGCGTCGGACGCTAAGCGCAAAGCCGCCGCGACCGTAATCCGCGACTTCGACGTCTACACAAAACTCACCGACGGCTCCGGTTTTGAGTTCTACAAAAAAATCGACGGCGCGTTCGACATTAACGCCGCCGACGAAAAACCGGAGTTTTCGGGCTTTGTTAAATACGCCGCAAGGGTGAATATCAAGGACGGCGACAAAATCTTTATCGATTTCGACGGCGAATTCTGCCGCGTCAAAATCGGCGGCGCGGAATTTTCGACGATAGATAAGGTGTCCGAATTCGATTTAAGCGGGCTTGCGGGCGGCGAATACGCGCTTGAAATTATTCTTAACAACACGCTCGCTTACCGCGTAAACGACTTCTTTTCGGGCTTCAATTATTTGGAGCGGTGCGCCCTCAACGAGGTTAAAATAGGCTAGAACTTTTTGCATAAAGCGGTAGGTTATGACGATTAAATTCAAGGAATTAGAATTCGAGGCGGACGGCGGCAGAATATTTTTGACCCGGGCGTTCGGCAGCGCGCCCTTCCAAAAGGAGCTGCGCGAATTGTGCGTGTTCGTAGAGGCGCATATCGCGGGCGAGAACGCGCCCGTCAGCCGCGGCGCAAAGCAATTTATGTCGTCCGAATGGGACAAATTGCGCTACGTTTCGCACACGCAAACCGACAACGCGCTTAATATCGTTCAGCGCAGCGCCCTTATCGAGGTCGTAACGCATTTTAGCGGCTACCCCGACACCAACGCCGCGCGCGTCTATAACACCGTAAAAAACGTGTCCGACGCGCCCGTAGTGCTCGAACATATCAGCTCGCTGGTTCTTTACGGACTCGGGTCGCGCGGCGTCGAAAGCGCCGAAAAGCTGTTCCTGTACCGCTTCACAAACAGCTGGCACGTCGAGTGTCAGCCGCGCCGCCTTTCGTTTTTCGACTCGGGGCTTTTTAAGGGCAGCCCGCGCTCGATGAAACGCATTTCGGGCTGTAATACGGGCAGCTGGTCGAGCAAGGAGGAGCTTCCGCAGGCGATTATCGAGGACGCCGAAAGCGGCGTATTTTTGATGTTCCAAATCGAAAACAACGGCGGCTGGTATTGGGAAATCGGCGAAAACTGCGGCAAACTCTACCTTAATATCGGCGGGCCGAATCAGCATTTTAATCAGTGGAGCAAGCGCTTAGAGCCGGGCGAAGAATTCGATACCGTCGCGGCCGCCGTTTGCTCGGGCGGCAGTCTGAACGGCGTTTTGGGGGCGATGACGGCGTACAGGCGGCATATCGCACCCAAAAACAAGGCGGACGAAAATTTGCCCGTCATCTTTAACGAGTATATGCATTTGGCGTGGGATAATCCGTCCGAGGAGCTTACAAAAAAAATAGCTCCCGCCGCCGCCGAGGCGGGCGCCCGCTACTACGTTATCGACTGCGGCTGGCACAACGAGGAGGACGCCGTTTATTCCTACGTCGGGCACTGGCGCGAGAGCGCGAAACGCTTCCCCTCCGGCGTTAAAAAAACGGTCGGGTTTATACGCTCGCTGGGTATGAAGGCCGGGCTTTGGATCGAACCCGAATCGTTCGGGCATCTGTGCGGCGGTATGGACGGCGTTTACGACGATTCCTGCTTTTTTGTCCGCAACGGCAAACGCGTACTCAATATGGGCCGCTATCAGCTGGACTTTCGCAGCGAAAAGGTCCGCGCGTATATGGACGGCGTTTTTAAGAGGATGATCGCGGACTACGGCGCCGAATACATAAAGATAGACTACAATCAATGCGCGGGGCCGGGGACGGAGCTAAACGCGGACTCGCTCGGCGACGGACTTCTTTCGCATGCGCGGGCGTATCTGCAATGGTTCGGCGGGCTTACAAAGCGTTACCCGAACGTGATTTTTGAAAACTGCGGCAGCGGCGGCCAGCGTATGGACTACGCGATGCTCGCCCTTCATTCGCTTCAATCGACCTCGGATCAAACCGATTACAAAAAATATCCGTTTATCGCCGCCAATATGCTCGGCGCGGTGTTGCCCGAGCAGGCCGGGGTGTGGAGCTACCCCAAGCCCCGCGCCGACGCCGCCGTCGACGACGAAACGGTCATATTCAACACCGTAAACGCGCTTTTGGGACGTATGCATTTGGCGTCGCATATCGAAACGCTCACCGCGCGGCAAACGGAGCTTGTGCGCGAGGGCGCCGCCTATTACAACCGCCTTACGCCGTTCAAAAAAAAGTCGTCGCCGTTCTTCCCCTTGGGGTTCGCCGATTTTCGCGATAAATTCGTTTCGGGCGGCTTTACGGCGGGCGGCAAGCTGTTTTTGGCGGTTTGGAATCTCGACGGGGCGGGCGAGCGTAAAATTCCGCTCGGGCAAGCGATAAAATCGGTAAAAACGGGCTACCCCAAAAAGGAAAAAACCGATTTTTCTTGGAACGGCGACACGCTCACGGTAACGTTTAACGAGCCGTACCGCGCAAGATTTTTTGAAATTATTTTTTAGGAGGACTATATTTTTATGACCGATGCAAGGTACAAGTTCCACGCGATGGCGCATCATCTTACCACGCTCGACGATCCCGAACCGGTCGTCGACGGGCTTATCGAAAAGGGCGTCGCCGGGGTCGTGATCAACCATCCGTTCGGCGAGGGCTATTTGCGCGATCCCGTCGGCTGGGAAAGGCTGAACAGACTTGTCGCGATGCTCAAAAAAAAGGGCGTCATCGTTTGGATTTACGACGAGGACGCCTTCCCGAGCGGCACCGCGCGCGACCTCGTTCTTAAAGAAAGTCCGGACTACGGGACGCTCGGCATAACGCTGTTTAAGACGGACGCCCGCAGCGCGGACGAGTGGCAAAAGCCCGACGACGTTTTGGATATTCTTTTTAGCTACCCCGTCGGGGGCAAGCTGTATATCGTGTGCGCGATAAAGCTGTTCGAGGGAACGGCCGCCGCCGCGAATTACGGTCGGCCCTATATCAACATAGCCGACAAAAAAGCGGTCGACGCGTTTATACGCATAACCTATGACGCCTACGCCGAAAAACTCGAAAATCTAAGCCGCGACGTCGACGCGTTTTTTACCGACGAGCCGGCTCTTATGGAGGCGTATATCGACGTAGAACGCGAGTATAAGGACGGGCATAAATACACGCCCGTGTCGTGGGTTCGGGGGCTTGAAAAACGCTTTTTGCAAATGCACGGCTACGACTTGACTAACAAGCTCCACTTTCTGTTCGAGGGCGATTCGGTCGAGGCGCGCGTAACGCGCGTAAACTACCGTCAAACGCTCGCGGCGGCGGTGTCGGAGTCGTACTTCCAAAATATCGCGGACTGGTGCGCCGCCCGCGGCGTAAAGTCGTCGGGGCATATCGACAACGAGGAGTTTATTCACGACCACGTCGCCTATTACGGTAACCTTTACACCACGCTCGACAAAGCGGGCTATATCGGCTGCGACTGCCTGCGCGCGACCTTATCGCGCTATATGGAGTATTGGTATATGGGTACTAAGCATATCGGCTCGCTCGCCCGCATTCGCGGCAAGTCCGACCTGGTTATGATCGAATTGTGCTCGTTAGAACGCCACCTCGGCGAGGAGGACAGGGTCGTTGACGAGCAGGTCCGCGCCGTATGCAATATGATGTGGCTGGCGGGCATAAATTATCTGAATTCCTATTGGCCGATAGAGCGCTTCAAAAATCCCGTCGCCTTTTCCGACTATTTGGGCCGAATGGGGAGTACTCTTCACGGCGCGGTTCACGACGCGCAAATAGGCGTCTATTACCCGGTCGAAACGTTTCAGGCGCTGTATAAGCCCATAAAAACCGCCAACCATGCCACGTACAGAAGGCGCGAAACCGAGATCGGCGCGCTGGAAGAGGATCTGCGTAGCCTTGCGACCGCGCTGTGGAGCGACAAGCGCGATTTCGATTTTATCGACGCCGTAGCGATCGAGGGCGCCGCCGTAACGGACGACGGATTTTTGCAAATAAGCGGTATGAAAATCGGAACGGTGATTATGGCGGGCGCGGAGGTCGTTCCCGTCGGCGTGTTAGAAAAGTTGGAGCGCCTTCGGGCGGCCGGCGGAACCGTAATTTGGTCGGGGCGGAAGCCCTTGCACGGCGCGCGCTTAACCGATACCGAGCGGATAGCCCGGTACGCCCGAACGGTAACGCTGAGCGCGGACCCCGTCGCGGATATTGCCGCCGCGTCGGGCGGGCCTCGATGGAGTGGCGACGGCGATTTTATAGTGTCCGCGTTTATCAAGGACGGCGCGCCGCTGTATATGTTCGTCAACAATAACGGCCGCGATATCCGCATCGGCAAAACGTGCGGCGGCGGGGGCGGCGGTTATGAACTGCTCGATCCGTCGGAGGACGGCGCGGTCGAACTGCAAAAACCCGAATTCACCGTCAAGGCGTATTCCGCCGTGTTTTTAACCGAACGCGCGGGTAAGCATAGCCCGGCAAAATTTTCGCAAAAGAAAGGATAACTATATGAACTATATGGACTACATCATAATACTCGCGATTTTAACGGTGGGGACAGTCAGCACCTGCCTCTTAAAGGTGTACCAAAAACGGTTTATGAAGGGCACTAAGGATCTTCTGTTTTACCCTATAATTATGTGCCTGTCGGGAACGCCCTACTACTTTATTTTTAACAAATTCGCGTTTCATACAAACGCGTTCACCGTAATTATGGCGCTGATATACGGCGTCGTCGGCTTTTCGTCGTCTTTGTTGAACATAGCGATTTTTAAGTACGGCAAAATATCTATCAACAGGCTTATCGGAACTTTTTTGAACCTAAGCCTCGTGTCGCTTTTCGGTTTTTTAATCCTGCACGAAACCGTGTCGGTCTACAAGGTCATCGGAATCGCCGTCATATTCGCCGGCGTGGCGGTTTTGTTTGTGCATAAGCGTCAAAGCGGCGCGCAAACCGCTCAAAAAAACGCGGAACAAAAAATCGGCAAAACCTTCATAATTCTAAGTTTAATTCAGGCGGTATTGGGCGTCGTCGGCGTCGTCATATCAAAAATTTACTCCACGCGGCCGGATTTAGCGCTTAACCGCAACGACTTTTTGATTTGGGACAACATCTTTATGCTCACGTTCGCGCTTTCGGCATATTGGATTTATTGCGCAGCCGTCAAGAAAAGAACCGCGCAAATTCCGTCCGCGCCCGCCGCCTCTACCGCCGCGCCGCTTGTTAATTTGCCGCCCGACAGGGAGGTAACTCCGATTATCGACGTAACTACGTGCAGCAAAGCCGCGCCCGTTGCCGACGCTACCGGCAATACGTCGGCGACCGCATCCGTTGCCGACGCTACCGCGCCGGATAGCGCAGTTCTTCCGTCAAGCGTACAAATTTCGTCGCCGTTCGCAACCGCGCCGACTGCGGAAAGTTCTCCGTCAAGCGCAACCGCGCCAGAGAACGAGGCGCCGCCGTCGGCAGGTTCTCCGTCTGCCGCCGCCCTAAAAGCGGCCAAACGCAAAACCATTATTTTGGCGGTTTTATTGATAGCCGCCACGTCCGCGCTCGGCGCGGTGTCCGCCGTGCTGGGCTTTGTCGGCTACGAAACTATGTCCGTATCCCTGCAAGTGCCTATGTCCACCGGCGGCGGTATCTTGTTCGGCAGCGTCGCGGGCAGAATCTTCTTCAAAGAAGCCTTTACGCCTCAAATTATAGTCGGCCTTATTATCGTTATGGCCGGCTCGGTATTGTTGGGGTTTTGAAATCGGTTGACAATTAATTGTTCTCGTAGTATACTTCCGTCCGTATAATTACGATTTAGTAATTAATTTTTTGTAAG